>NZ_JAAZTY010000037.1 GCF_018854775.1 Acidithiobacillus ferriphilus | reverse complement strand
TGCTGGAGATGCAATCTCCGGCTCCGCGGGCTTGTCGGTGACAGCGACACAAGCGGCGGAGTTGTTGCTGTTTGACCTGCCATAAATGGCGGCCATGGCGTGTCGATTTTATGCGATTCCCTGGCAAAGTACGAGTCCTTTCCAATCCACAAATGAGTCTGAACAGGCGGGCTGAGTGAGTTTACTCAAGCGACCGGGGTCAGGGCTTTGTTAATGGTACGGAACAGTTTATCCCGTGCCGCGTTTAGGCGACGGGCTGCTTCATTATCGCTGAACCGATGGGCTTGTGCATCCAGGTCAGCGAAGCGGATGCCGGGTCTGAGGAATTGGCTGGCCTCAGGCAGGGACTTGAGCTTGTCGTAGGGCGTCATCATGGCCTCGTAGCGGTAACGTTTGCGCAGGCGGCCCTTGGCGTCGAGGTATTCCTCCGGGAAGAAGCAGGGCCGGTGGAAGTTCAGGTAGGGCGAGAGGACGGTGAAGGGGAAGGCCTGGATGAGGTGCTCCAGGATGGGGAGGAGGAAGCGCTCGCTGATGCGCTCGACGGCGCAGACAAACTGGAACTGGGTGACTTCGTCGACGGCGTTGATGAGGTAGAGGCCCTTGATGCCGTCCAGGTCGCACTGGTGCACGGAGTCGACGCGCAGCCAGCCGGGGTGGCCGCCGGGACGAGGCTTGCGCCGCTCGCCAACGCCGATTTAAAACTGACACACTGGGGGTGCGGCGGGTGCCTGCCCGCTGACCTTCATCAAGCCCTGAATCACGGCATTCAACTGACTGAAGTTTTAGAAAATCGACGCTGAAGCCCCTGTGAATGCTGGGGCAGCATTACGAAATAGGCGATTTTTGCCGATGAACTGTCGAACTCGGGGACAGGTTCGACCAGTTGCATTTTCAATGCATATCATTATGTTACTTTTTATGTGATATAAAATTCTGATATATAATCCATGCGGCAATGCTTTCAGCTATTGAAATTGGCCAAGAATCAAGTCGAAATAATTATTGACCATGTTGTGTCTGATACATAACATAGTACATCAATGGCACATATATATGCTTATATATTGAATTGTGACATGATAATATCTATATAAATCAGCGTAGTGATGTATTTTATGGTAATCATTAAGCAAGGGCTATCTAATATGCCATCAAACAGTAATTATAATTACCTGTCCGGCGGCACCCCAGATCGGCCCGTAACATTTAATCTGGCGCATGCCGTACGTTTAATCGTACGTAGTCAGCTTATGTTCCCATTGTTGTGCTTCCCATGTGCCGCCACGGCCACGCCACAGCTCATCAGTGGTGGTGGTACGGTCATGGCTGGCGCAGGCAACACCAGTAATGCCGGGATCGTGGTCAATGCCTCCACTCTGGATATTGCCGCTGGCTCTGGTCTGGGTAGCGGGTTGCTCGACCTGCAAAATGGGGCGCTACGTACTTCCGGCAGCATGACGATCGATAACAACATTGCGCTGGATCAGGGTGTTCCACCCGCCGCCTTGACCTCTCTTTGCGGGGGCGCCTACTGCTTTGGGGTCGGCGACAGTATGACGTTGAATACGGTCGGTAATACCTATGTGAGTACGCCTTCCCTCCTGCAACAAATGCAATTCCCCAGCAACAACAAGGCGCTCGGCATATGGCTCACCAAAGGCTGGCAGGCCAACTGGATGGCAGGCATGCAAAAGTCTATGCAACAGGGTTCCGTACCCATCCTGTTTGATTATTACCTGGGTGACCTGGGCTCCATGGGTTCAGGTGCCTGGGGTTATGTGCAGCAAAATGCGCAAGCGTGGTTGGCAAACACCCAACTGCTCGCTAACTATCTGTCCACGCTGAGTGGTACCGTGTCCGTAGTGATTCAACCTGAGTTCAATGTCCCTGGGGTAGGTAATCAGGCGCAATTCGGGGCATGGCTCGCCCAGGCTGCACAGATTCTTCAACATGCCCAGCATCCTGGCCTGACTATTCTCACCAGTGCTGGCGTCGGAGACTTCGGCGTTTATAGCGGCAGCACCGAAAACGCGTCCCAATGGTCCAGCTTTTATCCATCCCTGAGCGTCGCCGCGCCATACCTGAATTTCATCACATTTCAGGAAATGCGTGGCGCAGTTACCGGTGGCGCGGTGGTCAGCCCTCAGCAGGAGGGTATGAGCACCATAGCCGGTAGGGTTATCGCCTTTTCCCGCTATCTGCAAGCGACCTATGGCAAACCGTTATTGCTCGGGTACATGATGATGAATCCGTACACGCCAGCAGGCGATACCGCAAACTGGTCGGCGATCGCTGCCAAGGCCTATGCCGAAATCTTGCAGGTTTCTCCTGAGTTACAGCAGCAGGGCGTCTTTGGCAGTCTCGCTATGGCACTCTTCAACGACATGAATCACGCAACGATCAATGGCGTCGATTATTTCGGCACTTCTTCGGACTACTTCGGACTGGTGAACAGCAATGGCGCCCCGAACACGGCCGAGATTGGCAATGGACCCTATGTGCTCAACGCGAACGGGCAGGCATGGGTCAACGGTACGGCGAACGCCAGCACCGTACAGGAGATCCGCAATGGCGGAACCATTGATACGGCAGGAAATGCCGATACATTCAATGGTACTTTTTCAGGTAATGGGGGATTATTCGTGGTCGGGGGCGGTAGTGTGACGCTGACCGGGAACAATACCTATGCCGGAAACACCTATATTGAAGACTCCACCCTATTACAGTTGGGCAATGGTGGTAGCACGGGCCGTATTCTTGGCAACATTCTCAATGACGGTGTTTTGTCATTTCATCGCTCCGGCAATGTCACCTTTCCGGGTCAGATCAGTGGCCTGGGCATCGTATGGCAACAGGGACCTGGCACTTTGTATTTGACCGGCAGCAACAGTTATACCGCCGGCACCCTGGTTACGGGTGGCACCTTGGGCGTGGGAGCCGAGAGTGCGCTGGGCAGCGGCAATATCACCTTGGATGGCGGCACTTTTGAAACGACTTCGGCATTACAGGATAGTAAAGCGTTCTTCATCGGCCTCAACGGCGGTACTCTGAATACGGACGGTTATACGGACACCTTCGCCGGCAACTTCACACCAATGAACAGCACAATCGATGGTGGTGTCACTGTCACCGGGGGCGGCACAGCGTTATTTACCGGGGAGGACAGTTATACAGGGGGTACCACGATCACGTCGGGTACCACGCTCCAGATTGGTAATGGCGACAATAGTCAGAGCGGTATTCTGGGCAATGTTCTGGATAACGGTTCCATTGTTTTTGATGTGCCTGAACAGGTGTCTTTTCCGGGTATGATTAACGGATCAGGCAGCGTCCGTGAAGAGGGTTCTGGCATCTTGGCCCTCACTGGCAACAATGGTTACGCTGGCGGCACTGTTGTCAGCAATGGCGGCACCCTGGCTATTGGCGCTGAATCTGAAATGGGTAGTGGTAACATTACCCTCAATAACGGGACATTCCTGACCACGGCCGCATTACAAGATGGCCGCGCCTTTTTTATCGGACAAAATGGTGGAACGATCAACAATGCCGGTTTCATCAACCGTTTTGCCGGGAATTTCATTCCCGCAAATGGCACTTCAACCGGTGGCCTGACAATCTCCGGAGGCGGTACCACCATCCTTTCCGGAGCGAACACGTATTCCGGAGGCACCACGATTAATGGCTATACGAGTCTTCAGATTGGCAGCGGGGGCATGGGTGGGAATCTTCCGGGCAATGTCGTCGATAATGGTGCGCTGGCGTTCAATAGCGCCGGAAACATTGTGGTTCCAGGTACCATCAGTGGATATGGCATGCTCTGGCAACAGGGGCCGGGCCTGCTTACATTAACCGGCGGCAACACCTACCAAAGCGGCACTACGATTGCGGGTGGCACCCTCGGTGTCGACAACGTCGATGCCTTGGGTGATGGCGTAATCACGTTGAATGGAGGCACATTCCTCACCACGCAAGGCTTGAACCTGTCGTTGCCCGTTGCGGTGAACAGCAATGGGGGTGTTATAGACACGGACGGCAATATCGACACGGTAAATAGCCGTTTTTCCGGGAACGGTCCACTGACGATAGTCGGTGGTGGATCACTGATCCTGGATAACGCCTCCAATACGCTGGGGCACGCAACGGTCGGCGGCGTGTCTGGCTTTTCCACCGCCACGACACCGACCACGCTGGAAGTCGGTGACGCCACGCACCCTGGTGCCACCCTGAATAGTGCTGTAACCGTGACTTCAGGAGGTGTTTTGCGCGGCCATGGTACGGTCGTGGGTAATGTCACCAATGATGGTACAGTATTCCCCGGTGGCAGCATCGGCACCCTGCATATCAACGGCAACTACACACAGAATGCTGATGGTACGCTGGCTATTGAGGTTGCCCCTTCGGCGCATGATGTGCTGGCCGTTTCCGGCACCGCCAACATTGCCGGAAAATTGCTGATACAAGTGGATCCCGGCGCCAGTTATGTGGCCGGGGATCAGTACCAGATACTGACTGCGGGAGGGGGGATTACGGGAGCATTCTCGACAACTGTTTATGATCCATTTCCGGCCTATGTTACCCCCAATCTGGCGACCAACGAAAACGGGCTCAGCATCCGATTGGCCGCCACTCCTGGACCAGTGGGCATGAATGACGCTCCGGCATATCTCGGCGGGCAGATTTACGCAGATATTCCTACCGTATTAATCAACATGACAATGCAGGCAGATGCGCTGGTGTTTGCGCATGATAAAGGTTCCGCAGGTGCGGTGATCGCGCACACCATGTTGGACTCCATGGGGACCGTCATGTCAGGGCAACTGGCCAATTTATCCGTCCCCGGTGCGCAGGATCAGAATACACAGAATGGCAGGTCACCATTCGGATTCTGGTTACAGGGATTAGGCGACGTCGGTAATGCTACTGGATCTGCCGGAATATCTGCGTTCTCCGATCAAAGCGGTGGCGTCTATGGCGGCGCCGATTTTCGGCACCACGGCTTTACGGCAGGTGTGGCGATGGGGTACGTGCATACTTTGTTGAACCTGCCTGCTACGGGATATACGGACGGTAGCCAGGCCAATATCGGGAGTGTGAGCATGGTGCTGTATGGAAAATATCAGCACCATCATGTATTCATGCAGGGACTGGTGGGGTACACCAGTGAGTCCATCCAGGGGTTGCGTAATCTTCCGAATACGGGCGCTACAGCCTTAGGCAGTTATCACGGGCAGATGATACACGCTGTGCTGCAGGGCGGGTATGCTGTTCAGACGCCCTGGGTGACGGTGACCCCCAATGCCGGCGTGGCAAGCTATTCACAATCACAACCGGGATTCTCGGAGCATGGGGCCACATCACTCCTCGACTTAAACTATGCCGCTCAGACGGACAATGAAACGGATGCTACAGCGGGCGTCGACTTTAGCCGCGTTTATCATATCGGGAAAATGACCGTAACACCTCATGTTGATCTCGGGGTCCAGCGTATTTTAACCGGTAATACACGTGCTATCACGGAAACATTAGGCCAGTTGGCCCCGGTATCGGAGGTGGGTATAGCTCCGGATAGGACGTCGCTGGCCACTGATGTGGGCGTTGATCTGCATATTATCCATAGATTATCTTTGTACGCCGAGTATCTGGGAAACTATGCCGGCAACATCTCAACCACTGGACTCGCGATGGGCGGAGTCTGGCGCTGGTGATTTCAGGAATCGAAAAATGGGGTGGAGGCCATAAAAATCGCATATTGCTGTTGTTATATTTTTTATATTGCATGATATAAATGTGAATTTTTATAAAATATACTACTTATTATGGATAATATATACAATATTCGTGGGCCATATAGATGGCAAAAGCTCAGTTGTCAACGTGCCTAATAACGATAGCCAAAGTACGCCGTCGGTATCATTTCAATTTAAAGAGTCCATCAGTATGTGGACTATGACGGAGATGTTCCGAAGTACCCCCGATAGGAAAGAGCAGCCCGCAGAACCTCCACGAGTGCCTTATCCCCACCGGCTTTGGCCAGGGGAGGTGCTCCTGCACCAGGATGAGATCAGGCAGAGGGTATCGCTTGACACCACCCCGTTGCCACCACCATCACAGTAGACTCCACAGAGGCGTGGCATCTCAAGGAAGAACCGACTTCCAATTGGCCCACCAGACGAGTGAGAAAATCCGTGGCTCGATCGCCAAGGCTTTGTCGGGTGAGGCACGTTGCAAAATGGCTACCTCACAATATCATTGTTTTTTCTAAATAAAATACCAATCTTCAAGCGCTGCATATGCTTTTGTAGCTTTTTGCCTACAGAAAGTGTGTCCAGAAAAAGGTGTTTTAAGTCTCTGGTATGTTCTAAGGCGCTGTAACTCATAGATAGAACTTGTATGGCATGGGTCTTGCTTAGTACGGTTACTATGATGTCCAGAACGATTCCCTATTGGAGACGCGTCGCTTTCACCGATGAGCACGCTTATTCCGCTGCACGGAGCCATCGCTCCGAACGAAGCCCGATACTGAGGTGGCTTTGGCAAACTTGCAGGGAGAACCAGCGGGGACCTTGATTTTACGATCCATGACCGGCCTTGCCGCTGGGGTGTTTCCACCCAGATAAAGAGGTGTTGCCGGCGTGTAGAGTGCTTTTCAGCGTGTAGACTTCCTCACGTTCGAGCACGATCTGCATCAACTTAAAGACAACGAATTGAACGAGGTTACTTATGTCCATCCGAACAACGATAAGCTCCTTAGTAACCATGGTAATTGTGCTCAGTATTCTGGTAGGGCTGTGCGGCGTGTGGGTACTGGCAGCCAGCCCCGTCTCGACTCGGGCGGAAGGCTACATTGGCGCTGTCATGCTCTTGGCGATGATCGTCATTTTATTCTTGGGGCATAAGCTCCATTTTCAGGGGCCCTGGGTCGCCCCATTGCGCATCATCAGTATTTTTCTCGCCATTTTTTTGACCGCGCGTTATTTGATTTGGCGCGTGGAGTTTACTATTGGTGGTTATGGAATCGTCAGTCTGATTGTGGGCCTCACCCTTTTTGCTGCCGAAATATATTCGGCAGGATTTGCGTTGTTAGGTTACTTTGTCAATGTAAACCCGCGCTGTCGTATCCCAGCACCATTACCTTCTGACGAGTCGCAGTTACCGACCGTCGATATTGTGATTCCAAGTTATAACGAATCCGCAGAGTTGCTAGAGGTGACTTTACTGGGTGCGCTAAACATCCAATATCCGTCAGATAAATTTCAGGTTCATTTGTTGGATGATGGGGGTACGGATGATCGGTGTAATAAACAAAAAATTGCCGAACAATCGCGCGCACGTCGTCGCACGCTTCAGCAACTTTGCCTAAATTTAGGCGTCACCTATCATACCAGAGTACACAATGATCACGCCAAAGCGGGCAACATAAATGCTGCCTTGGACTCCCTGCGCGGTGCATTAATGGTGATTCTTGATGCAGATCATGTCCCTACCAGAGATTTTTTAAGAAAGACTGTCGGTTTTTTTCTTCAGGATGAAAAATGCTTTCTCGTACAAACTCCGCATAGTTTTATTAATCCTGATCCCATTGAGAAAAATCTGGGTACCTTCTATGATTCACCACCCGAGACCGAATTATTTCATAACGTCATTCAAACGGGTTTGGATGGATGGAATGCTTCTTTCTTTTGCGGATCTGCGGCAGTTATGCGCCGAAGCATGCTGCTGGAAGTAGGTGGCATTCAAGGCGATACCATTACGGAAGATGCTGAAACTGCGATGATCCTGCACGCCAAGGGATATCATAGCGTATTTTTGAATGAATCCCTGAGCATTGGTTTGCAACCCGAAACAATGATGAGTTTCATTGCACAACGCGTACGGTGGGCACAGGGCGCGTTGCAATTGCTGCATTTTAAAAATCCACTGACCCTCCCTGGGTTGAAGCCGATGCAACGCATTGCTTATTTGGCGAGTTTTTCCTACTGGTTTTTTCCATTTTCACGCATTATAACGATTCTGGCGCCATCCATGTTTCTCCTGTTCGGAATCATGGTTTATAATGCTACCACAGAGCAGTACGCGATATATGGTGTGCCCTACTTTCTGTCCACCATGATTTTTTCCGACTTCATCTTTGGAAAAATTCGTTGGCCGCTGATCTCTGACGTGTACGAGATGGTACAAACACCTCTGGCAGCGCCGGCACTTGCCGCGACCATTCTCAGGCCCGGAAAATTGTCCTTCAAGGTAACCCCAAAAGGTGAACAACTGGACAGAGATTCCATAGCTCCGACAGCGTGGGTGCAGTATCTATTGCTGTTGATTGTTTTACTATCATTGATTGTGGGTGGCTGGCGTTGGCTGAACCATCCTGGGGAGCGTCCGCAGCTTATTTTCACTATGATGTGGGAATCCATTAACTTCATGATTGTAGCTGCAGCCGTCAGTGTGACCCTAGAGCGTAAACAGCGTCGCGAACAATTCCGCATTGTGCCGATGCACCCCATTCCTGCTGTTTTTCACGCTGCGAATGATCGTCGTATAGCAGTACGTATCACCGATCTGTCCACGGGAGGAGCATCTCTCCGAATGCCCAGTCCAGAAGGCGTTCATGAAACATTAAAACCACAAGATAATATCATTATTTGGTTAGAAAGCGTACGTGAGAAAGGGCGTGTAATTCATATTCCAGCAAAAGTAAAGAGCAATATTTCTGGGCAGCTTGGGGTGCAATTCCAATACCAAAACACCCAGCAAAAAGCCGAGATAGTGGACTTGATCTACGGCGACAGTCGACAACTGGAGGAACGATTGGAGCAACGGCGTAAAAGAATCTCTTTTTTCGCTGCTTATTTGTATATTGCCAAAAAATCTACTGCAGGTCTCGGAAACAACATGCAGTTCATCCTGAACCAAGGAGTACATGCTGTGATGCGTAGTACCCATCGTCTGTTTGTGGTAAATGCGCGCTCCTTATGGACAGTGGCTTTTTCCAGCCGTTCTGACCGCTGATAAAACCACAAAGGACACGTCATGCTAGCGATGAAACGCAAATACGCAACAACTATATGTTCTGCAGGCCTTGCCTGCCTGCTGTTTGGTATCGTGCCCGCGAACGCGCAAACCACCGCTGACCCAGTAAGCCTGCCCCTATCGGCACTGGCCCAAGGCAAAAAAATCACGGTGCTGCGTTCCGGTCATGAAACCGCGCAGCTGACCTGGAAGGTGCAGCCCCATTACACGGCCCAAAACGCAACACTCCAGGTTCGTTATCTGACCAGTCCGGATACCACGGCGGGATCTCAGCTGGTGGTCTCCATGGATCATAAGATTATCGGTGCTGTCTCCCTGAACCCCAAACTGCCACGGGGAAGCTTCACGGTTTTGCTCGGCCATCAGACCTTTACTGCGGGTACCTACCTGCTCCAAATTCAGACTATTCCCGGGCATGCGACGCCACCTGCGAAAGCGGTACCTACGGGGGCCTGGACCCAGATTGACTACAGTGCCTCACAGCTCAGTTACGCTCCGCAGCGTATCCCGTGGAAGCATATGGATTTTTCGCATTTACCCATGATTTTGAGTGAGGCCGCTACAAAAGGCGTTTTACCCTTGCACATTCAATTTTATGGCAATACCAATCCTGCATTACTCACTGCTGCACAAGAGGCGGTCGCAGGTTTGGCCCTGCGCTCGGCCAATTTGCTGCACGTCGATGCGCAAATGGGCGCTGCCGTCACATCTTCTGCGCTGCCCGCTCATCTGGGTGTTTCTGGCGTGATCGGAGAAGCTTCGGAGTTGCCTGCGGCACTGCGACCGCGCGCACCCATTACGGGTCCGACGGTCTTCCTGGCGCGCGATCCTGACAACTCTTTGGGGGCCATCCTGGTATTTACCGGCACCGACGACGCCCAGGTGCTCGCCGCTGCTCGCGCCTTTGCAGTGAACCGTAACATGCTACCGCTCGGTCATCGCTGGAGTGTCATCGGTAGTGCGCAGGTGATGGCCATGAATTTTGGTCCCCAGAATGCCGTGTATCCGGGGCAGGTGGTGAGTTTGCACGACCTTTACGGCGGCAACTCCACATTAAACACGCCTCACGGTAGCGCGGATATCGACTTCTGGATGCCCGGCGGCCTCTTTGCCTCGCGGCAGAGCAATTTAAAAATGAAATTGACCATGGCCACGGTGCCGCTGACGAACCCCACCACCCAGCCCATCATCACCGTCATGGCCAATCACCACTGGATATCCGAGTGGAAACTTACCCCAGGGGTAGCCAATTACCAAACCACCATCCCTTTCTCGGCATTGGCGGGCGGTGAAAATCACATCACCTTTCAGATTGCGGGGGGTAGGGTATCCATTTTCCCTGATTCCACCTTGCAGTTGCCCACCACGCACCGTTATACGCTGTTGCCTAATCTCGCCCTCTTCCAGCACACGGGGTTTCCGCTGGCGATCCATGGGGCAGGACGCAATCTTTCCGTATGGTATGGTGAAAGAACCCCGGCGAACTGGTCGGCGGGTCTGACCTTGTTCGGACGACTGGTCCAGTCCGCACATTCGCCCCTGCCCGGCGCGCAGGCCACCTTTTCGAGACCTGCCACGGGTAATGTTCTGGCCATCGGGACTCCGGCCTCTATCCCGGCATCTTGGCTTTCTGCCAGCCCCGTGCGCCTGCTGCAGAATGGTATCCAGTGGCAACTGGCGAACCATCATGGCAAAGACAAACCTTGGATGGGCGCAACCCGGTTGCCAGCCACCGCCTATCTGGTGGAAGCACACACGCCCTATAAGGGGCATGTGGCGGTCACTTTTCTTACTACCAACCCACAAAACCTGAAAGCTGCAGCCTGGAATCTGGTGGCCGCGCGCAACTGGAACAAACTACGGGGGGATTTCGCTTGGCAGAATCGTCAGGGGATTTATCAGTCCACCATGGTGGGTTCGCATTTCATGTATGGCAACCGGCACAGTGGCTGGTTCTGGATTTTTCTGTTCTCGGTCAAACCCTGGCTTTGGGTACTGGCGGGTTTGGCCGCGGTCTTGTTTGCGACTTTGGCTGTATGGATATTTACCCTGCGTAAAAAGGCGCAATGGCGCGCCGAGGAGGCCCTATGAAAAAGAATAACCGCAAAACGTCCACTGTCCGCTCCTGGGTCACCCTCATTGTTGCCGGTGGCTTCCCCCTCTATGCCGCTGGTGCCTATGCTGCACCGGTGGCGGGTCAGACCCGGAGTGCCAGCGATGTGCTGCAGTCTCAGCAAAGCCAGCCCAACAATGTGATCAGCAACATCTACACCAAAAAGAACCACTCGCTCGCGACGATCGACACGGCCGAACAAAAAATATGGGCGGCCATCAACGGTAACCACCTGCGTACGGCGCAGGTGCTGATGCAGCGGACCACGACGCAATTTCCTGGCTGGAAACCGCAACCAAGCATGGGTTTTGTGCTCCTGGAAAAAACGATCTGGGCAGAAATCCGGGTGGGTCAGGCCGGGCTGGCGCGGATGAATATGCAGCGATTGCAGACTCGTTATGGACAGGGTGCTCTCGCTGACAAGACGCATGTCTCCCTTGTCTCCATGCGTAATGTGCTGGAAGAAAATCGGCTCTGGCAGCTCCTGGGTGAAGGCCATCTGCAAGCCTTGCAGTCCGCTATACAACAAATCCAGAGCGAAGACCCCAGTTATCAGCCACCACAGAAAATGCTGGCGATGATGCATCAAGGACTGACCGGTCGCGCAGTAGGTAAACTGGAGCGCAAAAAAGCGTGGCCCCAGATTGTCGCCCTACACGCGCAGACACCCGGCGTGTTCACGCTCGCTTATTCAGGCAACCGGCAGGCCTGGGCAGAGGCGCTGGCGGCGACCGGCCATCCCCGCCGCGCCACCCTCGTCTATATTTCCCTGCTGCAGCACAGCCAGCATGCGGTACAGGCGCAGAATATCCTGAATCAGGCCGCCAATCAGTTGCCGCCTCAGGAGATGCAGGTGCTTTATGCGCGGGCGCAGGCTCAGTTCCCGAACCATCAGCAGACCTTGGAGGCACAGCACCTACAATATGTGCTGATGATGGCTTCACGAGCGCACAGTGCACATCAGAACGCCGAAGCAGCCGCCCTGGTGGCCCCCGAGTCCGTGGCCATCGGCCGGTTACAAAAAGCATCTGATGCGCGTCTGATGGGCGCTATATTGAGTGCCAATCATCAACCGCATGAGGCCTTGCAGTGGTGGGTAAAGGCCGCACAATGGTCGGGCAAAGCCGCCGACTGGCAGACGGTGGGCAATCTCGCCATGGCCGACAATGATGTGCCCGTCGCGCGCGAGGCGATGGCTCATCTGCCGGCAGGCACCCCGGCATCGGAGCATTTCCGCCGTCATAATGACGTCATGGCCGCTCTGCGCGATTATAAAAACCGTGATTATAAGGGCACCCTGCAGCACCTGCAGGCCGCGCAGCGGTTTGGTCCACTGTCGCCGGGCATGGAGACCATCAAAGCCTGGTCTTTAGTGCATACGAAAGACTATGCGGCCGCCAGCACGCTGTTTTCGACGCTCTACCGGCAGGATCCTTCTTCGGGCAATGCCGTAGGGGTATTGATTGCGGATCAGCAAACCCACAATCTGGCGCACACCTACCAACTGGCGGCCACGAGCAAGGGTCCTCTGGCGTCGCATTTACCGATGAGCACCATGCGGGATCATCTGGCCGATATCAACACGATTCCTTGGCGCTTCATGCCGCCCGATCAGGTCGTGCCTCCCCTTGCCCGCGCAAGCTATCTGGCCTTGGGCGGCTCCTGGGAGGAGCGGGGTGGCAATAATAGTGGTATGACCCAAATGAACGAATACCTGCCTTCCCTGCAAGCGCAGTGGGGGATCAATTGGCATATGGCGGCTTTTGCCCAGTTGTCATCGCCTGACCTGTATGGTGGCCAGCCGACCAGCGGGCAGCTTCCGACCTTTAATACCGCCTCTACCGCCACGGGGAATGCTACCGGACACGTCTGGCAGACTCCTCAGTTTTTACTCGGTGTCGACAACCGTGAACCGCACCACCACTGGCGCGCCGCACTGGGTTGGACCTCACCTTCGGGTATCGGGGGCGGCACGGTGCAAGGCTTGTTGCGCTACACCTTCATCCCATCGCAAAGCGGCAGTAACTGGAGCGTCCATCTCTTGCGCGACAGCATGCGGCAAACCCTCTTATCCTACAACGGTGTACAAGAGAATATTCATGCCACCGCCAATGGCCAATCCCTGAATATCCCCTACACATGGGGAGCGGCCATTCGTAACCAGGTCGGTGCCAGCGGTTATCTGAGTGGCGGCAAACACAACTGGTCTTATATCGGCACCCTGCATCTCAATGCCATTACCGGCCAGAACATTCAGACCAATTATGGCGCCAGCACCTACCTGGCCGCGATGCACCCCGTTTATACCGGTTCCGGTTGGTGGGTCACCGTGGGCCCATCACTCTATGCGGAAACCTACGCCCGGAATGCCAGTTTTACGTCTCCCGGTTATGGTGGTTACTTCAGCCCGCAAATGATGGCACAACCCTCCCTCGGTGCGAGTGCCAGCCATTGGTGGCATGGTGGGGGCATAAATATGAGCGCCACCATCGGTTATCAATGGCTGCATCAGGGCGGTGGGCCTTACCTTGGCTTTAGCCCGCTGCGCAACCAGATGACCCCACAACTAGGTGCTCAGGGCCTGTCACTGTCTCCTTATGCTGCCTCCAGTGGCAGTAATATCGCGGGATCGGTCAATGCCGTGCTGACACAGCGGCTCAGTACCCACTGGTATCTCGATGCCGGCGCTTCCTATCAGGCTAACCCCGCTTTTCAACAAGCCCAGGCAGGGCTCGATATCCGCTATGTCTTTGGCGAAAACCATGCCCGTACGTTTATCCCAGCTCAGTATGTGGCCGGGATGGGGCGCTATGAATAAAGGCTACGACACTCATAGGGAGAACCGTCATGCGTGAATGGAACCTTCAAGCCGATGATTCCGGGAATGCGTCCGCTTCTTCAACGCACGGCAGAAATCTGCGTTGTTGGTTGCGGTCGCGGACCCGGTGGCTGGGATTAGGGTCACTGGCCATGCTGTTCGCGGTGGAAGGCTGTGCGATGCTGCCAAGCGCAGGCGATTCAGCGCCCAATCCCGCACCTTGGTATCAATTTTGGACCAGCTATCAGGCCAGATTTATCGACTCGCAAGGGCGGGTCATCGACTGGAACGATGGTGGAATCACCACGTCAGAGGGGCAGTCCTACGCCTTGTTTTTTGCACTGGTGGCGAACAATCCCAAACTGTTCCAGAACATTCTGACCTGGACCCAGGATAACCTGGCGCAAGGGAGCCTTGCCGCGCACTTGCCCGCTTGGCGCTGGGGCGAGCGTCCCAACAAAACCTGGGGCGTACTCGATACCAACTCGGCAGCGGACGCGGACTTGTGGATCGCCTACACCTTGATTCAGGCAGGGCGCCTGTGGAACCGCAATAGCTACACGGCGATGGGTACGCTGCTGGCCAAACGCATCGCTCAGCAAGAGGTCGTCACCCTGCCGGACACTGGACCGATGCTTATACCCGGAAATGCGGGATTTCACATCGCCCCGAATACCTACGTTTTCAACCCCAGTTATTTGCCCCTGCCTGTCGTTGAAGGATTGGCGCATGCCTTGCCACATGGCCCCTGGCGCGCTATGGCGATGCATCTGCCCCACTTCATCAAAGCGGTCAGCCCCCATGGCTTCGCGCCAGACTGGGTGGCCTATTCCCCGCGACAGGGGTACCACATCGCCCCCCAGGGATCCAACGGCAGTTACAACGCCATTCGCGTATACCTCTGGGCCGGCATGAGCAATCCCGACACTCCGGGTGCCCAACGTATCCTGGACAGCGTTTCGGGCATGGCGAACTACCTGCAATCGCATCTGCTGCCACCGGTGAGTGAAGACTGGCAGACCGGCGTTCCCTCCGGGACCGGCCCAACGGGCTTCTCTGCCGCCTTGATTCCCTACCTGATGCAAAAAAATATGAAGCCGGAGGTGCACAATCAGTGGCTCAGACTCAATGCAGATTATGACCGTGCCGATGGCCTCTACGGCAAAACATCCCATTACTATGATCAAAACCTCGCCCTCTTCGCCTTGGGATGGGTATACCACACCATACGTTTTGATAGGAATGGCGAACTGAAGCCGTCCTGGTCAAATAGGAAGTAGAAAAAGACGCTACGTCATATGACATGAAATCCATGGAGATATTTATGGTTACTACCAGACCACTGACAAACATCCAGGTAAAAAAATGTCGTGTTCACGAAGGTATGGAATATTCAACGGGAAAAACAAAATCTATGGAAATAAAAGCATCATGGGAAGAACCGATAGTAGAGTACGGCATGAAAACCATTCCCAACTCATTCACTAGGAATAAGCGATCTACAGACGGGGAGGATTATCATCAATTCTACGACCTCATAGGAGATACGTTTTTAACGGGTGCCCATCTGGATGCAAATGCTGAGCATCTGTTTAATGACTTTTGTAGAAGGTTGTTGAGTTCGATTGGCCCTATGAAATGGTCCAGCTTGGTCGGATTATCGGATGTCAATGAATCATCGCGTATGATTCATCGCACTATTAATTATAGTGGTGATACCAAGATAAAGCAACAGACTATCTCTGTGGTTGGCGATAAGTTGCCAGAAAAAGCCAGGATATATGATCTGTCTAGGCTGGAAACACCCGCCATTTTGCGCATGCTTCGAGGTCATATCTGCGAGACGGCGGTGCTACCCGTTCGTCTGGATCATCAGCGTGCACTGTGGATACTTGGAAGTGACCAACCTGGATACCTAAATCGCATTGGTCTGAAGCATCTGCTCATGGCACCCAGCATGCTGGAATTAATGATCACTGCCAAAGAGCAGGCGCAGCGTGACCTGCTGACGGGATTGCCTAATCGTGCTTACCTAACACCACGACTGGCCGAAGCCAGAGCCCGTAGTGTTCGCCAAAAAACCCTATTCGCTCTAGGGGTGCTTGATCTGGACGGTTTCAAAGCGGTGAATGATACGCTCGGCCATAAAACCGGAGATTGGATATTACAGGAGGTGTCGACGCGATGGAGAGGGGTGCTGCGGCCCTCTGACGCCCTAATTCGTCTCGGCGGTGATGAATTTGTCATTATTGTTGAGAATATCGAAAACCATGATGTTTTGGAGCGAATATTAGACCGCCTCAAAGAGGTGACCGACAAACCCTGTATTTATGATAGCCACAAAATAAAAATTGGTGTGAGCTTAGGTATAACCATATTTCCTTTCGATGATGCCTCTGATGAAGCTTTAATACACCACGCGGATCAGGCACTTTATGTGGCAAAGGCCACCAAAACAACGCGGAGACAATTTTTCACCCTGTATAGTGAAACATATGGGAGGTCAGCTTCATAAAACTTAGCGTTGTTTCCTGAAGCACTGGGTCAATTCAGTAATGCGGGATCTGGGGCGCTGGCCGACCCGCTGCAGGATATCGACCATTGGTGAAACAGGGCCCGGAATCCACATCTGCTCAAGAGACTCATATCAGCAGCAAGGATGTCACCATCCGCTCGATTGGGGTTTTGGCCACCCTGGCGCAAGGGTTCAATCAGCGACTGTCCGGCTCCGTTGTGCTGGCGCTCCTGACAGATTCCCAGTGTCAGGCATTGATCTGATCAAAATGGTCTTGGTCAGCAACTTGGCGACTGCGCTACCAGGGTCATTAATCAATGATTCTAGTGCTATAAAGACAGCATGCATTCCAGAGCAAAATGGTAGCTGTTTTTTAATGTTACAGGCATTAATTAAGTGTTTGTCAATATTGTAAATCATTAACATGCTTGGCCCATATGCGCCAGGCCGTGCGTGATTGAGGCTGGAATGGAACAGGCGGTTATCTTCTCAAAAAAACAAAATGAGCGCTCTATCAATAAATATGATTGATTGTTTCAATATGGTCTCCGACATCCATGGATATCTGAATGTAACCATCTGTTTTCTAGTTAAAATACCCGGTGGCATTGAGTCTATACCGCCTGCGGACATCATAGATGCTGATAAAGCGTCAAGAGCGGAATTGTGGCACCGATATTGCTCATGTGAATTCGAGCTTATGGCTCAGGCTGATTTAGCTTATAATCAATACCTAATGAAACATATCGCCTAAGTTGAAGGAGGAACCCATGAGAAAGCTACGTGCGGCGGTTTGCTGCACCCTCGGTATCGCGGTAATGACGGTGGCACAATCGGCATCCGCAGCGAACTGGTTTGAGCTGCAAGGCATTTCGCCTGCACTGGCGCCGTTGGTGTCGGTATCAGGGTATTTTCAACCTACTTACACCTATATGCCAGGTACTGCGGTTGCCGACAGCTTGGGATCGCAGGTCCCCCACCTGAATCAAGTTGCTCCGAACTTCACGTCCAGTAATTCTTTCAATATAAATCGGGCACGATTGATGATTCGTGGCAATATTAATCGGGATATCTCGTATTTCCTGGCTGGCGAGTTTGGGAATAACAGTTTTACCCACATCGGCGGAAATTATACCCCCGCTATTATGGATGGGCACGCCACCTTCAGCCATTATATCCCTGGGGTACGGATAGAAGCGGGTATTATTCGGGCCCCCGGACCGGAACAGGCCATGCAGGGATACATGGCTTACAACTTCACATCGTTTGCCAATGTGACGACCCAGATGATGCTCCAGCCCTTTTATAATCCGAACGCGCCGCGCACCAATCCAAATCCTCAGGGAGGAGTTGCGGTACCCGGTCAATACGGGGAAGGAGTCAATGCATTCCGCTACACGGGACTCGAAGCCATGAACTGGTTTCGGAACGGGCCCTGGGAGTTTGCCTATGGGGCCATGGTCGGAAACTTTGGTCCGCTGACTGCAACCAACTACTCGAATAGTCCTCTGGTCGCTGCACGGCTGCAAGAATCTTATATTTTTGGGGGGCACGGGCCATTTCAGAGTAGTTTGACGGGGTTCATCTGGTATCAGCATGCAACCCCCAACTTCAATGGTCACGCTTATTCGATGACCCGGGATGGTATTGGTATAGCCTATATGCAGGGTTATATGCACCAGTGGGGCCGCTGGGCAAAAGTCGAATATATGCGTGGTTCGGGTATGATTTCCACGGGTTCCGTTTTTTCGTCGCCCGTTACCGTAGCACCAACTGCACAGAATGCAGCACTGAGCGAGGCACAAGTCTACCCGGGCAGTCAAAATACCGCCCGCGGTTATTATATCAGCGGAGGCTTGTTTATGACGCGGCGCATGGAGGTGGATTTGCGCTATGACTATTATAATCGCTTGCCCAATATTGCCGTTCAGAATCGCACCTTCAGCACTTGGGCAGTCGGTTTGCAATACCACTTCACTCCATTGACCCGGGTAATACTCGACTATTATGTGCGTGGTGTCGGTATTCCCCATCCTGGGGCCGTCACACCATTGGCCAAAAGTATTGCTAACAGCGCGGACAATGCGCTCGCCCTGCAGGCGGTGATTGCCTTTTGATCTCACCCCCTTATAGGGGGCGACCACACAAACTTACGGAGGTAACCGATGAAGCGAAGCATACGCGTGGCGATAATGGGTGCTGTAACGGCGTTATCCCTCCTGGGAGGGGTAGGCGTAGCCGATGCCGGCATTACGGTGCTCAAAGATTCTAACTTTGCGAGCCCTACTTTCACGCATACACACCCCTTTGCTAAGGAACACATAGTTTTGCAGGTCAGCCAGGACAACCCTGCACGCTGGGGGTTGGCGCTCAGTAACGCACAGAACCTCATGAATTATTTTGGCCAGGAGGAAGTGCAAATTGTAATGGTCGCTTTTGGGCCTGGGTTGAAAATGTATCTGGCGAACAGTCCGGTGGCTGAAAAGATCGCCTCGCTGGATGCAGAGGGTGTCGAATTTGATGCCTGTGGTAACACCTATAAGGCAATGACCAAGGAAATGGGACATCCCCCTAAATTGGTAAGTCAGGCCGTCATAGTTCCCGGCGGTATCGTTCGTATCATGCAACTCGAACAACATGGCTTTGATTATGTAAAGCCATAAACAGCAACATTGGTCTCTCCCCTCGTGGTTGTTATGAGCGGTTGCAGATGTATGCACAACCGTTCCTTTTTAAGGAGTGAAGTAGGATGAAGAATAAATCAGTGTCGGTGAAGTGGATGATTTTGAAAGCCAGTCTGGCCGTTTTCGGTCTGTCTTCCTTTGGGGTCGGCATCGCCGTCGCCGGACCTATGTACGTGGAAAGTGTCGCTGCACCGATCTCCAAGGTTATGCCGGAATTGCAAAAAGAGTTAGGTAAACACCATTTCAAGGTCGTGTTGCATCTGGATATTTTGAAGATGATTAAGGCAAAACAGCACATACTACATATTCCAAACCTGGATAAGCCAGGATTCAGTGATGTGCAGTCTGTTGTTTTCTGTAACCCGTTTTTCTTTAACCAGCTATTAAATGCCCATTGGGAATCGTCTGCGGCATGCCCACTTACGTTAACCGTGTATGGTCGGGGTGGGAAAAGTTATATTGTTTACCCCAAACGTGTTGCTTTAACCGGGAATACTCCTGCCCTCAATGTTGCTAAGAAGATCGATAAAGCGGTAATCGGTGCGTTGACCAGTGTGCCCGGAGCACAGCCCGTACGATAGTATCGGTGCATTGTCAAAAGCACGGAAACCAGCCACCCAAAATACCATGCGTGGTTTTGGGCTCTGTAAAGGCCGATATCCTCTTTCTTAGGGGATTGTAGGCGTCCATACGAATTCCGTCGGCTCCAATGCCGACGGCGTTTTTTCGTAGTTGGACAACAGCATCGTTTATACTGCAGAAACGGGGCGCTGTCTTTCTGGCTTCTCAGCAGAGATTCTGGGTTGGACTCGCCGTTCGGTTTTGTTGGTACCCTGCCGGGGGTTGTGCAGGCCGGGTTCCAGTAGCGAAGGAGTCTGAAATGAAGAGAACAACGATCGGTCGCATGATCCTCTTGGCGGCATGTACGTCTATGGATCTCTGGGGTGCTATGGCGGCTCATGCGGCGGAAATGGGTTGGCACGCTAAGGCGGAGGTGCCACATTACGAGGAACAAGTCTTCCCGCCTTGGCAGCATGGCGCCAACAATCCAACGGTGAAGAAAGGATTGAACTTCACGGTCCCCGAGGTGGATGATCTGGCTGATTTCCACGGGAGCATTGATCATCCGCAGCTTGTGATCTTTGTCGGCGGTAATTACTTTTTTGCCATGGCCCCCTTGGTGGCCGCCTTCGAGAAGAAATATCCGGAGATCAAAGGTAAAATTTATTATGAAACCTTACCGCCCGGCATTTTGATTCGGCAGATGCAGCAGGATAATACCATCACCGTGGGCAATATGACGTGGACCATCAAGCCGGATGTTTTTGCTGCTGGCCTCAAAAAAGTAAATTATTTGATTCGCCAGGGGCTCGTGCTGGGTCCGGCCGTGCCCTATGTGACCAACGACCTGACGATCATGATCGCAAAAGGAAACCCCGCGCGTATCGAAACGCTACGGGATCTGGGCAAGCCAGGGATTCGACTGTCTATGCCCAATCCTCAGTGGGAAGGGGTCGCGCGACAAATCCAGATTTCGTTGCGCAAGACCGGTGGTCCGGCTCTGGAACGCATGGTCTATGATACCAAGGTGAAAAATGGGGAGACCATTCTGACCCATATCCATCACCGGCAAACGCCCCTCTTTTTGATGCAGGGCTTGGCTGATGCCGGCGTGACCTGGAAATCAGAGGCGATCTTCCAGGAACAGTCAGGGCATCCGATCAGCAATATACCTATTCCCGCCAAGGACAACACCACGGCTATTTATGCGTCCGCGGTGACCAGGGGGGCGCCGCACCCGAAGTGGGCGAAGGATTGGGTTAACTTTTTACGATCCCCTGTCGCACTGCATATCTTTGAGCACTACGGTTTTGAAGCATACCATGATGCAAAATAAGGAGGTTTTCATGACCACGACCACTTTGCCCACCGGTAGCGCCCCCACCACGGGGGCTGATCATGGCTGGCGTGTCGCCGCCATTGGACTGTTGGCGGTGCGTTTTGTACAGGGCTGGATTTACTGGGGTGGCGCCACACGGCGCTTTATTTACGGGCCGCAAAAACTCAACCCCCATGATCACTGGATGGCCTATAAATTTCAGACGGCCATGCCCGGGGCTCTTTTGGGTACGGATCATATCGTTGCTTACCTGCTGCAGCACTTCTATCTCTTGTATGCTGGCCTCTTGATTTTCAGCGCGATAGAACTCGTTGGTGGCTTCATGCTGTTGGTTGGCCTTTATACGCGTCTCGCGGCGCTGGCGACTATTGGACTTTCCACGGTGTTGATGCTGCTTTTTGGTTGGCAGGGGGCCACCTGTATTGATGAATGGACTATGGCTTCCTCCAATTTTGCGATGGGGGTCACTCTGTTATTGGTCGGTAGCGGCGCCTTTTCTGTAGACAACTGGATGCTGTCACGCCGCCCTGAATTAGCGCAGAAAACTTGGTTTCGATGGATCGGCGGGAGTCTTCCATTACCACTTTCCGATGGTGCCTACAAAAAGTTCGCGCTGATTCTGTTGGGGGTTGCGGTCGTTTTCATCCTGTCAACCTATAACTATTATCGTGGGTCTATAGTGACGCCATTTCATGGCGGTCCGATAAGTCCTGGCAAACATCATATCGCTCTAGACCACGGAGTTCTCAACGCCGATGGTTCTGTATATTTCCATGCTTATGTTGATGCAGGTACCCCCGCAACGCCTTCGCATGTCATGCGTGCAGTGCTGATGAACAGCAAGACCGGGCAGGTGATCGAAACCTGGGGAACTTCGGTACTAGCGGCGATGCCGGAGAGCGATTTTCAGAATGATTTTGCCTACCAGCAATTCAAAGCAGGAAAGTTTGGGTTTTTTGGAGGAGTGGGCGCCATGGCCACGATTCATCTTCCATCCATGACAGCGGGCGGCCTGCTGCCTCCAGGACAATATGTGCTCTCTTTAACCTCTGTAAATGAGCACGTATGGAAACTCCCGATGGATTTGGAGAAATAAATTGCGCACATGCACGATAGGCGGTTGATACCTGAGTTGGTCCCTGAAAACGATTTGACACAAAAGCACCCAACTGATTGGCTGGGTGCTTTTTTAATGTGGTGCGAAAAGGAAAGCAGATAACACTAGCCATGCTGATGTAATACATCCTACATCCTATAGATATTGCCGATTTACTGGATAATGAATAAGGCATAACCCGGACCAGTATGTTGTCCCATACCGTCCACGCTTTCGGAAAGCACCATTGCCAACTACTTGGCTACTGAGCAATGCCTTTTTTCAGTAGCCAAGTGTACGCATTTTGCGCCCATCCTGAACTGATGCCGAGAGTGGTTCCGACCTTGGTAATGGCTTTCCTATTGTTCGCAATGTTCATCAACATCCATTTGTGCTTAAAATCATGCTGTGCCATTATCAATTGCTGTGATAAATCGTGACGGTATACCCAAATATCTAACGCGCCGTGCTTGAGCTTCATAGCCGGATTACCGAAACTCTTAATAGTGCATCTTGCCCATTTATGGTCAGCCTGATCAAACACCACAAACTGCGGTTCCTGACGGCTTGGTAGAGCTACAGCACCGAACCAAAACTGATCATCCCCGCTGGATAGACGCGGGATAAGGTATCCCGTATTGCAGCTCAACGGCCTTGCCGTAATCCCTTCGTTGGAGGCAATACCAAGGAGTGGCGCGCCAGCCTCAAAATATTGTCCATATCCATTGTAGAGGTTATGCGTGACAAACCACTTGGCTAGAGAATGAGTACCGGCCCAGTTGGAGGTGTAGCGCCAATTGGCATGATCTATAGCGATCAATCCAAACATGACATATCCGATCAACGTGATTAACAGCAGTAATTTTGTGAGATTGCTGCCCGCAAACCAGCGAATAGCACCAAATGTAACCACAGCCACGATGGCCAAATAAAAGACATTGACCAGGAAACGTGACGCCCAGAGACCATGGGCAAAGTTTGTCAGCACAAAAGCCGTTGCAATGATGCCTATGGATAACCCAGAAAATGCCAGCAACACCTTTACGGCTGGGCTGATCTGGTGCCTCGCTTGAAAGGAAAGGATTACTGCACCACACAAGCCAACGAGGTAAACCCCCCAGAGCATCCATGTCAGCCCGCCACTTGGAAATGGGTAAAGCTGCAAGAGTATCCCCGTGCTTTTGGTCAGCAGCACCAGATGACGCAACATGGCCGATAGGGAAGCAAAACCTATGCCACGTCCTGGAACCATGTGCAAAAGTTCGAGCCCGAAGTAAGCGATGCGGCCAGCGATGTAGGTAATAATTACAGCTTTGATCAACGCACGCCGCGTTGTTTTATCTGCCTGGAACCACTTGGGAGACTTCCACGCGAGCAGTAAGACGGGTGCTGTGAATGCAGCATCGAACCAGGGATCAGAGATCGTTCCCACGCCCACGCATACCAACAACAGTGGAAGCGCCCATCCCGGGCGATCAGTAAAATACCGGATCAAGCCAATGGTACCGAGTAACCCAAATGCCCATACGCTGTTGTGGGTAACCGGATAGGCCAGGATGGCGGGTTGCCCTATGGCCATAGGACTGGCCAATAAAGCGAGCAGCCATGCCAGCCCCGCCCAGCTCCAAGATTTGGTGGCCACTTTAACGAGCAGACCCGTTAACAGGGCATTCACAACGAAAACAAGCCATCCCTGAATGATGATGGATGCCCCGGAAACTCCAGCCAAAGCATAGAAAATTAGCGCAAAAGGCAGCAGGCTCAGGATCTGGTTATCTTGGGTGAAGCGCCAGGTGAACGGGAAACGCCAGCCGTGGTGGATGATGCCTTGATAGATCAGCGCCATCTCCGCCATGTCGGGATTCAACGGAAGCGTCTGGAATGTTGTTCCCAAACTACTGATGAGTGCCGCAACCGAAAGTACCGCAAACAACCCCCAGCGTTTAGTCATTCTTTCCATTATTTTCCTTGTTATATTTAAGACACACGAAATAACCATTGATTACTGAGAAATGCCTTTTTTCAATAGCCAAGTTTACGCATTTTGCACTCATCCTGAATTGACTATCTATTATAGCGTAGAATATTAGCTGTGCTGACCTATTCAAACTAATGTCTCTTGAGCAGACAACGGCTATCACTCCTTATCTAGCAAGTCGGCAATATCTTTAGGACGTAGATGGGTGTATCTATTGAGCATGCCCAATGTTTTATGTCCCGTCACGACTGACGCTTGCATGGGATTCAAGCCCTTTTCAAAGAGTCGGCTGGTACCTTCATGCCTCAGATCATGAAACCTGAAGTCGTCAATGCCTACGCTTAGCTTTGCTCTCTTGAAAACTTGATGGATGGACGTATACGTTGTGTCTAAAACCTTTCCAGATTTTGATCTTGGCAACTTTTCCAGTATGGCTATGGCATCCTTTGTCAGAGGGATATGGTGGATCTTCATGGTCTTCGTATCCCGCAATGTGGCCACCTGACCTTCACAATGTCCACGTCTTCCCACCTCAGCGTTAGCAGGCTTCCAATTCGTGCTGTGGTCACAATGGATAGCTGGGAGAATCCACTTGTTGCGTGAAGATGCGCAGGCGTGCATCAGCCTATCCAGATCTTCAGGATCGAGTCGCTTGTTCCGAGCGTTGTCCACCTTGGGCTTTTTGACGAGCAGGGTGGGAATTCCTCTCGGCAAATGTACCCCCCACTCCATCGCAGCATGTTTCATGGCTCTCTCAAGCGTGCCCAGTTCATGCTTGATAGTCTGGGCACTCAGAGGACGCCCAGTGCGCTCCGAGACATGCGCTGTTCGTTCGTCCCTATATTTGGCAACTATGGAAGGAGTGAGGGCGGCAAGGGAGTATTGCCCAAGGCTCTTTGTGAGTGCGCGGATGGGCACGATCTCCCTGTCGCCGCTCTTGTGCTTGGGTGACACCTTCGCATTGTACTTTTCCAGCATGACAGCCACGGTCATGCTTTCCGCTTCTGATCAATCGACGAACATGCCTCGCGCCATTTCCGTGAGCACCCGAGCCTCATCGATTTCAGCCTCAGCTTTTCTCTGGAAAGTCTTGATGTAGGGTGGATAGCCGTCTTTGCGTATCTGGGCTTGCCATGTTTTCTTGCGCTTTTCTTTCGGCTTTGCCAGTTCAGTCTTGGACTTGCTGTAGATCGGAACGATGGCCATCTGCGAAATCCTCTACAAAGTTCAGGATGTCACGCAGTGCAGCATATTCTCAGTGAATAGGCAAATTAGCATCAACTTAAACGTTCTAACTGTTTGTTTTATTGGTGCCGGCGAGAGGAGTCGAACCTCCGACCTACCGATTACGAATCGGTTGCTCTACCAACTGAGCTACGCCGGCGTGGGCGCGATTGTACCTGCCACTGGGCACGGCGACAAGAATCAACTGCGCTTGGTGTGATCAGGTGGTCTCTTCTGCTTCTTCGGGTAACTCTTCCCGACGGTGGATGAAGAAGCCCTTGAGGTAGTTGCTTTCTGGCACCGCCGGGTGAACGGGGTGATCCATATCCTGGCCGCCTTCGCCAATGATCTGATAGTCGCCACGCTGGGCGGCAAAAGCGATCTGGCCGAGCAGCGTTTCCCGGTTCAGGTGATGGGAGCAGGACGCCGAGAACAGGATGCCGCCGGGAGTCAGCAAACGCATGGCCATATCGTTAAAGCGGCGATAGGCGATGCTGCCTTCCTTGAAATCCTTCTTCGATTTGATCAGAGCCGGGGGATCAAGGACGATGAGATCGAATTGCTCACCGCGGTCGCGCAGGTTGTGCAGCGTTTCCATGGCATCGCCGTGGATGCTGCGCAAATTTGCCACCTCGTTGCGTTGGGCGTTTTCTTCCAGAATCACCAAGGCTGGTGCCGAACTGTCCACGGCGGTGACGGCAGTGGCCCCGGCCTTGGCCAAAGGGATGGCAAAGCCACCAACATAGGCGAAACAGTCCAGTATCCGGCGTCCCTGGGCAAAGTCCCGCAAGCGGCGGCGATTGGCGCGATGGTCATAAAACCAGCCGGTTTTCTGTCCTCCGCGCGGGTCAACCTGGAACAGACAGTCGTTTTCCCAAACCTCCAGCCGCTCCGGGATATGCCCGAAAAGGACTTCGACGCGGTCTGCCAATCCTTCCAGCCGCCGTGCTGCGCCGCTGGCCTTCAGTAAAATGCCCGCGGGGCGCAGCAGGCTCTGTAAAGCCGCCGTGATCATGGGTAGATCGCGATCCATGCCGAGGCTGTTCGCTTGCAGCACCAGATAATCTTCATAACGGTCGATGATCAGACCGGGAAAACCATCGCCTTCGCCATGCACCAGGCGGTAAAAGGGTGCACTGAACAGATGCTCGCGCATCAGCAACGCCTGCTGCAACCGGGTGCGATAAAAACCTTCATCAATGCTGACATGGGGATCGCGGCTCAATAAGCGAGCGCAGAGCAGGGTATGGGGATTGACATGGGCGAGGCCGAGGGCCTTACCCTGCGCGTCTTCCATCCGGCAAACGCTGCCCGGGGTGATGGCGGTGAGGGGGGTTTTCTGGACGTCGATTTCGTTGCTGTAAATCCAGAGATGACCGGCGCGCAGGCGGCGATCTTCCTTGGGACGCAAGCGAAGAATGGGGTATGGGCTGGCAGACATAAGTTGACCTGATGGTAAAAGCGGGAGTGCCCCGGAAGCATGGGGTATGGACATCCCGTCGCATTTTACAGACTTTTCAACTGCTCGTATATTGAGCACGCCATATGGCGGTGTTTCACATCCGATTGATCTGCTATTTACCGAGGAGGATATGTGCCCAGTGCCGACCGAATTCGTGCCATCCGTTGGGAGGAGGGCCAACTCTGCCTCCTCGATCAAAGATTGTTGCCACAGCAGGAAACCTGGTTAAAGCTCAGTGATTATCGTGCGGTGGCAGTGGCGATTCGGCAGATGGTAGTGCGTGGTGCTCCGGCAATCGGCATCACCGCCGCCTATGCCATGGCGCTGGCCGTCAGTGAAGCGGGAACGCAGGCGAACTGGCAGGCATGCCTGCTGAGTGCCGCCGACGAGATCAAGGCGGCGCGACCGACGGCGGTGAATCTCGCCTGGGCGACGGACCGGCAATTGGCACTGGCGCAATCGGCATCTACTGCGGAACAGGCTGGCGCCGCGCTCTTACAGGCCGCCCACGACTTGCTCCGCGACGACATTGCCGATAACCAGCGTATGGGTCGTTACGGCGCGGAGCTTTTGCCGGCGGAGGGAGGTATCCTCACACACTGCAATACGGGCAGTCTCGCTACGGGCGGATACGGCACGGCACTGGGCGTGATCCGCGCCGGAGTTTCTGCGGGAAAGCAACTCCATGTTTATGTGGATGAAACCAGACCATGGCTGCAGGGCGCGCGCCTCACTGCCTGGGAGTTGCAGCAGGATGGCATTCCCTTTTGTCTCAATGTGGACGGCGCGGCGGCCTATCTGATGCAACAGGGCTTGATCCATGCGGTGATTGTCGGTGCCGACCGTATTGCCGCCAATGGCGACGCGGCGAACAAAATTGGCACCTATAGCCTTGCCGTACTGGCGCAATATCATCAGATTCCATTCTATGTCGCGGCGCCTTTGAGTACGGTGGATTTCGCCATGCCCGATGGCAGCGGTATCGTCATCGAAGAGCGCCCCGCCGCCGAGGTGCGGCAGTGTGCAGGCCATGCGGTGGTGTCAGAAGGTGTCGAAGTGCGCAATCCGGCTTTTGATGTTACTCCCGCCAGCCTGATTGCCGCCATTATCACCGAGCGTGGCGTGGCGCGCCCCGGGTTTCAGGCGGCGCTCCAGGCGCTGGCCGCTGGCCACATGCAGGTTTAGCCCTGCTGTGGCATAATGTCGCGTTGAAGAAATAATCAGGGGTACTCAGTCTCCACATGATCGCATTCGCTAAAGAAACTATTCCTGTCGGTCTCGAAAAGGAGATGCGCCAGTCCTACCTTGATTACGCCATGAGCGTGATCGTCGGCCGCGCCCTTCCCGACGCCCGCGATGGCCTCAAACCGGTGCATCGTCGTGTGCTCTTCGCCATGCACGAAATGAACAACGACTGGAATAAGCCTTATAAGAAGTCGGCGCGTGTCGTCGGCGATGTCATCGGTAAATACCATCCTCATGGCGATACCGCGGTCTATGACACGATGGTGCGGATGGCGCAGGACTTTTCCATGCGCTACCCGCTCATCGACGGGCAGGGTAACTTTGGTTCGGTGGATGGCGACAGTCCCGCCGCCATGCGCTACACCGAAGTGCGCATGTCCCGCATCGCCCACGAAATGTTGGCGGATCTGGAAAAGGAAACCGTTGATTTTGGTCCCAATTACGATGAAAAGGAGTGGGAGCCGCTGGTCATGCCGGCACGTATTCCCAACCTGCTGATCAATGGTTCGGCGGGCATCGCCGTGGGTATGGCCACCAATATCCCACCCCACAATCTGACGGAAGTGATCAGTGCCTGTCTGGCGCTGGTGGAGGATCCCGAGACTTCGGATGAAGATTTGTTCACCCTGATCCCGGCTCCGGATTTCCCGACGGCGGGCTTTATTCATGGCCGTGCCGGCAGCATCGAAGCCTACCGCACCGGGCGGGGTCGGGTGGTCATGCGCGCGCGCTGCGAGTTCGAGACGGACAAGAAAACCAATCGGCAGAGCATCATCGTCACCGAACTGCCCTATCAGGTGAATAAGGCCAGGCTCATTGAGCGTGTTGCCGAGATGGTCAAGGAAAAGCGTCTGGAAGGCATCAGTGATCTGCGCGACGAGTCCGATAAGTCGGGTATGCGTATCGCCATTGAACTCAAACGGGATGCCAACGCCGATGTGGTGTTGAATAATCTCTACCAGCACACGGTTATGCAGAGCGTGTTCAATATCAACATGGTGGCGCTGCTGGACGGGGCACCGCGGACCCTCGGTCTGCGCGATCTGCTGCAGGCCTTTATCCAGCATCGCCGCGAAGTGGTCACCCGGCGTACCGTCTTTGAACTGAAGAAGGCACGCGACCGCGCCCATATCCTTGAAGGTTTGGCGGTGGCGCTGGTCAATCTGGATCCACTCATCAGCCTGATCCGGGCGGCGGCCAATCCGGCGGAAGCCAAGGCGCAGATGCTGGCGAAGTCCTGGGAGCCGGGCATGGTCGCCGCATTGCTGGTCGAGCGTGGTGAGCCTTCTGAGGGGATGCAGGCCGACGGCTATCATCTGTCCGAGACTCAGGCCCAGGCTATTCTCGATTTGCGTTTGCACCGCCTGACCGGGCTGGAGCAGGACAAAATCCGCGATGAATACTTGGTCTTGTTGGATCGCATCCGTGAGTTGCTGGAAATTCTCGGCTCAAAGACCCGGCTGATGGAGGTCATCCGCGAAGAGCTGGTGGCTATCCGCGATCAGTACGGAGATGCCCGGCGCAGTGAGATTGTGGCGGACACCGGTGATATTTCGACGGAAGATCTGATTACCGAAGAGGAAATGGTGGTGACCTTCACCCACGCCGGTTATATCAAGGCGCAGCCGGTGACGGTCTTCAATGCCCAGAGACGGGGCGGCAAGGGCAAGATGGCCACCACCACCAAAGAAGAAGATTTTGTCGAACGCATGTTCTGCGCTTCGACCCATGCCTATTGTCTATTCTTCAGCAATCTCGGTAAGGTTTTCTGGCAAAAGGTATATCAGTTACCGCAGGCGGGTCGTGGCGCCAAGGGCAAGCCTATCGTCAACATGCTGTCCCTGGCACCCACGAACCGGCAACACGGCGGTGATGCGTTCCGT
>NZ_JAAZTY010000036.1 GCF_018854775.1 Acidithiobacillus ferriphilus | reverse complement strand
CACCGCCGATGTGGACCATCTCGGCCAGCCGGTATCGGCAGGCTGCGTGCGGATGGCGCCGGACGCGGTGTGCATGCTCTTTGCGGCATGTCCTGTAAACACCCCTGTTTTTATCGGCCTGCAGCCACCGCTGCGTTCCCCCGCTAGGAAGTACTGAATGGCCTGGATCCGCTTACCCCGTTTTCGTCGCGCCGTAAACGTTTTCAATCCCAAACTCTTCGAGAACCTTTCGCTCGCGGCCTTTCTGGCCTGGGTCGGTCTGGGTTCCGATGCGCTGTCTTCCTCCGCCTATGGTCCTCCGGAAATCTACGATGCCCTGCAGGGGCATGAGTATCTGGCCGTTTTTCTGGCCATCGGCATCCCGCTCTCGGTGTTTGTCATCTCGGCAGGTTACAAACAGGTCATTGCTCTTTTTCCCGATGGTGGGGGTGGTTATCACACCGCATCCACCCTGTTAGGGCCGATAGCAGGCCTGGTGAGCGGCGCCGCTTTGGTCGTCGATTACATTTTAACGGCAGCGATCTCCGTGGCATCGGGTACCGAGGCGTTGCTGAGTACCATGCCTTCCTCCTGGTACAGCGAGCGCATTCCCCTGGATGCCGCCGTGTTGCTGTTCCTGATCTTCATCAATTTGCGCGGTATGAAGGAATCCATCAAGATTTTGTTGCCGATCTTTATGGCTTTCGTCTTCACCCACGTCATACTGCTTGGCTGGGGACTGCTGGCTCACATGGGAGATGTGCCAGCTATCGCCCGCAATACGGTCGTCGGTGTTCAGCATGACAGTATGCGGTACGGCTGGATCTTCATTGTGGCGTTGATATTGCGGGCCTTCAGCCTGGGTGGTGGTACCTATACGGGTTTGGAAGCGGTAGCCAATGGCGTGCATATCATGCGTGAGCCGCGTGTGCAGACAGGGCAGCGGACGATGACCCTGCTGGCGACGTCCCTGTCTCTGATCGCGGGCAGTCTGATTTTTCTGTATCTGATGTATCATGTGCATGGCCAACAGGGGCAAACGCTGAATGCCGTGCTCTACGGCGCGATTACCCAGGGATGGACCTTGGATGGTGTATACTTCGGTCCGGCGGCGGCACTGCTTACCCTGATCAGCGAAGGCCTGCTCCTCTTCATCGCCGCCAACACGGGTATTATCACGGCGCCTATCGTCATGGCGAATATGGCTGTCGATCGTTGGTTGCCAGAGCGGTTTTCTTACCTATCAGATCGTTTCGTGTCGCGTAATGGCGTGTTGCTCATTGGTTTTTCGGCTATCGCCATCCTCCTCGCGACGGGCGGACATGTCAGCATTCTGGTGGTTTTATACAGCATCAATGTATTCATCACCTTTACCCTGACCATGGCAGGATTGAGCCGACACTGGTTTGCCCAGCGGCATCAGGAGTCAAACTGGCGGGGTCGCTTTGCCGTCAGTGTCCTGGGCTTTATGGTCACGGCATCCATTCTCGCCATCACCATTTTCGAGAAATTCGATGCGGGCGGCTGGTTCACTCTGCTGGTCACCGCGGTTGTGGTGGGTCTCGGATATCTGATCTATCGCCATTACAAAAGTATCGGTAAAATCACCGCCGAACTGGACGAAACCATGCTGGATGTGGTGCCTGACCATCTGGAGTCCGGCCCTAACCTGCCTCTGGATCCGCGTGGCGCCACGGCCGTATTTTTTGTCAGCCGTTTTGACGGTTTGGGGCTGCATACCTTGCTGACTGCGCACCGTATGGTCAGTGGCTTCGTCAAGAACTATGTGTTCCTGCTGGCGGGTATCGTAGGTCAGGGTGAATTTAAGGGTATCAAGGCACTGGAAGACCTGAAGGTATATGTAGAGACTGAGGCTAACCAGTATATGGCCTTTTGCCGCAACGAGGGGATGGCGGCAACCTGGTTCGCCACTTACTCCACCGACCGTATCCTCGCGATGGAGGAATTGGCCAATGTCGCTATCCGCTATTTTCCACAGAGCATCTTCTTTGCCGGGCGGGTGATTGACACCTCTGTGCAGGGACCCTTCCACGGATTGCTGCATGATGAAGTCAGCTTTATCGTTCAGGATCGCCTGCAGCATGACGGTTTCAGCATGATGATCGTACCCGTGCACGTGCATGGTATTCCCAGCCAGCCGCCGAGGATCGCGCTGCCTATTTCCATGCCACCGGATATGCAGCTGGTGCAGAATGAAGAAGTGGACAAGGTGGAAGCCAAGGCCCGTGCCGCCGCCAAGGCGCAGGCCAGTACGCAGGAGCCCATCCCCCATGCCGCTACAGACTGAGTTGCAGCGCCTCGCACGGGGCCCGCTGATGGTCGATATTGCCGGGCTACGGCCCACTGTCGCGGAATGCGCGATGCTGCGCCAGCCGGCAGTGGGTGGCGTCATCCTTTTTGCCCGCAACTGCGTCGATGCCGAACAGGTGCGTGCCCTGTGCGGCGAATTGCATGCGCTGCGTTCTCCGCCGCTGCTCATCGGTATTGATCAGGAGGGCGGGCGGGTGCAGCGCCTGCGTACCGGAGTGACGCGCTTCCCGCCCATGGCGACTCTGGGCCGTCTGGCGGATCGTGACGGATTGGAAAGGGCGCAGACGGCGGCACGGGACTGGGGACTTCTGCTCGGTACGGAACTCCGGGCGCTCGGCCTGGACATGGACTTTACCCCTTGTGTGGATTTGGATCGCAGCGTTTCTGCGGTGATTGGCGACCGCGCCATCCACCGCGATCCCGAGTGGGTGGGGGGTATCGCGGTAGCGCTCTGGGAAGGCATGGTACGGGCCGGCTTGCAGGGGGTCGCCAAGCATTTTCCCGGTCATGGTGCGGTAGCCGCAGATTCTCATCTCGACTTACCTTTGGATAAGCGCCCGCTCAGTGCCATTCAGGAAGACCTTCAGCCCTTCGCTGCCCTGATTGCCGCGGGGATTCCGGCGATTATGCCGGCGCACTGTCTCTATCCCCAGGTGGATACGGAACGTCCTGCCGGTTTCTCGCCGCGCTGGTTACAGGATATCCTCCGCAAAGATATGGGCTTCACCGGTGTGGTGGTCAGCGACGACCTCAGCATGGCGGGTGCGCATGGTGTCGGCGATATGGGCGCGCGGGTGGATGCGGCACTGGCGGCAGGCGCGGACTTGCTGCTGATCTGTAACGATCCGGAGGGCGCGCAAACGGCAGTCGCCCATTTACGGTCCAAGGGTGAGTTTCCGACGGGCAATCGCCTGGAGAGACTCGCCGGCAACGCTGCAACAGCACCTTTGTCTGTCGCAGACCGGGCGCGCTGCCTGCGACAGATCGAGCAATTGCGGGCTCTGGCCCCAGGATTTGCTGGCTGATGTACAGACTAAAAGGTTAACCCCTTGTTTTTCCCACGGCGCGTATTAGAATACGCCCTCACCTTTTACTCCTTGTTCGGGCGATAGGCGCCCGGACTCCGCAGTGAACCATAAGGAGCAACCTTTGCGTCATTACGAAATTGTGTTTTTGGTCCATCCTGACCAAAGTGAGCAGGTCCCCCAGATGATTGAGCGCTATCGCGGCATGATAGAGGGCGATGGCGGGCATTTTCATCGCCTGGAAGACTGGGGTCGTCGGCAGTTGGCCTACCCCATCAAGAAGGCCCACAAGGCTCATTATGTTTTGATGAATGTAGAATGCAGCGGTGCCGCCTTGGCTGAACTGGAAGACGCGTTCCGCTTCAACGATGCGGTTTTGCGTCACCTGATTCTGGCCCGCGCTGAAGCTGTTACCATCCCTTCCTTTCTGGCCCGCGATGAGAGCGACCGTCGTGAGCGCAGTGAAGAGACTGTCGAAGATGAAGGCGAGCCGGACCACAGCGATAACGAAACCGTAGCGACGGCTTAATCAAGGAGATTTCAGATGGCATTTAATCGAGACAGAGATCGGGATAGTGATGGTGACAAGCGTGGCGGCGGCAGCAGTAACTTTACCCGTCGCCGTAAGTTTTGTCGTTTCAAGGCGGAAGGCGTCAAGGAGATTGACTACAAGGATCTAAAAACCTTGCAGGCCTATGTGGGTGAGACGGGTAAAATCGTCCCCAGCCGGATTACCGGAACCAGCAATCTGTATCAGCGACAGTTGACTACAGCGATCAAGCGTGCCCGTTTTCTGGCGTTATTGCCCTACGTCGTGCGTTAAGGCACTGGCGTTCCGGTGGCGGCGCAGACAGAAGGTGGGGTCTTGCGCTGGTTTCTCAGCGGACGCTGGCAAGCCAGCATTAGTATTGCTGTACTCTTTAGTGTTGCGGGACTGGTTCCCTTTCTTGCCGCGCCGTTACTGCTCAACTGCGTCGCTTTGGTGACGCTGGTTACCCTGCAGGCCGGGCGCAAGGAGAGCTTTGAAGTCCTCCTGATTGCCGGGGTTGCCTCCGCACTGTTTACGTTGAACCCGTGGTATGGTGTCGCCTTTGCCCTGGTGGCCTGGCTGCCGGGGCGGCTGCTGGGAGAAGGTTTGCGGTGGGACGTGCAGTGGGGCGGGGTAGTGTGGGTCGTTATCGGTCTGTCTCTCCTGGCGCTGGCGCTCTCGCTTTGGGTTATACCGCGAGGCATGGGCCCTGCCTTCTGGCAAGCACAGATGGAACATTTGCTGGCGCCAGCGCGTAAAGAGTTAAGTACGACGCAGCGCCAGGTCCTGGGTGATATGACCCGCCTGATGCCAGGGATTCTCGCCGCAGGCATGGCGCTGCTCTGGACCTTGGCGGCGTTGCTGGCCAGTCGCTGGCGCGAACGTTTCCAGGGCGTTCCGGCGCCGCAACGGGTGTTTCGGGACTGGGTGTTGCCGGACCGGTTGATCTGGTTGCTCATCGCGACATTGTTGGGTATCAGCCTGCTGCATGGCGATGCGCTATGGCCGGTACAGAATCTTGCCGTTTTGGTCGGCGGGTTGTATCTGCTGCAAGGCTTGAGTTTTATGCACCTGTGGTTTGCGTCAAGGGGTTGGCCCTTGTTCGTGCTGACGGCTTTTTATATCGGACTGATCCTGCTTTCACAGCTCTTGCTGGTAATCGCTGTGCTGGGCGTCGTGGATCGTGTTTTCCATCTGCGCCAACGGCTTGCGGGCTCGCGGCCCTGATGGCGCTTTTGCAGGGAATTTTTTGGAGGAATTGGAAATGAAAGTGATTTTGCTGGAACGTATCAACAACCTGGGGCGTCTTGGTGATGTGGTCGAAGTGCGGCCGGGCTATGGGCGCAATTTTCTGATGCCGCAGGGGAAAGCCATAATGGCCAACCAGCGCAATCTGGAAGACTTTGCCGAGCGTAAAGCGGCCTTGGAGCATATCGAGGCAGAGCGTCTGCAGGCGGCCCAGCAGCGCGCTGCCATGCTGGCGGAAGCCGTGGTCAAAATCGCCCTGCAAGCGGGCGAAGATGGTCGTTTGTTTGGCTCGGTGGGCTCGCATGATATCAGCGCTGCTCTGGCGGCCCTGGGTCATGAAGTGGCCCATTCGGAAATCCGCCTGGCGGATGGCCCGATCAAGCGGGTAGGTGAATTTCCAGTGCGGTTGCACCTGCATCCGGAAGTGGATCTGGACGTGATGGTATTCGTCGAGCGCGCCTGACCCTGGCACTGGCAGGGACGGCGGAGTGTTCGAGTTTGCGGAGTATGGCGGCGGGGTCAAGGCTCCGCCGCACTCTATTGAGGCAGAGCAATCGGTTATCGGTGCCCTGCTGATCGATCCCGATACCGCGGATCAAGTGACCGAGGCGATGACGGCCGAAGATTTTTATGAGCGCCGCCATCGCCAGATTTTTCAAGCGATCATTGCCATGCAGGGTGCCGGGCGGGCGGTAGACGCCGTCACGGTCTCCGAGTGGTTGCAAGATCACGAGCAACTGGCCGATGTGGGAGGCGTGCAATATCTTCTCATGCTCGCCAACGAGACGCCCTCGGCGGCCAATGTGCTCGCCTATGCGAGCATCGTGCGGGAGCGGGCCACCCTGCGTGATCTTATTCGGGTTGGCCGGGAAATTGCCGAACTGGCCTATCGTCCGGAAGGGCGGGAAGCGCAGGCCTTGTTGGACGAGGCGGAAAGCCGGGTTTTCCATCTCGCCGAAGGGCAACAGCGGGCCGGAGAAGGCTTTAGGCAACTCAAGGATGCGCTTCCGGCGGTAATCGACCGGATCGAGACCATCGCCCGCGAGAAAAAGGGTGTCACAGGCCTGTCCACAGGTTTCGCCGATCTGGACGAGAAAACCTCCGGCCTGCATCCGGGCCAGCTCATCATCGTTGCCGGTCGTCCCAGTATGGGCAAAACCTCTTTCGCCATGAATATAGCTGAGCATGTCGCCTGTAACGAAGGCAAGCCGGTGGCGGTTTTCAGCATGGAAATGCCGATAGACGAAATCGTCTTGCGTGCGCTCTCGTCGCGAGGGCGGGTGGATCAGCACCGGCTGCGCAACGGCAGCCTGGGTAATGATGACTGGCCGCGCATCGCGCATGCCATTGGTGAACTCGGCAATGCGCCGTTGTTTGCCGATGATTCGGCAGCGCTGACGCCGACGGATTTGCGTTCGCGGGCACGCCGGCTGAAGCGAGAGCATGGCTTGGCGCTGGTTGTGGTCGACTATCTGCAACTCATGCAGGTGCCGGGGCGGGGTGACAATCGGGTCGCCGAGATTTCCGAGATCAGCCGTTCGCTCAAGGCCTTGGCCAAAGAGCTGTCCATCCCGGTGATTGCCCTCTCACAGCTCAATCGTAGCCTGGAAAACCGGACCGAAAAGCGTCCGCAGATGTCGGATCTGCGTGAGTCCGGTGCTATTGAGCAGGACGCCGATTTGATTCTGTTCCTTTACCGCGATGAGGTGTACTACAAGGACAAGGAAGAGGTGAAGGGCATCGCCGAGGTGATCATCGGCAAGCAGCGCAACGGACCCATCGGGACCGTGCGGATGAGTTTCTTCGGTGAATATACCCGCTTTGAGAATTATGCGCCGTCCGGGGATGATTTCGGGCGTTAGCCTTTCACCAGAAGTGGATTTCTGCCAGGGGATTTTTCTGTGCTTTGCGGTATCATGTACTCATGACTCGCCCTATTGTTGCCGATATTTCTGCTGCTGCTCTGCGTCATAATATGGCCGTGGTACGCCAGCATGCGCCCCACGCGCAAGTTATGGCGGCGGTCAAAGCCAATGCCTATGGGCATGATGTCGCGCTCTGCGCCCCGGTGCTGGCGGAGACGGGTGTCGATGCCTTTGCCGTGGCTTCTCTGGAAGAGGCGGAAACCCTTCATGATCTGCGTCTGGAACGACCGGTTTGTCTGCTCGGAGGGCCTTTCGACGCGGAGGAGGTCGCTGTCGCGGCCGCCCGCGGTTATCTGCTCGTTATCCATGAACAACGGCAGCTACTCTGGCTGGCGACCCATGCCGCTGACGCACCCCTGCGGCTGTTTATTAAAGTAGATACGGGTATGCACCGTTTGGGCTTTGCACCCGACCAACTGTCGGCAGTATTTGCCGGGCTGCAAAGCCATCCCTGCTGGCAGGTGCTGGGGCTGATGAGTCATCTCGCCCGCTCCGATACGCCGGAGGACCCTTTCAGTCGTCAGCAGGCGGGCGTTTTCGTCGCGGCCATTGCGCACTTTGGTCATTGCACGGCGGGTCAGCACACCCTGGCCAATTCGGGGGGGGTGCTGGCACTGCCTTTTACCCATCAGCACTGGGTGCGCCCCGGGCTCATGCTATACGGTCTTTCGCCCTTCGCCGGGCACAGCGGTACCGAGATCGGTTTGCAACCGGTGCTGTCCTGGCGCAGCGAAGTGGTGGCCATCCGCGAGCTCGCCCCCGGTGACTGGCTGGGCTATGGTGCAGCTTGGCAGGCTCCTGCCTACTGCCGGGTGGGGGTCGTGGCGGCGGGCTACGGTGATGGCTATCCGCGTCACCTGGGTTCGGGGGCGCCGGTCACGGTGGCCGGACAGGCTACCCGGACTTTGGCACGAGTGAGTATGGACATGCTTTTTGTAGACTTGACGACCGTGTCGGCGGAAATCGGGGCTTCCGTCGTGCTTATGGGGGCTGGCGGACCAGCCCTCGAATCCCTGGCGACGAGACTCGATACGATCTCCTACGAGTTGAGTTGCCGTATGCAGATGCGTGTTCCGCGCCAGCTGGTCTCATGAGCCGCGACAAAACCCTCTTTGTCTGTCAGGAATGCGGCAGTACCAGCAACAAATGGCTGGGACGCTGCCCGGATTGTGGCGCCTGGAACAGCTTCGTCGAACAGCGCATGGAGAAGACCGGGGCCAAATCCCAAACCACCTATGCCACGGCCAGTCCGCCGCAATTTCTGCACGCGGTGCCGATCGCGGATGTGGGGCGCAGCACGACGGGTCTAGCAGAGCTCGACCGGGTGCTGGGCGGTGGGCAGGTGCCAGGGGCCGCCATTCTCCTGGGCGGGGAACCGGGTATCGGCAAATCCACCCTCCTGCTCCAGACCGCCCATCATCTGGCCCAGGCCAGTAAGGTACTTTACGTCACCGGCGAGGAGTCCGCGGCACAAGTCGCCTTGCGCGCGCAGCGCTTGGGGCTGGGCCAGAGCTCCGTACGGGTAGTCGCCGAAAACCATCTTGAAGCGATCGAGGGTCTGCTCCAGTCAGAGCGATCCGCACTGGTGCTGGTGGATTCTATCCAGACCGTCTATACCGACACGCTGCAATCAGCCCCTGGATCGGTAGCGCAAGTGCGGGAGTGCGCGGCCCGTCTGGTGCGTTTCGCCAAAGCTACGGACACCACGGTCTGGCTGGTCGGCCATGTGACCAAGGAGGGGGCCATTGCCGGCCCGCGTGTGCTGGAACACATGGTGGATACGGTCCTTTATTTTGAAGGGGAGGCGGGTAGCCCCTACCGGATTGTGCGTGCCATCAAAAATCGCTTTGGTGCCGCCAATGAACTAGGTGTTTTTCAGATGCATGAAGAGGGGTTGAGCGAGGTTGCCAACCCTTCACAGCTCTTTCTGTCGCAGCATGACCGACCCGTAGCAGGGAGCGTGGTGCTGGCGACGCAGGAGGGAACCCGCCCGCTTCTGGTGGAAGTGCAGGCTCTGGTGACACCGAGTCCGCTGGCTAACCCCCGCAGGGTCGCCATCGGCCTGGACCCTAACCGCCTTTCCCTCCTGCTGGCTATCCTGCACCGCCACGGCGGCAGTGTGTTTTTTGATCAGGACGTTTTTGTGAATATCGCAGGTGGAATCAAAGTCAACGAACCAGCCGCCGATCTTGCGGTGGCCTTGGCCCTGCTCAGCAGTTTCCGCAACAAACCTTTGGAGGGGCGCCGGGTTGTTTTCGGCGAGCTGGGTCTGGCGGGAGAGGTGCGTGCGGTGGCGGGCACTGAAGCGCGGGTGCGGGAGGCGATCAAATTGGGTTTTAAGGGTGCCATTCTTCCGCGTGGCGACAAGATTTCGAGTACCGCTACTTTCAAGTTGCGCCCGGCTGCCCGTCTTGGCGATGCCATAACAGCGGCCTTCGACGGGGGATAAGCCCTGCGCGTCCGCTGCGATGCATCTGTCGGCCGGATAGCGTGCTGTAGCTTGCAATCTCTTTTCGGAGCGGTTAGGGTGGCTTGGGAGTGCGCGTAATGAATCGCATAATTTACTGATATATGAAGCTATTCCTGAATTTTTCCCGATAGTCTGAGAGGAGGGTTATTATGCAACAGCCTGCCATTTACTCTGCCGCGCAGAGTGTGTTTCATTCATCCAGGCATGGATTCGTAGGGCCCGCTCTGTTCGCTTTGAGCCTGTTTGGTCTGGGGACCAGTGTGACCTTCGCGTCCGGCATGGAGATATCGACGCCAGGATTGGTGCGCACCGCAATGACTGCGGGTGCCGTGGCAAGCCCTGCGGAGATAAAGAATTTCGCAGCCGCGGTTCGGGGGATCAAGCCACTCAACGAACAGGTTCACAACGCCCTGAGCCAGAAGGGCATCACTGCCACCAAGCGGGAAGAGTTGAAAAAGTCTTACATGACCAGTGTAAACCGTATTCTTGCCAGTAATCATTTGACGGCGGAGCAGTACTCCAGCATGCTCAAGCAAACACAGGACGATCCGGCATTTGCCAAACAGGTTGAAGGGGCCATGCAGTAAAGGCCTTATTCTACCATGCCCAAACTCAATTTACCCCGCCCCGATTATTCTGCTCGCCGCCGTCATCTGATGCAAAAAATGTCCGCTGCCGGTGTCGCGATTATACCCACCGCCATACCCAAGAGCCGTAACAGCGATGTGCAGTATCCCTTTCGCGGCGACAGCGACTTCTTGTACCTGACCGGATTCGTGGAGCCTGAAGCGGTGCTGGTATTGGTTCCAGGGCATGCTGATGGGGAGCAGATCCTGTTCTGTCGTCCGCGCGATTCGGAGCGGGAAACCTGGGAAGGGCGTCGTGCTGGGCTGGAGGGTGCTCTTGAGCAATGCCGGGTCGACCGTTGCCTCTCTATTCATGATCTGAATGATATCCTTCCACAATTGCTGGAAAACCGGGAGTTATTGTTTTATCCCATGGGTCAATCCACGGATTTCGACGCGCGGGTAATGCACTGGCGTAATGTCGCCAAGAGCAAAATTCGCCAGGGCGTGCGCTACCCACTCGAAGTGGTCGATGTTGCTGAATTGATTCATGAGATGCGGTTGTTTAAGGATTCCGCGGAGATCGAAATCCTACGGGCGGCGGTGGGTATCAGTGGCGCCGGTCATCGTCATGCCATGCGTCAGTGCCAACCGGGTATGCTGGAGTATGAACTGGCCGCCGAGATTGAGCACGTTTTTCATCGTCTTGGATCGCCCAGTGTGGCCTATCCCAGTATCGTCGGTGGTGGGGCCAACGGTTGTATTCTGCACTACACTGAAAACGATGCGGAATTGCGTGATGGCGATCTGGTACTGATCGATGCAGGTGCAGAGGTGGGTGCCTATGCTGGCGATATCACCCGGACCTTGCCGGTCAATGGCGTTTTCAGTCCTGCACAACGGGAAATTTACGAAGTCGTTCTGGCCAGTCAGGAAGCGGCGATCGCGGCCATGCAGGTGGGGCGCTCCGTTGCCGATTATCATGACGAGGCCGTCCGAGTGCTTGTGGATGGTCTGTTGGATTTGAAAATACTTTCCGGAAAGCGTGATGCAGTCATTGAGCAGGGCAGTTATAAGGCCTTCTATATGCACCGGACAGGACATTGGCTGGGTATGGATGTCCACGATGTCGGCCATTATCGCAGCGCAGATCAGTCCTGGCGGAAGCTGGCGGCGGGGATGGTGCTGACGGTAGAACCGGGACTATATTTCTCCCCGGATAATCAAACGGTACCGGAGCGTTGGCGTGGTATCGGGATTCGTATTGAGGACGACGTGCTGGTGACTGCCAACGGGCCGGATGTCCTTTCAGGCGAGGTGCCCAAGGGCTTGGCCGATGTGGAGGCGATGATGGCGGCCGGACCCGGCCATCATGGGCGATAATCGTCGGTTCAGAGACCGTTGGTCGATGGTGCCTGCGCGTGTATGAAACGTAATTTTGCCCGCTTTACCCCGAAGTCCATAGCGCGTCGAACACTACTCATAAGAATGTCGGCAGCCATGTGATAGCGGGAATTCATGGTATCCCAGACAATACCGTCTATCACCCGCCCAGAAGGTAACACGATGTTGATGCGTTCACCACAGCGGTTGCCTCCATTCTTCAGGAAAAATAGGTCCTGTGACAGAGCAATCTGGTTGGGCCGGTTGGCGCCGCAGGCAGCGATATCCGGATTTCCACTGGTCTGGTCGGGAAGCGCGTTATAAGCGGTAACTCGCCGAAGGTAAAACATCTTATGCCGCATGAGTAGGGCGCCATCACTGCGAGCAGACCCATCCCCGGAAGCTGATTGTGTGTCCGTAGTTTTTTCCATCTGCCCGTCTATCCACTGAAGGCTTTTTGCGCTTCTCGATAGTTTGTTCAGCAGCGGAGCCGGCAAGTCTGGTGAATTGAGCGCCAAAGCGTTGGGTAATAATAGTGCAAACAGAGCAATACCCAGCCCGGTAGATAATCGTTGTATCAAGTCTATCTCCTTATCTGAGTCGGTCTGTGGCGACCTCTCCCAGTTTCAACGCATCTGGGATTATTCTCAAAATATGAAACGGAACAATATTTTACAAAAAATGTGGAAAAAATCAAGGGGATAAATTTTTTGCTTTGTAAACAGTCGGTTGTCTTGCATTGCCGGGATGCGTCGGTTATCTGTGGGAGAGTCGACCCAATGCGGCCAGATAGTTTAAGAGGCTTCGCATTTTTGCTGAGTGCCCGGTGTCCGTGGACTTAAACGGCGGCCTTGGGTGTTCGCAGATGCTCAGTGAGCCAGATTATGACTATCGTCGAAAAAGTACGACTAAAGACTGGCGTGTTGTTGTTTTTTTAGCTATGCTTTGTCTGCCTGTTATTCAACCCAACAAAGGAGACTGCTATGAGCAAGTTCACCACCGCCTTGAAAGTAACCGCGCTGATTTTGCCCTTGGGCTTGGCCGGTTGTGCGACCACCTCTGACCTCGACAAAGTTGCTGCCAAGGCTGACGCCGCACAGTCCACCGCCAACGAGGCTTTGGCCAAGGCCAATTCCGCGCAAAGCACCGCGACAGATGCGCTGAGCAAGGCTAACGCTGCGCAGAGCACCGCTGATCAGGCGATGAGCACAGCCAACGCCGCCAATCAGAAGGCTGATGAGGCCAACATGAAGGTAGAGCGGATGTTCAAGAAGGCGATGATGAAGTAATTTTTTCGCGCCTGTTGTTTGTGATGGGATCCTGTCGATTCATTGATGGGATCCTTTCGCATTTTAGGGTCGGATAGGATCGGAGACAATTTCATTCACGTCCGCTGTGCTCCCTAAAACGGCCACCTCCAATCCTGAATATCCTGTCGATCCACGCCAAATTCGTAGGCATGGTTCTTACAGGCGAACTGTTGATCAAGCAGTGCTTCTCGCACACAGGACCCCGTATCGCAGAGGCGGGGTATCCGGTCAATGGCGTCAATGGCCAGGCTAAAACGATCCGTCTGATTCAAGATCGCAAGTTCCAGGGGCGTGTTGATATTGCCTTTCTCTTTGTAACCACGCACATGGATATGATGCTGTCCGGGTCGCCGGTAGGTTAAGCGGTGGATGAGCCACGGGTAAGAGTGGAAATTGAAGATCACCGGCTTGCTGGAAGTGAACAGCGCCTCGAACTCACGATCCGTCATCCCGTGTGCGTGTTCGGTATGTGGTACCAATTTGAACAAGTCCACCACATTCACGAATCGAACCTTGATGTCGGGCATGTGTTGACGCAGTAAGGCGGTGGCGGCCAGGGACTCCAGAGTCGGCACGTCACCGCAACTCACCATGACCACGTCAGGTTCAACCCCCTGGTCATTGCTCGCCCAGTTCCAGATGCCAGCGCCCCTTGTGCAGTGCGCCACCGCCGCCTCCATGTCCAGGTACTGCAGATTCTTTTGCTTGTCCGCGACAATCACATTGACGTAATTAACGCTTTTCAGGCAATGATCGGCAACGGAAAGCAGGCAGTTGGCGTCCGGCGGAAGATAGATGCGCACCACGCTGGGGCTCTTGTTAGCCACCACATCGAGAAAACCAGGATCCTGATGCGTGAAACCATTGTGATCCTGTCGCCAGACCAGCCCGGTCATCAGTAGGTTGAGTGACGCCACATCGGCCCGCCAGGGCAGTGCGTTACATTTTTCCAGCCATTTGGCGTGCTGGTTGAACATGGAGTCAATGATGTGGATGAACGGCTCATAGCTATTGATGAGGCCGTGCCGACCGCTCAGCAGATAACCCTCCAGCCATCCCTCTATGGTATGCTCGCTGAGCATTTCCATGACCCGTCCCTGCAAGGCCAGTTCGCCGCCGTCGGCATCTTCCGGGAAATATTCCCCGAGCCAGACTTTTTGGGTGACCTCATAAAGGGCTGTGAGTTTGTTGGATTGGGTCTCGTCCGGGCCGAAGATGCGGAAGTTCTGCATATTCAGCCGCATGACCTCCCGAAGGAAATTTCCCAGCGTGGGCACGTTGCCAGCCAGGGTTCCTCCGGTTTTTTCGATCTCCACGGAGAACGTGCGGAAGTCAGGCATATCCAGAGGGCGGCGCAGCAGACCCCCATTGGCCACGGGGTTGGCACTCATGCGCCGCCCCCCCTTGGGCGCCAAAGCTTGCAGTTCGGAGATCAGTCGGCCCTGCTCATCAAAGTGCTTTTCCGGTTGGTAGCTGCGCATCCATGATTCCAACAGAGTCAGATGGGCCGGGTTGGTGGCCACGTCCGGGAGGGGGATTTGATGGGCTCGCCAGAAACCTTCCAGATAATGCCCGTCCACCTTCCGGGGGGCTGTCCAGCCTTTGGGACTTCGAAGAATGATCATCGGCCAGCGGGGGCGGTAAGCCGCACCGGTCTGCCGGGCCTTTTCCTGGAACTTGCGAATCTCCAGAACACAGTGTTCCATGGTGGCGGCCATCGCCTGATGCATGCTCTCTGGATCGCTACCCTCCACGAAGTAGGGGGTATATCCATAACCGACGAATAGCGCCTCCAATTCCGCATGACTAATGCGCGCCAGAATGGTGGGGTTGTTGATTTTATAGCCGTTGAGATGGAGCACCGGCAGGACCGCCCCATCGGTAATCGGATTGAGGAATTTGTTGCTATGCCAACTTGTGGCCAATGGTCCGGTCTCCGCCTCGCCATCGCCGACCATCACCAGGGTGATCAGGTCCGGATAGTCAAAGACCGATCCGAAGGCATGAGAAATACTGTAACCCAGTTCGCCGCCCTCATGAATGCTGCCGGGTGTTTCCGGAGTCGCGTGGCTACCGATGCCCCCGGGGAAGGAAAACTGCTTGAAGAAGCGCTGCATGCCTACCAGATCTTCACGTATGTCGGGATAAATCTCGGAGTAGGTTCCTTCGAGATATGCCTGAGATAGTACCGCCGGTGCCCCGTGACCGGGGCCGGAGATGTAGATCGCGTTCAGATCGTACTTGTTGATCAGCCGGTTAAAGTGAATATAGGTGAAGCACTGGCCAGCGTCCGATCCCCAGTGGCCCAACAGTCTTGGTTTGATATGTTCTAGTGTGAGGGGCTCTCTGAGCAATGGGTTGCTCCTGAGGTACAACATTCCCAGGCACAGATAGAGACTGGCTTGCCAGTAGGCGTCGGTTTTGCGCAACTCATCCGGAGCGAGCGGCGTTCCTTGAATGGTCGCGCGGGCTGGTCCATAGGCACGGAGGCTTTCGTCTTCGTAAACCGTCGCCGGTGCCTTGGCGGAAGTGCGCATGATGGGATGTCCTCCGTAGTCTAACAACCTTTGCTACCGTCGCCGCCAATGGCCCCGGCCCCAGAACCAATGTCCGTCCCGGTGCCACCAACGGCCGGGTGCCCAGTAGGCGTAGGGGTGGGGCGGGTAGACCCAGCGTCCCGGCCACCATATCCATTGTCCCCTCCAAACCCAAGTCCCTGGCACCCAGGCCATGCCCATTGCCGGAGCTGGCGGAACCACTACCACCGGCAGAGGGGGCGGCGGCCCGGGCACGACGATTGCCCCAGACATCGGCTTCTCCACATAGGCGGGCCCAGGTGCCACCACACAACCACTCAGGACTGTGAGCCATCCCACCACCAACGCTGCCCGCCATCCCCTGTGCCTGCTCATTTTCCTAGATCGCCGCGTTTTTCAAGGTATTCATCACGCTCGATCTCGCCGCGCGCATAGCGCTCATCCAGGAGTTTGAGGGCGACACCACTTTCGTTATCGGCCATGCTGCTCTTGCACCCATGTCGATGCTTGCATGCAAAGGCCCCGCGGATCAGAAACACAATGCCGCCCACGATTCCCACGAGAGCCAGCAGGCACAGCAACCCCCAAAACAGTCCGAAAGCGCCCATCATACCAAGACCCCAACCACCCATCATGTTCGGACCGGGATAGAAATCTACCGCCGTGTCTGGCACGGTGGCGGTAGCTGTCTGTGCCAAAGCCAAAACGGGCGCCATCACTACCAGAAAGCTCACATTGGTGGCTATCCGGATTCCCTTTCTTCGCTGTGATGCATCCATGCTGTTCATCAATCGATCCCCCGTCGTGGAATGTCGGAATGCCACCCCCTAGTGCAAGTATAGTCCGGCTTTGCTGCCATGGTTGTGGCGTGCGCCGGGGGTCGCCAATAGAAACTTTTGATGCCGCCGAGGCGATACGACCTACGGCACCGCCGTGCGGACCCGTAACGTCATCGGGAACCGCATGGGTGGTGTGGCCGCTCGACTCGAGTGAGTTCGATTCCGGTCCGGGGCAGGTGAAGTAAGCTCAGCCTTTCAGCCTGCCAGCGCAAGCATCAACTGATTGATGCGGGTGACGAAACCGGCAGGGTCTTCTAATTGCCCTCCCTCGGCCAGAATCGCCTGATCCAGCAGCAGGGCTGACCATTCGGCGAAGCGAATATCGTCTTTTTCGCCTTCTATGCGTGCCAGCATGGGATGGGTGGGGTTGATTTCCAGGACAGGTTTGGTGCTGGAAACTTCGTGGCCGGCCTGCTTGAGCAATTGCTGCATGTACAGGGCCATGTCCCGCTCGCCCAGGACGATACAGGCCGGAGAACTGGTCAGACGATGGGAGACGCGCACAGCCTCCACCCGCTCGCCCAAGGCGTTTTTGATGCGTTCCACCAAACCCTCCGCACCCTTTTCGGTTTCTGCCTGCGATTTGCGTTCTTCCTCGGTTTCGATGGCGCCCAGGTCAAGCGCACCTTTGGCGACGGATGCCAATGCCTTACCCTCAAATTCGGGTAGATGGCTGGTCAGCCATTCATCTACGCGATCGCTGAGCAGCAATACCTCAATGCCTTTTTTGCGCAGCAACTCCAACTGTGGACTGTTCTTGGCGGCAAGGAAGGAGTCCGCAGTGATGTAGTAAATTTTGTCTTGACCCTCGGCCATTCGTGCCAGGTAATCGGCCAGCGATACATTTTGTGTTTCCGTGTCCGTGTGGGTACTGGCGAAGCGTAGCAGCTTGGCGATCTGTTCGCGGTTGCCGTAATCCTCGCCCGGTCCTTCCTTGAGTGCCCGTCCGAATTCATTCCAAAACGTCTGATACTTCTCAGGCTCTTTCCCGGCCATTTCCTCCAGGAGACTCAGTATTCGTTTCACCGAACCGGAACGCATCTGATCGATGACTCGGTTACCCTGCAAAATCTCGCGGGAAACGTTAAGAGGCAAATCGTTGGAATCGATCACACCGCGCACAAAGCGCAGGTAGCGGGGAAGGAGTTGCTCGGCATCGTCCATGATGAAGACGCGCTGCACATAGAGTTTGATACCGTGGGAATGGTTGTGATCCCAGAGATCAAAGGGTGCCTTGGCAGGAATGAAGAGTAAGGAGGTGTATTCCAGTCGTCCTTCAACATGGTTGTGGCTCCAGCTCAGAGGGTCGCCATAGTCGTGGCTGACGTAGCGATAAAACTCCTTGTACTCGTCGTCGCTGATCTCGGACTTGGATCGTTGCCAGAGAGCGGAGGCCTTATTGACCGTCTCCCATTCGTCACCAGGCTTGCCGTCTTCGCCCATTTTGCGCATACGGATCGACAGGGGTATGTGATCCGAATACTTGTTGATGATGCTGCGTAAGCGCCAGGCACTGAGCAGGTCCTGGCGTTCTTCCTCGCGCAGGTGCAAGACGATTTCGGTACCGCGCGCGGGCAGATCCAGAGTTTCCAGGGTGTAGCTTCCGGTACCGTCCGACTCCCAGCGAACACCGTGCTCGGCCTCCATGCCGGCGCGACGAGTGTTCAGGCTGACGCGATCTGCAACGATGAATGCCGAATAAAAACCTACTCCGAACTGGCCGATCAGCTTGGCGTCTTTGGTCTGGTCGCCGCTGAGGCGCTCAAAGAACTCCCGCGTCCCGGATTTGGCGATAGTGCCGATATTGGCAATCACCTCGTCGCGGTTCATGCCAATACCGTTGTCTCGCACGGTAATGGTGCCAGCCTCGGGATCGAAGTCCACCTCAACCTTGAGCTCGCTGTCACCTGTTAAGAGGGCGGGGTCGGCCAATGCCTCGAAGCGTAACTTGTCGCAGGCGTCAGAGGCATTGGAGATCAACTCGCGCAGAAAGATCTCTTTGTTGGAGTAAAGCGAATGGATCATCAACTGCAATAGCTGATTGATCTCGGTTTGAAATTGCATGGTTTCCTTGCTGGCGGCCATTATCTCTATCTCTCCTGAATTAACTGGGTTCGCGCAGAGAGCGAACGGTTGAATGTAAGCAGGCTGAAAGTGGTGTCTGACAAAGGAAAAATCAAGGCCGCTGGTGCCGCATCCAAACCAGGAGCAGGCGGTCACCGAGAGCTATGATAGAAACTGGTGTATGGGGCGGAACTTCGGCATTTGTACTATCATCACTACGATTACTGATGGTGTGTTCTAGAGGAAGGAATCGATATGTCATACAGTCAGATTTGCGGGGCAGATGCCGTCGTTGTGAGCCGCCCACTACTGTACTTTGGCACCAGACACACCATAGAACCATGGGCGGAGCGACTGTGTAGCGAAGAGTGGCAGCTGCGATATGCGGAAAATATTAATGAACTACAAAAACTCTCGTCTGCAGCAGAATTCAAGGTGGGTATAGTCGCGCCGGATCACCGGGAGATCATCAATAATTGCCGGTGCGTGGAGTCCACCATTGCCCGGGCAGGGCATATTCGTTGGATCGTCTTACTTCCCAAGGATGCCCTCGACTCCCCCCCCCTGCGTGAGCTGGTTAGCGCCACATTTTACGACTATCACACCCTGCCTGTCGATTCCGACCGTCTCCTGCTTACCTTGGGCCATGCCTTGGGGATGGCAGAGATTGCCGCCGATGCGCTGCTGCCCGAAGAAGGGGAGGTGCGCAGTAACGGTGAAAGCGAAATGGTCGGCGCCAGCCCACAGATGCAAAAAGTCTTCAAAGAAATCCGCAAGGTAGCCGGTGTAGATGCACCCGTGCTGATTACCGGTGAAAGCGGCACGGGCAAGGAGCTGGCCGCGCAGGCTATCCACGAACGCTCTTCGCGGGGCCATGGGCCATTCATCGCCGTAAACTGTGGGGCATTACCCACCAATCTCATCCAGTCCGAACTCTTCGGCCATGAAAAGGGCTCATTCACTGGCGCCCACCAGCGAAAAATCGGCCGCATTGAGGTCGCCTCCGGTGGCAGCCTCTTTCTCGACGAGATTGGCGATTTGCCCATGGAACTCCAGGCTAACCTTCTGCGCTTCCTACAGGAAAAAACCATAGAGCGGGTCGGTGGTCGCGAAGACATCACCGTGGATGTGCGGGTGATTGCCGCCACCCATGTCGATCTGGAAAAGGCCGTTCGCGAGGGTCGATTCCGCGAGGATCTTTACTATCGTCTCAACGTTCTTCAGATCAGGATGCCTGCCCTGCGCGAGCGCGTCGGCGACGTGCCCCTGTTAGCTCAATATATCTTCCACCGCTTTGCCGAAGAAAAAGGACGGAAGATAAAAGGATTCAGCAAAGACGCTCTGCATACCATGAACAACTTCGACTGGCCGGGCAATGTTCGCGAGCTGATCAATCGGGTGCGCCGGGCCATGGTCATGTGCGACAACTCCCTGATTTCCCCATCCGATCTTGGACTGGAGCAGAGAAACAACTCCCGGTGGGTACTTACTTTGGGCGAAGCGCGGGACAGGGCCGAAACCGATACCATCCGCGCAGCTCTCGCCCAGAACCAGGGCAGCGTTTTGCTGGCATCGAAACAGCTTGGCGTTTCCCGCGTCACGCTATATCGTCTCATGGAGAAGCATGCACTCAGCACCAACTAATCATACTAATACTTTTTGGCTAAAACACCGTTAGCCATTACCACCAGGAGGAATCTTGAATTATGAAACAACAAGGATTGATGCAAGCAACAATCTACGCATCCGCAATACTGGCAGGCACCTTGTGGTGCGCCAGCCCCGCCTGGGCCGATACGGCCTCTTCGAGCGAGGCTCCGCCAAGCAAGCCGGTAGGCCAAGCTCCGGCTGAACAAAGCCGTCCGCCGGCCATCGAAACCCTCATCAGCACCACTGGAGTGCTTACGCCAGCAGGCAAGTTCGTCATTGAGCCCTTTATCCAATATACTCATTCGTCATCCAGTATCGCCGCCGTGCAGGGTTTCGTGCTTGCGCAGGTACTAGCCATTGGCAACATAAATATCCAGCAATACACCAACGACACCGCCTATGCCGGTGTCACCTTTCGCTATGGGGTGAGCAACCGCCTGGAAATGGATCTCAGGGTGCCTTTTGTCTATGCGCAACAAAACACCGCCGTCTCAAACCTTACCAACAACGGTGTCCAGCAGGCATTCAACAGTACCGGTTCTGGTCTGGGAGACATTGAACTCTCCATGCATTATCAGATCAATAAGGGTGGTAATGGCTCGCCCTATTACATTGCCAATTTGCAAGTAAAAAGCATGACCGGCAGTAGCCCCTTCAGCATGCCCACCTATCAGAGTTATCCGGCCGGAATTCTTGAACAGCAACCGACGGGGACAGGCTTCTGGGGTGTCCAGCCTAGTCTCACGGTACTCTATCCCTCTGACCCGGCCGTTTTTTACGGGAATGTCAGTTACCTCTGGAACATTGGCCATAATGCCGCCGGCACCTACATTAGCCCCGGTAACGCCATCGGCTTCGGCTTTGGTGCGGGCCTATCTCTAAACGACCGCGCGTCGATTAGTCTAGGCTACAACCAAAGTATCGTCAGCGCGCCTAAAGTAGGCGGCATTACTCCGCCCTTGGCCACAACCCTGGAGGTAGGGTCTTTTCTGGTGGGCTGGTCTTACACCCTCAATAAGAGTACATCCATCAATCTGAACCTGGCCGTAGGCGCCACCCGCCAGGCACCGGATGTGCAACTCACACTCCGGGTCCCTTACACCCTCTAGGGGCATTCGGGGACATATTGCGTCGCAAGGCACCTTCGGGACCGAAACTCAATCAGAATACCGGCCGGATCCCTCTCCGAAAGCGGCTCCAGTAGGCGCGTCGACCATGGGCCACCATGGTCGGTTCCACTCCCCACACATTGCCATCAATGCCGCCATGCAGAACCGATGACGCATTGCCATGCCTCTTTCTTCTTTATGTTTCACCTTGAGAAGGAGGCAAGAGAAGCAGCGTTAACTCAGGGTGTTGGGATGTTTCGGCGCCACCCGCCACCGACGTTTCCCGCGAATCATAAAACCGCCAGATTTTCAAAACGCCGTTGCAGCCGAAAAAGCAGTCATCGTTGGCACCAGCGTTTATTTGTCTGGGTTATCGGCATTGGGCAATCAGTATTTGGTTTGCTCATTGCGTTGCTACTGTGTGGATTCGTGCCGAACCGTCTCACTGACCGGGTCGTCCATGGGAAACTGGAATACCTTGATACGCTGTGTTCTGGGGTGGGCACACAGGCCGTGGATCGTGCCAGGATTCCATTTTTCCAACAGATGATCGGCCATCATGTTGATATATCCCTCGATGGCATCTTGGGACAGGGAACAGACCTCTTCCAGGCGCGCTGCCATCCAGCACTTGGCCTTGTAAGAATTCCCTAAGCGATAACAGAGTTCATCAAAAACAAAGCAGGGGGCCTGGAGAAGTAACCGGGTCCCTGACGATGAGAAATAATCCAAATGAACACTATTCACTTTATGATCATATGGATGTATTTGGTGCGCGTGTGCGGGGAGTGTTTTATTTGTATTCATGCCTTTTAACCTTTTTCAGCTACCTAATAGAGCGGCGTATGATCCCTGCACACATTGAGCAAGCGTATAGACAGTTCTGGCTCCTAAAAACGGTGATTAATACAGTAGACAAGCTTGTCGAGGCGTTTTTGCTGGCATTTTCCGGTGCGCCGTGGAAGGTGCCGAGCAGACAAGCTTTGAGATTCTCTATGGCACCATGTATCGACAATAATTTTTTGTTTGCGGGTTCTGGAAACGCTCTACGCGTTTCAGCTTTTCCATCCGTTTCCATAGAAGGTTAGTTGCCGCTGAAGGAACCAGATGTCTGCATCACAGACGCTGGCAGATTTTGCAAATTGGGCAGGATTACCACCAACGACTGCGATGCGTTTGGCCTGACGCCATTTTGGGTGTTGCCCCGAGAACTGCCACCCGATTCTAGGGTGTTGGAGGATGTGGCCGGTATGGGCAACTCATCCCAGAGCATGACCACCGGCATTTGATGGGCAGAGACTGCCAAGCCGGGTACAGTTATTCCCCCACCACGGGCTTGACGCAAGACGGTGTTGCTGACGATAGCGCCCCTATCGAAGGCCGCAGGTTGCATTGCCGGAAAGTCATGACCGCCCGCTGATTCTGCCGCCATGACGGGTGCCCAGGCCCATATTCCCAGCACCAGCCCGGCACCGATTGTCGTCCGTATCATCTTCCGAAACATGGCATCCCCCTTCCCGTCCTATCCGCCTACGGGACGTTCAAACTCCGAATGTTACCCTGCTGCAGCGCCTGACCAATCTGGGTCATTTGCTGGGTATGGATCCCGTTGCTGACATCCAGGTTGATTACGGTCGCATGCTGGATCACCTGGTTATCGAGGTTGTTCTGCACCACCGCCAAGGCGCTGGTGGCCTGGTTGAGGAGGCTGCTGGAAACCTGGTTCGCATTTCCCACCTGCACTACCTGCTGTACACCATTTCCCTGTGCCACGACCATGGTCTGCTGAACACGGGTATTCTGCGATGCGATGATGCTATTACTGCTAGAGCCGGAGTCGATCCCCGAGCGTGATGCCAGCATTCCATTGATATAGGTGGTCATCTCCACACCAAACTTCACCATCATGCCCCCGACCTCAAAACCTCCGCGCAATTTCGCCAACTCAGCTACAGGCACCGGCATTCCGAGCACCGGCATGACCGACGCACTGGCGGGTTCTGCCATGCTGAGGATGATCACGGCACTCATCAGGGTATGCTGAAAAGACTGTTTCGACTTGCAAGCGAACTCATCCATGATCATTTCCTCCGGTTATTTTAAGATGCTTCAAAAACTTCCTGCCCGAGGCAGCGTGAGCAGGAAGGAACCCAGCGACGGTTGCTGCTGCATGGCTGCAGCCAGCGGTGCGCGGGGTACTTTGTCCCATTCGGCAATGCTGTTAAAGGAGGCCTTGGCCATCTTGATGCCCGGCCCACTGGTAATGACAAAAAGAATCCCGTTTTTCTTCCACATGGCATCAAAGGATTTCCGGGAGATAAGGCGTAAGCCCAAGGCCGGATCGCCGACCAGCACCTCATCCTGCTCGACTCCTTTCACCACCACAAAATGCATGTAGCCGTTAAAATCGATAAGGGCAATCGCCGGCAGATTCACCTTGGCCAGATTGCGCAAAGAAGTCCGGAAGCCGTTGGCGGCGAAGCCGTGGGCGTCCAGATAGTTTTTCATATCGAGCAGGGAAAACCCTTCCTTCTCGATGACTGGTTTATCACCATGATCCCACATCCACTTGAAAACCTTCATCTCATCCGCGGGATCGTTATAGCTATAGGTGAGTAAGGTGGCCACCGCCGCGGATCCACAACTAAAGTCATATTGTTGATGGATCACCGACTGAAAGCGCATGGCATTCATGCTCTTGACGGGAATATTGAATTGACCGCCAGCGGTTGCCAAATAATAAGCATCGGCCACGGCCTGCCCCTGACTCAGGACCAGCGTGACCAATAGTGAAGCCATTGCCAACAACCAGCGTTTAGTAGACATGAGAAACTCCCATCAATGCATGGTCAGGTTGATTTGCATCGCATTCTGAATGAGGACATTATTGCCGGAATTCTGAATGACCGTTACAAAACCGGAGGCATTGCCGAAGGCACCGCCCTGGATGATATTGCTACCGGTAACGACCCCATTACCCACAGTATTTCCCGCTGATGTCCCATTCATCACCAGGGTGGACAAGCTCTGATTGGGCAACGCCTTGCCCGCAGAATGTACTAACGCCTGGGTGCCTACGGCAGTACCCAGCAAGGCCAAAGCGGATACGCCATCCATCGGCAAGGTCGCCGCTTGCGCGCCGAATGCCCAGGACAGCAAAATACCCGTCATGAATAAGTGACGCATGCGAATGTTCATGATCTCTCTCCTCACATTCTTGGTAAAAATAGGGAATGCCGAGACTTTGGCACCCCCCACCTTGCATCGCGTGACTTAGTTGTTGACCTGGATCGAGGTCTGGTTCTGCAACATGCTGTTGGCACCAGTGTTCTGGTTGAGCGCGATCACGCCAGAGGCATGCTGGAAAGCGTTGCCACCGATGGTGGCGTTAGCCGCATAGTTCGCCTGGGTGAATGCACACGGATTGCACGGATTGCCCGTGGCAGATACCTGCAGAGCGTTCCCCGCTACTACACCCCCCAGCGCGCCAAAGGCGTTGCCGCTGCTGGAACCCACTTGGCTGACCTGTACGTTGGTCTGATTCTGCAGGAGGCTGTTGGCGCCGCTGTTCTGGTTGGCCGAGATGATGCCCGATGCGCCGTTGAAGGTATCGCCATTGATGGTGGCATTGGCATTGTAATTGGTCAGACCGTTCTGACCGTACCAGTTGTACCCAGGATCAGCGGAGATGTTGACCGTGTTTCCCAGGACGGCGCCCCCCTGCAAAGAGATCAAATCCACTTTGCCGGTAAAGCAGCTACCATTGGCGCAAGGACTCAATTCGTTGACCTGCACGTTGGTCTGATTGTCCAGAAGGCTGTTGGCGCCACTGTTCTGGTTGAGGGAAATGATACCCGCTGTGTTGGCAAAGGCATGGTCGCCCAGATAGGCGTTGCCGTTATAATTGGTCTGGGCACCGTCGGTGCTTACTCCGATCCGGTTTCCATGCACCAAACCCAGATCCACGCTCTCCATTTTCGCTTTGATGTCACCACTGACGGCATTCACCTGCACCTGGGTCTGATTTTGCAGCAAGCCATTGGCACCACTGTTCTGGTTGACCGAAACGACACCAGTCGCGTTTTCAAAGGCTTGGTTATTGATGGCGGCATCGGAGCCGATATTGGTCTGGCTGTTGTTCAACCCGGTACCACTGGTTGCAGAGACTGAATTACCGTGAACCACACCCAGCTTCACCACGTCGCTATTGGCCTTGGCGGGTTTGGCCGAATGGTGGGGTGGGGGTGGGGGTGGATT
>NZ_JAAZTY010000035.1 GCF_018854775.1 Acidithiobacillus ferriphilus | reverse complement strand
CGTGGGATCGGGTCGGATAGGGGCGCACCAGTATTTCGGCGGGTAAATCCAGTTGCTCTGACAGGCGGCGAATCATTTCCAGGGTGAGTGGCCGCCGTCGGTTCAGCACTTCAGAAACCCGTGCCCGAGAGCCAATGCAGGGTTCGAGATCTTTACGGGAGAGACTGCGGGCCTCCATGACATGCTCCAGCAGGGCAATAGGATCGGGATCATCAATAGAGTGCTGCTGCCGCTCATAGTCTGCAATGAGTATGGCGATCACTTCCAACTGGTCACTTTCCGGGCTGCCCGCTGGGGCATCCCACAGGCGATCTATCAGGGTCAGAGCCGCCGTATAGTCGCACTCATCATGAATGGCTTTGATTTCCATGGACTGACTCCTCAGATAGTGCGGGCGTCGATGCGGTCATATTCCGCATGGGTGCTGACGAAACGGATATACAAGAGCTGACGGTCGTAATGGATAGCGACGATCAGCCGATAACTATTACCCTTGATGTTGAATACCACTCGATTCCCCGGCAAAAAGCTCGCGCTCCGGTAAGCCGCTTTGATGTCTGCAGGATTTGTCCAATGGGCACGACTGGCGATGGCATACCAGGCACGTAAAGATTCCCCGGCAGAAGGGTGAATCTCCCAGAATTCCCGCAAGGCCCGTAACGAAATGACGCGCATGCCGCTCCACACTGTTCCCATTTCGGGAACGATGGTAACCGAAGACAATAGGCGGATTCAATGCCGTTGTCGGCCTTGATGCACAGATATGTTGACTTATAAACCCTGACCATTGTCCTAACGACAAGGCCACGCGCGAGCTGAGGTAGCCTGACAATTTAGACTTTTCACGGTCTACCTTCTTCGGTAACCAAAGGCTGAGGCATGAAAGCCTCGCGATACTCATCACTACGTGGAAGCGGATGGGCCGGAAAACTCAAAGAGCTTTTTCCTCAGTTTTGCTGCCCAAACGCCATTCTGTTGTTGCTCATTACCTCCCGGATCAGGTCTCATCACCTTCCGCAGCCGTTCATATTGAGCAAGCTGGTCGCCTTCATTCTCTGTAATGTCCCAACGCCCTCCCCGACAATCCAGCCGGTGGAGAATCGACAGGATATGGTTTTCGATATCTCGAAGCCCGATACTACCCTTGAATCGCAGCAACAGCGTAGACAAGGCCATTTTGTTACTATGCTCCACATCCAGCAACACCACCGGGAACGCCTTTTCCTGGAAAAATACGGCAACCAGGCATAATCTTTGGCGCTTTCCAACCATGGAAAAGGCCTGCCCGGTTTCAAGCCGACACAGCGCCGTCAAAACACGGACATCTATTAACCCGTGCGCCATGGTACGGATCACCTGCATCAATCGCCTTAGATCGTCCGTACCTTCACCTTTCTCGACCGCAAGCACCTGAAACTCCATGGGCAGGAGATCGTCGTGCAGAGACTCAGGGGAAACGCTCACTTTAGGCGGTGGGGTTTTTCCACTTCCCCGATATTTTCGGGTCTTTCCCTCATTTTCACTGGTGTCCGCGGCACCCTTGTTTCTACGCCTGATAACACGTACCCGATCTTTTTTATCCACCCGACGCACTTCGATTTCCCGGTCAAAAATGCTGGTTCTGGTCAATATCGGCAGGGCTGGCTGATGAACATCCGTCCTACTACCCGAACCTACCGTGTCTATGACAGGAACGTCACCGGATGACGAACCACCGTCTGGTCCACGCCTTTTGGGCTGACTTTTTGGCATCCGCACCGTGATCGTTTTCCCCAACGACGGATGAGAAAAATACAAAATGTCACAGGGTACCCTTTTCCCCGTGAACTCGGAGATTTCTAAGATAAGCCACTGATTTCCTTTCCGCACTCCACGAAACTTAATTCCACAGTCATGCAGATCAGGAGGATCAAAGGTCATATACTTTTGTTTGAATGTCCGTTCGTAGACACTGTCCCAGGCGCGTTGCCCATCAGGATCCACCGCCAGCCAAGAAAATTCCAAGATAAATGGCCTCTTGAGTGATCTCACTGGCATTTGCTGGGTATAATCGAGCTGCAGACGAGGGTGAAACCCAGGTTCGACCGGCCTGAAGAGTGTCATAATGCCCCCAGGCTGCATAATATGATTGGCAAGCGTTTTATTATGCAGGAACAGGCTACGGATGAGCTCCATGGTCGGGACCAAATACTCCATCTGATCCACTTGATAACGCAAGAGCCGCTGCACCCCCTGTGATTTGCCTTCAAACGAATATAATTCTGGCGGAATGTCAGACGAGTTGAGTTCCTCTCCTGCCGCCAGATTGGGAATAATCACTTCCGAATATTCGCCGTAGGTTATTGGGAGCAATCTACCTTCGGAGAAGCTATAGCCGAGTGCCAGCACCGGGAACAGCCCAATAGGTACGCGCCACATGGCAAATTCGCCTGACGACACGCCGCGGGTGACTATACGGACCTGCCACCCTTTTTTATCGTCTTGTTCGACTCCGGCCAGCCAGTGTAGCGTCAAATCTTCAGGCACTTTGCGCAATACGTCTATTCTGATCAATTTATACCTCAGAGGATCCAGCCATTATTTCCAAGGCGGCCAAGGCGGTTTCTACGCTCGGTGAAGCTATTGAAGGCAGCCCTGCTAAGCGGCGTACCCGCCACGCCCGCGTCGGCAACGCTTGTCGATGCAATTCTGCAGTAGCCCAGACAATGCGACGCAAACGAAACGCATCGGTAGTTTCCATGACCTCGCCAAGCACGCCGATACTTTTAGGCAGCTTTGCCTGCCGTTTTGACATCCAACGCGGTCGCCCCAACTTGCGCTCCAAAGCCGCCTGGGTAACGCGTTGCGGCGGAACCTCCCGAGTGATTTCCCGCGCAGCCTTACGCAGTTGGGCCGCCATGCTACGATCCAATGTCTCCCAGTCCACACGCTGATCAGACCATTTCTTGTGCAGTGCCGTTGGTGAATGTTGCTCCAGCCACTCCCTGTCATGGCGGTACAACCATGAGTGTTCTTTGGGTAGCAAAAGCGCCAGTCGCCGACGTGATAAATCAGCGTGATTTTGTTGCATGTCCAACCACCGTGTTCTTATGGCATCCCGGTCTGGCACCAATGTTCGGGAATGTCGTGCGGCTAAGGGTTTCCAGGGCACATTCAACCCGAGTCGGGAGGCGTGCAACCTCACCGTCCCTGGATCAATGGCAAGATATCTGGCTACCGCCCTGAGTCCCAGGCCCTCCGCCACTTTCTGCCGGATTTGACTATCCAGTAGGGGGCCAAAATCCAAAATGCGCGGCGAACTCCTTGATCCCACCTCTCGACTGTACACAAATCCGCAGGCGCAGGAAAATCGACCAATCACCCGATCCTGATCATGGCGAACAGCGATCTCGTGGATCACATTCTGCCCATAGTGGTCTGCCAGACGATTGAAGCAGGGCCACGGTCCCTTGCCGAAGGGGGGTGCCGGCCGCCGTTGCGGCGACCGTTTGTCCAAAAAAATCTGGAATAGAACATGCCGCAACGGATGAAATGCCTTTCTGTGTTTCCGTACCATGGCCGTAGGCCAATCGCCGCCGAGACCACTGGGGATAAGGTCGATTACTGGTTCAAGCAGGCTTAAAATTGCTTCCCTGAGAAGGTTCTGAGCGACATTCTCCTTGCCTTTGCCGAAGCCGCGATCAATCACTGCGCTCCGATAATACGCACCCCAATCACAAAAGCGGGAGCGCACTGGCGGATGATCGAGCAACGCCGCGCTCCGCTTGGCAATCTCTTGCAACAGCGTCACTTGGCGCGGGCTACTCGCCCAAGAAGGGAGTGCCGCCACAGGCGAACAGTTCTTTTGATCCGCGGCGATGAATTCGTGCTGGTTACTGGCACCTTGGGAGACCGCACTGTCCGCCAGGGCCGCGCCATGATCTGGACAAACCAGAACGCCGGGGAGTTGATGGCTGCGCCTCCAATATCCTTCTCCATAGCGGCTCAACATCTCGCCAAGGCAGATGGGACAATACCGTAAGTATGCCGGAGCCGAAATCGCGCTCGCCGCAATACCCAGACGCACATGCACGGCATCCGCCGGGCCGTCCACTAATGACGCCAGTGCGAATTGTCCCACTGACTTCGGCTCGAATGCCGTGTAATAACGGTAGAGGGTAAAATCCCTGGTCAGTCTTTCCGGACCGAGTCCGCGATCGGTCGGTATTCTCTGGCTCAACGCCGCCACATGGCTTTGCAAGCCCACCGTCGCCCGCACCCCGGTTTCACCAAAGAGATCATACAAGGTGTGTTTCGGGCTTCCGGAACAAACGTGACGATGGTAACGCGCAAGCACGCTGTATAACAGTTCGTCGGGATAAATTTCCGGGAAATAGGCCAACACGGGTGGCTTTTCAGCTCGCGAGATCGGCCATCGGCGGTTTAACGGCGGG
>NZ_JAAZTY010000034.1 GCF_018854775.1 Acidithiobacillus ferriphilus | reverse complement strand
GATACGCAGACAAAATGCGCCCCGGAACGCACATTGGCGGCCATCGCCTGAAAATGGCTGGCCTGATGAAAGGCACGGTCGGAGATGGTGTGGGGCATCAACACCGGAATGGCGTCGTGATAATGCACCACCAGCGCCGTACCCGGACTCACCCGCCCCGGGAAGGGGGTCTGGGCGACAAACACATCCAGCCCCCTAGTATCCAGCAGCGGATAACGGGAATGCGACAAAACCTGCGCCCGTTCGATGCCCACCAGATGCATGCGCCGCCACGGATAGGCACAGACCCGATAATCACTGCGCAGCACCTGCTCCCGGTCGGCGGCGGGCAGGCTTCGGCCGTAGAGTTCCTGCCAAACAAAATCGCGGAAATAGCGAGTCTCGAAGTGGCCCAAAGGAATACGCCCCAGCCCGGTCCACGCCGCATAACGCAAGCGCCAGGTCTGCCAGAGATTGTCCAGCCACTCTACGACATCGCCTTTCCAGTCCAGCGCGCTGCGACCCTTGAGGGACACCACCACCCGCGCAAAGCGATGCACCCGCTCCGCCTCCGACAGCGCCGCGTTCCTGTAGACCCCGCCGCGCACGCCGCGCTTGGACATTTGCAGCAAGCCGGACAACTCCAGCCCCGGCAAGGTGGACAGCACCCCATAGAGCAGACGGGTCTCCTGGGGGATACCGTAAAAGCCGTCCAGGGCGGGGCGCATTTCCATGAGGACGCGCAAATTGTTTGTTGAATTTTGCATAGGGATGATCGCTACCAAACGGTGTGAGGGTAATACTGCGCAATCAGCCGGTCTTTGCTCACTAACGGCCGTCCATACACCATCGCCTGAGCGACGATGAGCCGGTCAAAAGGGTCGCGTGTCCAACTCAGCGCCAAGGCCGACCTGCTGATCATCGCAAAGGGGATGGTGCATACCGCAAGCCCTATGGTCTGCGCCAACTCGGCAAATAACGTGTCCGGCGCCACCGTCACGACACCCTTCTCGCACAAATACTGAACCTCCAGCAAGGCCATAGGAGACACCAGCAGGTCATGAGTCTCGATAACGCGCTGACTCGCCGCCGCGAAACGCTCCACCACGCCGACGTAGAGCCAAACCAGAGCATGGGTATCAAGATAGGCGACTGTCATCACCGCCCTGCCACTCCGACGACCAGTCCAGATGAACGATGCTTTCCATATCGTCCTGCAAGGCTTCGGGATGGGGCCGGAGGCGCGCGAGCTTTCCTAAAACGGGCAAGGGGTCGCGTGGGACGATCTGCACATGCCGCCCCTTCCACTCAATTTCTTCTGGCTTGCCGGTACTGAGTACCCGACGCAGCACCACAAAAAGATTCGCCCTAAGCTGTGTCGCATTCATAATGCCCCTCCAGATGTACATTAACGCTCTGACTGTACGCTTAAAAATGCAAAGCGCAACCGGAAAGCGACGACCCGCAAATCAGCGCACGCGCGGAAGCCACACGCCTTATCCTTCTGTCCCAATGCCGGTGCTGGCAGGAAAATCCAATAGCTGCGCGGCCTTTACCATGCCCTGATCCAATGACAACAGCCGGGGACGACGGTGATTGTGGATGATGCCCAAATGAAGCGCGTCTCCTGCCCGTAATCCCGTAGCCGGGTCATGGAGCAATTGCACCGCTACTGCGCAATCCGCGGAACTGAGCGCCAGCATTTGAAAAGAACTCAACAGGGTGACCTCAAAGGCCTCGCGGATTGCATCGGCCTGCGCGATGTCCAACTCCTTCATCCGCACTCTGCGCGCCAACAGACTGGCAAACTCTACGCGCGTCCAGTCTGACGTGGCCAGAGCGCCATCAAGATGCCGCAGATGGCTTTCGACTGCGTCGCTGCTTTCTTCCGCAATAAACAACGGCGCAATGAAGCTGGTGTCCAGATAGACCATCAATAGCCTTCATCACGGATTGCACGGATCATTTCGGTGCTGGAACGCCGCATTTTGGGGAACTGTGCCCGGAATGCGGCCAGGGACGGCAGGGGCACCACCGGCTGCCGCACAGGAACGACACGGGCCACCGGTTTGCCGCGCCGGGTGATCACCAACTCCTCGCCCGCCTCCACCCGATCGAGCACCTGGCTCAGGTGCGCCTTGGCTTCGGCCAGTGCGATAGATACGACAGATTCCATATGGCGTCACCCTATCTGGTCATATAGTTGGTCAAACTATTATGGGCGTGATCACGTTAAGGAGCAATCTTCCGGTGCCCGGCAAGGAGCCGTGCCCCCAAAATTATCCTTCCCCAAATCCTAATCCATGTCGGCCATTGGGGCGGCACGTTGCCCCGCCAAAGTCCCTCTGTCCCTGTCATCCTAACACCTTGATCGGGGTAACGAATCGTTTTGTCACCAACTGGGCATTGAACAGAGCGTAGCAAATTAGCTACACGATTAACCAAATGTTTCTATTTAAAATAAATAAATTGGCGGGGTATGACATATGATTCTGTAGTAAATCACCTACGGTATAGATCTCTGCGCAAAGAATTCTTGCGGAACGCTCTAATCTTACATGCTGTAAACCATAAGAAAATAAAATTGGCATGGATAATGCTTAGGCTCAATGGTGTAATCCCCCGAGGCTTATGCATCTGGAAGTGGAGAGCACTCTCATAGGAAATCGCATGAATCTGTATCTCTTGCTCAATCTACCGGATGAAGCGTTTCTACCCGCAGCCTTTGAAAGCGTCGTTGGCCGCGAACCGGATGTTATTGGTCTTGCGCATTATGTTGAGCGGTTGCGCTCCGGTGCCAGCCGTGCGTTGGTGCTGGCGGAGATGCGAAGTTCCGCGGAGGGGCAGGCGCATGCCGCGCACGCGCCCGACCGTGAACTGGACATTTTGCAGAGGCGTTATCGCCGTGCGCGCGGCTGGCCATTAGGCCGCTGGCGTTGGATTTTCCTGTCACGTTATGCGGCAAGATCTCCGCGTGGGGACTTTGACTGGGCGCTCTGGTTTAGCCATTACTCAGAGGCGCGGAAACCGAAGCATGCTTCGGCGACGACGGGGCCAGAGACAGAAAATAAACTCGCCGCCATTGAACGGCGTGTCGATGCTTTATCCGCCGTACTGCAACAGGCGGCACCGTTGCTACGGGAACCAGGCGCAGCAGAGCAAGAGACCGTCTCCATACAGCAAACCGTGTCTAAGGCATATCCTCCAGCAGTACCACTGACCGAGGTTTCCTGGGCAGCACGGAGCATCTATGCGCAAATGCTGCAACATATATCCGCCTAGCCATAAATAATTAGGAAACACTCCGGTATGCGTATTGTCATTGACCTCCAGGGTGCCCAGAACGACAGCAGAAATCGTGGTATCGGGCGCTACTCTTTATCCATCGCGCTGGCGATTGCCAGGAACAAAGGTCCACACGAGATTCTCATCATGCTGAGCGCCGCATTTGCGGATACGATTGATGAGATACGTGCAGCTTTTGGTGAATTGTTATCAGATTCGGCGTTTAAAATTTTTAATCCACTGGGTCCGACACATACCGCCGATCCGCTAAATATCTGGCGACGGGATGCCAGTGAACTATTGTATGAGCATTTTCTCGCCGCGCTAAATCCGGATGCGGTCATTGTTTGTTCGCTCATGGAAGGGTGGGGTGACCAAACCATTTCGTCGGTGCATAAGGTAAAGCAGAATTATCTCATTGCTCCGGTGCTATATGATCTGATTCCCCTGGTGCAGCATCATCAGGATGATCTGGATTGGCCAGAGGCTACACTGGCCTGGTATTTGCGCAAGGTGGACGATTTCCGGCGCACGGATTTCGGGCTTTCCATTTCGGAGTCGAGCAAATCCGAGGCGGTCAGCTTCTTGGGTTGTCCCGCGGAAAAGATAACTAATATCTCCGCGGCAGTGTCAGACCTGTTTCATGAAGTGGTTCTTGAAACCGAGGAGATCGCCGCGCTCAAGGCACAGTACGCCATCGTCAAGCGTTTTGTGCTGACCTCCTCCGCCATTGAGGAAAGGAAAAATCCGGAGCATCTTATCCGTGCGTTCGCTCTATTGCCAAAGGCTGTACGTAACGACATCCAATTGGTGTTCATCGGTAAATTTACACACCCCGATTATAAGTATTCGCTCCTTGCTCTGGCTGCACAATCAGGTCTCGACGATAACGATGTGCTCTTTACGGGATATGTTCCAGACAACGACCTGGTTCGGCTGTACGCAGCCTGTGACCTTTTTGTGTTTCCATCACTGCATGAAGGATTTGGCCTGCCGGCCTTGGAAGCCATGGCTTGTGGCGCACCCACCATCGCAAGCGATACGACCAGCCTGCCGGAAGTCATGGGTTGGGATGAGGCGCTATTCGACCCCAATGAACCGCAGTCCATCGCGCACAGTATGGAGCGGGTGCTCACGAATGAACGATTTCGTCAGCAACTTATCCAGCACGGCTTGCAACAGGCCAAGAAATTTTCCTGGGACCGCAGTGCCCGACTTGCGCTGCAGGCGGTGGAAGCGGCACATGCCCAGTGGCAGACCCAAAACATGGGCGAATCCGTGCATGGACAGCCGCCTCGCCGTCAACGGCCACGTCTGGCCTATTTTTCCTCCCTGCGAGAGGCCAGGAGCGGCATTGCCGACTATAGCGCCGAATTGTTGCCAGAGTTATCCAGGTACTACGCCATCGAGGTGATCGTCGATCAGGAGGAGCCCGTCACGGACTCATGGGTGCTGGGGAATGCCACGCTGCGTTCTGTGGCATGGTTTGAGCAGCACGCGTATCACTATGATCGTATCCTGTATCAATTCGGCAATTCCGAATATCATGCCCATATGTTCAATTTGCTTGAACGCTATCCGGGTGTGGTCGTGCTGCACGATTTTTACCTGAGCGGTGTTCTTGGCTGGGTTTTGGCGAACCAGCAGCCCAGTGTATGGGATCGGGCTCTGCTGCATGCCCATGGCTGGCCAGCCATGGTGGAGCGCTATCGGGCCGAGAATCAGCGGGATATCGCCGAATTGATCGCTAAATATCCCTGCAATCTGCGGGTATTGCAGCAGGCACGAGGAATCGTTGTCCACTCTGATTGTTCTCTCCGAATGGCAAAGCAGTGGTATGGCGCGGAATTGGCCGCGGATTGGTCAGTCATTCCGCATTTGCGTGTTCCAGTGGTCGATATACCTCGTGCGCAGGCACGGACAGAACTCGGATTTACCGATGATATTTTTCTGGTTTGCGCCTTTGGCTTGCTGGGAGAGACCAAGCTCAACCACACACTGATTGAGGCTTGGGCATCGTCCGTATTGGCGAAAAATCCGCGTTGCCGATTGGTATTCGTGGGCAAACTGCCGGATGGCGGTAGCTATGGCGACCGATTGCGACGCTTGCTGAAATCCATTCAGGGACACATCACCATCACGGGTTGGGCGGATGGTGCGACCTATAAACGATACTTGGCGGCTGCCGATTTGGCGGTACAACTCCGTACCCAATCGCGGGGAGAAACATCGGGCACAGTGCTGGATTGCATGAATTACGGTCTGCCCACCATCGTCAATGCCAATGGGAGCATGGCCGATTTACCGTCGAATGTGGTGTATCGCCTACCCGAAGCGTTGAATGTCGACGCCTTGAGTGAAGCGTTGGAACAACTCTATGACCAACCGGCGTTACGCAGCGAACTGGGTCGACGTGCCGCGGCACATATTCGGAAGAATCACCTGCCCAGAAAGTGCGCTGCGCAATATGCCCAGGCGATCGAGCGTTTTTATGATGCGTCCGAGGAGGGCGCCCAGGGGCTGGTCAAACAGTTGCAATCACTGCCCCCCCCACCGCATCCCGGTGACTTGGTAGCCTTGGCGGAGCACGTGGCGCAGATTTACCCCCCACGTCGCCCAACCATACAGCAGCTCCTGCTGGATATTTCTGGGTTGGCCCGGCACGACGGTAAATCCGGTATCGAGCGTGTCGTGCGCAGCGTGCTGCAGGAATTGCTACGGAATCCGCCGGATGGATATCGGGTGGAACCCATCTATGCCACACCGGAACACGGTTATCGTTACGCCCGCAAATTCACGGCGCGACTCCTGGAGTTGGGAGATTTTTCACTCAGCGACGATCCCGTCTGCGCAACCATGGGCGACGTATTTTTTTCGCCGGACTGGGTACCGGATATCGTGCGCATTCATGAACCTGCATTATCCATGTGGCGGTTGCAGGGGATCAAAATGATCTTTATGGTTTACGATGTTTTGCCATTGACGCTTCCCGAAACGACGCACATCTCCGTACACGAAGCCCATATGCGTTGGCTGCTGACATTGGCGAAGATCAGTTCTGGCCTCATCTGCATTTCAGCCACCGTGATGGCAAGCCTCAAAGAGTGGCTCCGTTTATTCGGCCCGCAAACAGGTCATTCGATTCCATTGGGTTGGACGCCATTGGGGAGCGATGTGGTCGATCCCACAACCAGCGAGTCCTTTCATGCCACTTCCGAGCAGTCGGCGCAGTTGGCGGCCATCCGGCGCTTTCCGGCCTTTTTGATGGTGGGCACCGTGGAACCGCGCAAGGGTCATGCGCAAACCCTCGCCGCCTTCGACAGGTTATGGGCTCAGGGCATCGAGTGTAATCTGGTCATCGTGGGCAAGCAGGGTTGGAAAGTGGATGAACTCGCCGAGCGTCTGCTGACGCATCCACAGCGTGAACGGCATCTGTTCTGGTTGCAAGGCATCGACGACGACCTGTTGGAGCAGGTCTACGCGGCCAGCCGCTGCCTGATCGCGGCATCACTGGATGAAGGTTTTGGGCTACCGCTGATCGAAGCGGCACGACATAAATTGCCCATCCTCGCGCGTGATATCCCGGTATTCCGCGAGGTGGCGGGAGAACACGCCAGTTATTTCAGCGGACTCGCGCCGGAAGATTTGTCCAGGGCGATTGTGCGATGGCTGGAGCAAGAGCATGCCGGCACCGCCGTGAAATCGGACGCGATGCCCTGGTTGACCTGGGCGGCAGCCACCCAAGAGATGCTGGACGTGATCTTGAACGATCAGTGGCAAGACCTCTGGACACCCGTCAAGGATGACGACCTTGTGGCGCGGCACTGGGGGTCGGATCACCGCGTGATGACAGTCGTCGGCGAGCGTATCGGCACGACGATCCGGAGCACCGGTGTTCCAGGTTACCTGACCTATGGTCCCGCGAGATTATCGCTCAGGGTCGGGAGTTACATAGCCACCTGGACGGGCCATGTGGGGCTTGGGGGCTGTGACGATGGCGCGCATATGGACGTGAGCTACCAACAGGGCGCCAAGATGCTTGCTCGTGCTGACTTGGCGAGCCTAGCGCAAAATGATGGTCGTTTTACTGTTACCTTGCCGTTTATCCTGGATGAAGATCGGCATGATCTGGAGGTCAGGGTATGGGTGGGAGAAAGGAGCGACGTCTCTCTGGATAAATTGGAGATCCGCAAAGCCACATCTGAACCGGCGTTGAAGCCTCCGAGAGCGGTCGCAACCACCACAGCCATTCAAGCGACGTCTTTTCCTGCCCGAACTTATCGCTACTGGGCCACACACCCCAAAATGACCACATTCGCGGGGTACCCCGTTGGTCGCAGCGTGCATGCCACGGGAACGCAGGGATGGTTGCTTTCAGGCCCGTATGTGGAATTGCCCAAAGGGCGGTATCTGGCCACGGTCCGTGGCGCATCCCCGGCGGTCGGTGGTTTGGACGATTGCCGGATGGATGTGGCGTGGAATAAAGGCCTGGATATCGCTATCGCGCAGCCCCTCTATGCCACTAAAGCCGCGTCCTCCTGTGAATTGGGCCGAGCGGCTTTTGAATTGACTGCCTATGCGTCGGATGTGGAGGTAAGGGTGTATGTGGGGAGTGGGATTTCACTGCGTATCGATGGCATCGTCTTGGAGGAGGTGGCATGAAGCCCCAGTTTGTCGCCCGTTTTTTGGGGTCCGATGCCGCATTATGCACTGAAATCGGACAGCGCAAGGGACATGCCCTGGTGAGTACCGGACAGGCGGGGCATTTACTGTACGGGCCATATATGGCGCTGGAGCCGGGGCATTACCGAGTGGATCTGTACGGCAGCGCCGCCAGTGTGAGCGATGCCTTTGTGGATGTGTGTATGGAAACCGGTCAGCGCATCCTCGCTGAGCAAGGGCTGCAAGCGACGATGGATGGGCAGGAAGGCCTGCTGGTCGCGCTGAGCTTCGCCGTCGAGGCGGAGTGCCAGGATATGGAAGTGCGCGTTCGCGTGGGTCGGCACCACAAGATTCAGCTGGGATTGATGGAAATATATAAAGTTGCGGATTTTCCGAGAGTCGGAATTGTTGTGGTTACCTATGGAATGGTTCCGACACGACTGGTTGACTCCATACATTCCAAACATATGTGTGAATGGTACGTGCATCATCATGGTTCGGAATCATTGGTGGATGACATAACTCATCTCTTTGCGGAGAGGCGGTCTCATCTGCATTTCCACTGTGAAAATAGGGGGCTGGCAAAAAGCTGGAATGACGGAATCATTGAATCCACGAAATCCGGGAATGATATCACAGTGGTCATCAATGATGATGTTGAGTTTCTGCAGACCGGATTTGACGACTGGATTGAATTTATACTGACGCATAGAGATCATGGGCTGATTTTTTTGACTGGCGAAGAACCGCAGGAGGATGGCACAACGGTTGTCAGGCCGCAGGATTTCGCCTGTTTCAGTTTTGGGCTGCAAGCCAGAAAATTGGTCGGCGCCTTTGATGAAGAATTTACCCCGGCCTATTATGAGGATATGGATTACATAGTGCGTGCATCCTTGTGTAACATTTCAACGCATACCGATGAACGCATATTATGCAGACACGAAAGAAGCTCGACAAAAAGACAGAATGTGGAGATTTATGAGAAGGTATCTTACTTCTGGCAAAAAAATAGGGAGCTAATGATAACCAAGTGGGGGGATGCAACGCCGGGGGTTGGGACTTATTCATATCCCTTTGACGATGCAAAAAACAGCATATTCATTCCTTTCAGGGAGGCGATTTAATGATTGCCTCCATTGCGGCTTGCGGCTGATCGTCGTCGCGTGGGCCCTCGTAGCCCTTGGCGGATGCGCGTCGGCGCTCTCGCCCAGCATGTCCGCTGCGTCGGCCTCAACGAGGACGTCCGTTTTGCCAGCACATGTTCTTTTGCCCCAGATCAAAAGAACATACCCGACCCTCCAGCCGAAGATGCCACCGCCGGCCCGGCACCTGTATGTGGCGAATATCAGCGCACTCCCGCCAGATCAAAAACGGCTGCTGGTGACGCTACAAGGGATTGTCAACCGCACCCAGCCGCGTATTTACCTGATCTGGAAACCGGATGACCAGTTCTGGCTACGCCAGATGCAAAAACAGGGACAAACCGGCACGCCGATTCGGGTGAAACAGCCATTGTCGCTGGTACGGATTTTTCGCGGTGACATACGGGGCGCGGTGATCCCGGACCCGAAGGTGTATATCTCTCCGGACATCGCGGTGGATATTGCGGCGGTGGACCGCCTGGTGGTGGCCACGCCCGCCCTGGCGCGGCAACTGAATGTGCCGATCAAGGTAGATTTGCGCGGGCGTTTCAAGAATGACGCGGAAGCCCTGCGGTACCTGCGGACACGATTGGCGCCGCGGATGAATCCCTTTCTGTTTTTATGTTTGGACCCAGAGCTTTTGGCCGATGGCGCGGAGGATCAGATCATTGCCGCGCGGGGGATGACGTTTTGGGTAACAGGTCCCAGGGAACAGCGGAAGCCGGGAGCAGACATGGCCGAGGAAAAACAACAGATAGAAAAGCTCTTTGCCGCCACGCCGCTGGATGGGGTGGTGCGGGGCTTCTGGTGGAACGGCGACGGTGTTGGCCTCGGGGAAGGTGAGGGGGTCAAACTGGCGTCGGAATTCGGCAAGGTCACCGTGGTCAGCAATCATGTGCATAATCTTTCCGTATTCAGCGGCGTGCGGTTGGCGACGCTACGGCAGAAGTCCGCCCCACCTCCGCCACTGGATCGATCCAAGGTGTATCTCTCGCTGACCGTTTCCGATGGCGACAACTTGAATACCTGGCAGAATTTTTTCTGGCGTTGGTTCAAAAGCCCGTACCATGGCAAATTCGCCGTCGGGTGGACGATGGGACCGACCCTCATCGATGTGGCGCCTACGCTGGCGGAATGGTACTACCGGCATGCTGGACCGGAAGATGAGTTCATAGGGGGTGTTTCCGGTATCGGTTACATCTATCCCTCCGTCTGGGCGGAGCGCACGGATCATCCCCATGCCGCCCTGCAGCATTTTTATCGATGGACCGGGGATTACCTGCGGCGGATGGATATGCGCACTTTTCGTACGCATCAGGCTTTCACGCCGGATAATCAAGACGCCATGCAAGACATCGCGCAGGCCGCGGCGGCGCTCCCGCAGGTAAGATTTTTCATGCCCGACTACGGCTATGCGGGTGAACGGGGTTACCGCCGGATCACTTATTCACTGCCCAGCGGACAGGTGGTCTTTCGGGCAGCCACGAATTGGACGCTTGATAAGGCTGAGGAAATCCCCTACCTCGTCCAGCAGATTCGCGCCCATGTGGGCGCGACGCGCCCGGCGTTTATCAACGTCTTCGTTCTGAATTGGGCCATGGGTATGCACCGCCTGTACCTGCTCCTCAAGGCGCTCGGTCCGGGTTATGTGGATGTCACCCCATCCCAGTTGAATACGCTTTACCGTGAGGCGCATGCCGCGCCATCCGTCATCCGTTGATGTTCGCGCCAGCACCAGCATTGTGGTAGAAAGATAAGGCGACTCCCGGACGTCAGATGCCGTTCCTTTGTGGTGTATTTTGGAGGTGTCGTTGTGACCTGGATCTCTTACGCGCAGAACTTTGAAGATGTCATGCTGCTGCGCGCGCTCAAGGGCGTTCAGTCAGGCTTCTATATCGACGTGGGAGCGCAGCATCCACGGATAGATTCCGTCAGTCGCGCGTTTTATGACCGAGGTTGGCGTGGTATCCATGTGGAGCCAGTACCCGCCTACGCAGCCCTTTTACGCGCGGACCGTCCCGACGAAACGGTCGTCCAGGCCGTGCTCGGCAAGCAGCGCGGGGAGACCACCTTTTATGTCATCCGGGAAACGGGCTTATCGACCGTCATCCAAAGTATTGCGGAGGAACACGCGCATAACGGTTTCCCGGTGGATCGCATCGACGTTCAGCAAAGCACGCTGGCCGCGGTATTCAAAATGGCTGAAGGACGTGAGATTCATTGGCTCAAAATCGATGTGGAAGGCAGTGAGCCGGAGGTATTGCGTGGCTGGCTACGCAACCAGGTCAGACCGTGGATCGTGGTGGTGGAAAGCACGCTGCCGCTTTCCGACGTACCCCTCGATCCGGTCTGGGAACGCGCCCTGCTGCGACGTGGATATGGTTTCGTGTATTTTGACGGCCTGAATCGCTTTTATGTACACGAGAGCCATGCCGATCTGTCTGCGGCATTTTCACACGGCGCTTGCGTGTTTGACGATTTCGCACTCAGTGGGTTGGCTAGTGCCCCGTTCTGTAAACATCTGCTACTGGACCACCAGCACTAGGAGGTGCACGTATGTCGGAACGCGAAAAAGCGCTTACACCGGATCTACGCGGGTTGTTGACCTTGCCCAACGCGGCATTCATACCCGGCGCTTTCACCGCCATCCTGGGACGTGAACCCGATGTCGTCGGTCTCGTGCACTATGCCCTGTGTCTACAGCGCGGATCCAGCCGTGCCCTGCTTCTGGCTGAAATACGCACCTCTCCAGAAGGGCGACGGTATGCGCCCCATGCGATCAGTGTAGATCTGGATACGTTGGTCACCCGCTACCAAAAAGTACGATATCTGCCGCTGGGGCGCCTACGCTGGAAATTTTTGCCCACCTTTGGAATTGACCGCCAGGAACATGCTGGTTTTGATTGGGAACATTGGGCTACCGATTACGTAACACAGTTGATCAAACGCGACGCGCCCCCGATTCCGGATGCGTCCATCCATCCTGATCTCGCCAATCGGGTTGAGGCGCTCCAACAGCGGGTCAGCACATTGTGTGACGCCGTGCAGCAAAGTGATCTACAAGAATCCCCACCGCAAACGCCGCAGGTTGGGCCGAATCCGGCGACCGTGTCCTGGGAGGCGCGCGGTTATCTGCACCAATTGCTCAAGGCGTCCAGGGGGTGATGCTCAGACCAGACTAATCCGGTCATGGGCGCCAAACACATCAATATCCACAGTGATGCGGCGAGCAAGCACCTCGGGGATCTTTGCCTTTCCTTTCCCTTCACGTAACCGCACCAGACCACAGGCTTCGAGTTTATTCAGGGTGCGACTGACATTGGGTTCAGCACGATGCAATTGTCTGGCAAGGGCAGCAACAGACTCGGGATGCGTTTTATCGATCACAGCGAGCAATTCACGATTTTCAGCGGTCAACAAACGCAGCACGGCGCCGGCAGACTCATAAGATACTCCACCTGGACAGGGTGGGGGCGCTCGTTCACCACGGACAACGGCCAGCATTTCCGCTTTGAGTTCCCGTAGAGTCTGTATCTTGCTTTGCGTCATCTCATTTTTCCTCAATCACCGCGTGCGGAATATCCAGATCACACAACGTGCGTTCAACCGCCTCAAAAAAATCTAAGAAGCAGCTCCAACTGGTACTCTGGCAAATCGTACAATCCCATGGGGATAGTATGGCATGATTTGTATCTATTACTGAACACCTCTCACAAACGAGTGCATGGTGCCTGTTAAACAGCGATGGCAGGGGTCCTGCACCTCTCTGCACCCTTTACTCCTTACCGGTCTCCCGGCGCACCGTCATCCGCCCTCCGAGCGAATCCACGTTGGAGCGTCGGGTACCAGAGAACCCCGCCACAAAGAACTCCCTGCATCCTGGGTAAAGCCGTGGGCGGGCCAGAAGTCGCGACAGGCGTCATTGCGGCCGGTGGCGGTGAAATGCCCCACAAAATCCGCATGTCCACCCTCCTGCATCTGTCGCAACGCTTCGACCAATAAAGCACTTTCGATACCCAGACTAAATACTCGGCAGGATAGCACCACCTGTTCAATCCCATGGTCGCGCAGCAGGGCCAAAGCAACGAGGCCGTGATTGGTAAAGCGATCTTCGGCACGCGCCGCCAGCAAGCAGCCTCCAGAAGCCAGCCAGTCCCGCAATTCCGCATCGCTCCAGCGCTGGCCGGTGGTATTGAACTGATTGGTTCTGTTCAGCAGCTCCAGAGCGCGGGCATAACGGGAGTGCCCGACATCGACAATGCGGTCAAAACGCAGAGTCAGGCCCAAAGACCGCAGCCAGGCGTCCCGATCCATATCCACCGCCGCCAGATCCCGCGCCGCCTTGGCCTGGATCGAATCGGCGCGCAGGGCGGACTCCTCGCTGACGCGCGCCACCTGGGTTTCGGGGGCATGGAGCAAGACATGTCGCCAGCGCTCGGGCGCCCCCGTCAAAAAGCGCATCCGCGGAAAAGCCCGGCGCACCTCTTCGATCTCCAGGGGGTGGTCATCGATGAACAGGGCATGATCGGGCAGAATGTTGGTCGTGCGCAGAATCTGAGCGATGTTTTGGGATTTGGGCTGCCAGTTGATCTGCACGGAGCAAAAATCTTCCAGACGCAAGCGCTGACCCCACAGTTGTTGGAAGCGCTCGCGGGTCGGTCCCTCATCGTTCTTGCTGCAAATGGCCAGCAATATCCCACGCCGCTTGCACTCCAGCAGAGCCTCGGCATAGCCCAGCGGCCAGCCTTCGGTATGCTGCCAGGGGACGATCTCGTCCTCTTCTGCCAACACGCCGCGCCAAAGGGTATTATCCAGGTCGGTGATGATCAGTTTGACGGGGTCCTCCGCGCGCAACACCCGCATGGCGCCTTCCAGTCGCTCCAATATATCCCGAGCTATCCATTCGCCCTGCACGCTCAACGGCGATAAGCCATTATGGGTATAGTGGGACAGATAGCCGTCGTACGCACTGGCATCGCCGTAATACTGGCGGATATCGTTGATTTCCAGATAATAGCCCCGCGGCGACGCGGCCAGATGGTCCTCCAGGGCATCGTTGAGGCTTCTGACCAGGCCATACAGGGAACCCTGACGGTTACGTCCCAGCACGCCCGCCACCTGCGGAGGAGGTTCCAGCAGGGACACGAAGAACACCGGCAAACCCGGTGGAATGGCGGCCAATATATGATCCACCACCTGCTGCACGTTGAGGACGGCCTGCGCCTGAATCTGCCCCATATCCAGCTCTGGGCGCAGATGAAAAAGATCGCCGTCGCCCTCTTCTACCGACATGCTGAGGAGGGTGCGCAGGGTGAGATTGACAAGGACCACATCAAAGGCATCGGCAACTATCTGCCGATCCACCTCCTGCAAGCCCGAATCCATGAGGTAATGCCGCATGGACCACTCCAACTCCAAGGCCACCTGCAGCAAGCTCTCGGCAAGACAGGTGCCGAGCAGTGCGGTGCGGGGTTTTTGTGGCGGACATCGGCGCAGTTCATCAGGCAGCAAGGGGGACTGCTCCGGGCGCAAAATCGTTTTCAGGAAATCGCGGTGCTTTTGATGCCGAGCATAACGACGGGCCTCCGGTGAGCGCTTAAAGTCCCGCAGCACCCGAGGTCGCGTCCATCCGTGCTGCAACAAGTGCAGGTAATGCGCCTTGCCGTGATCATCGGCAACACGACCGAGGTGACGCTGATAGAGCGCTTCTACAAAATCACCATCCGAGAGTGCAAGCAGGGCAGGCTCCAGTCGGGTCGTAAAAGGCCAGTAATGTTTCAGTCGCATTTGGAAATACCTAATGGCACCCAAAAGCCCCAAAGTACCCGGTCACATCTGCTCATAGGTGCGGATGGCTTCGTCGACCGAATCGAAAAAGTGCAGCTTGCCATGCTGCAAAAAGGCCGCGTGATCGCAGTTGTTGCGGATAATATCCAGATGGTGAGAGACCAACACCATGGCCTTGTTCTCCCGGCTTCGCAGCTCCTCTTCACACTTGCGATTAAAGCGGATGTCGCCCACGGAGATGACCTCGTCCACCAAAAAGCAATCGAAATCGATGGCCATACTCAGGGCGAAGCTCAGGCGGGAATTCATACCCGAGGAATAGGTCTTGACGGGCTCGTCCAGATAGGTCCCGAGTTCCGCGAAAGCCTCCACCCCCGCCACGGTCTCATCCACGTCCACACCGTACACCCTGGCGATGAGCCGGGCATTGTCCCGCCCCGTCAGACTACTGTGGAATGCCCCGCCAAAGGCTATGGGCCAGGAAACATTCATTCCCCGGTGCACGGTGCCTGAATCGGGCGTGAGAGATCCACTGATGATCTGAATGATGGTGGACTTGCCCGCGCCATTCGGTCCCATGATGCCCCAACGCTCTCCGGGACGAACCCGCAAGGAAATGTCATCCAGCACCACCTGTTTGTCCCGGCCATGGCGGATGGGGAAGGTTTTATGGATATTTTCCAGAAGCAAGTCGTTCATAGGGTGTTGCCTTTCCTGTCATCCCAGGGAAAATGTCATGATATCGTTGGCGATGTCCTCCCGCCCTCGTCATTTTTAGCGGTGCTTATTCTCAAAGGTTTAGAAAAAAGCGTACCGTCTAAAACATTTTCGGTTTCCATCACCATCTCACGCCACCTTTACTCGACGGATGGCCACCCCTGAAATGGCCAGGCCAAACAATGTCATCCCCAACAACGCGAGCACGGTGTAACCCAGATGATAGTAACTGGGCACCGTCGGGCCAAAGTAGCCATGATGGAAATAATCCACCGCATCGATCAATGGAAAGTAGAGCAAATAATTCCGATAAGGTTCCGGCACCAGAAATGTGGGAACAAAAACGCCGCAAAACGGCAGCATCAAATACAAAATGATGTGAGACGTCTTTTCGATGGTTTCACTGAGTTCGGCAAGCCCCGCCATAATCAGCACAAAGCCAAAGGAAAACCAGATGGTCAATAGATAGCCGACCGCCATGATCAGTAGATTGCTCGGTAAGTGACATATTCCCACGACGATGAATATGGGAAAAAGAAACAGGAACACCGCCATCCCGCTGGCGAATTCCAGAAGGATGCGCGCATAGAGAATATCCATGGGCCGAATGGGCTGATGGTGCAGCAAGGATCGGTTTTGCTCTATGGCCCCGGTCACCCTCCCGGTACCATTTCTCCAGAACAGTAGAGTGGGATAGCTCACCGCGAGCCACTCCGCAGGGCTGATACCATAGGGATACCCAGAATCAATAAATGAGAAGATGATCATCACTCCGATCACAAACAGCGCCGGTTCGCCAATCATCCACAGCATGCCCAGCCCCTCTCGCCCGAACCGCGTCACCGTCTCGCGCAAGGTGAGCGCCCAAATTATGCGCCCCTGTAGCCGCAAATTATCCCAAAAGATCGAGCCGCTGTTAGCGGGCATGGTGCTCTCGAATCCCTGCAAACAGAATGCTCAGGACGCCCCAGACCATCAGCGACACCAGCAATACCGCCAGCACATCTTCAAAGCGCTTCGGTTCCTGCGGTGCATCGGGCAAATTCGGTCTGCTGATGGTTTCCAGATACAGTTCCTGCTTCTGTGCCGTAAGACGCGCCTGCTCCAGGGAGGTCACCGCCGCTTCCAGCAATTTCTGCGCGAGAAGCTGGTTGACGTTCAGGCGCTCATACTCGGTGTCTTTGCTGGCCAGCGATTGTTTGGAGCCGGTGACTTTGGCGTTTTCCGCCAGGATCTCGCCTTGCAGCGCCTTTATGGAGCTTTTCAGCACCGGTATCTGCGGATTACCGGGGGCGTGCGCGCGGATGGCATCGAGCTGGGTTTTTTGGGTGATGAGGTGATCCTGGAGTTTGGAAACCATGCCCAGTTGCAAAGCCGATTGGGCGGGCGGGCTGAAAACGCCGTGGCGGTTGCGGTAATTGGCGAGCGCCAGGGTGGCATCCCGCAGCTTTTGCTCGGCGGCAGTGACGTCTTTCTGCGCGTAGTACACCCCCTCGACTCTTGCCCTTTTATTGAGCCGGTTGACGATATTCTGACTTTTTTGCAGCAGGAAGGCGTTGATCTTACGCGCATCTTCGGCACCGTAAGCACGCACTTTGAGCTTGGTGATACCGCTGGTATTGTTCAGATTGTCGGTGACCATGGACTGGTAATAGCGCAAGAGATTGATATAGCTGCTATGGGGGAAAAACACGCCGCCGAAGCGATCGAAAATGTCGATATTATCGCTACCGTAGACTTTTTTGAGATCGTAGGCGTTGTTGAGGGCCATCATGGCATCCCAGGAATCCACATAGGCATGGATGGTTTCCGCCGCGCTGGTGGAGTTGCTGCCACCCAGCCCGCTCAGCAGGCTGGCGAGGCCGGAACTGCTGATGCGCTGGCTGGGGCTATAGACCACGAAGGCGGATTCGCTGATGTACACCGGCGAGGCAATGAGACCGAAGTACAGGATGGATAAACCCGTCGGCAGCAGCACCACGTAGATAAACAGCTTGTTGAGGTTCTTGACCCGGTTCCAGATGGATTGCGGCACAGAGATTCCTCTTATCAGCTGACTCTCGGAGCGGACTCGCTTTGCGCATCGGGTAGAGCCCGCCCATAGATATCCTCGAAGCGCACGATATCATCTTCGCCCAGATAGGCGCCACTTTGCACCTCGATCAGGTGCAGGTCTATGACGCCTGGATTACTGAGGCGATGGGTCTCTCCTGCCGGGATAAAGGTGGACGCATTGGTCATGATCAAGCGTTCTTCACCGCCCACATGGACGAGCGCGGTACCAGACACCACAATCCAGTGTTCACTGCGATGATGATGCATCTGCAAGGATAACTTTTCTTTGGGTTTGACCACGATGCGCTTGATTTTGAAATGATCGCCTTCCTCCAGCACCGTATAACTGCCCCAGGGACGATGGCAGGTAACATGCGTGTCGACGGCGGCGTGGCGGCGCGAGCGAAGAATCTCCACGATACGCTTGACGTCCTGATCGCGGCTTTTGTCGGCGACAAGCAGGGCATCCGGAGTGTCTACGATCAGCAGATCACGCACCCCCAGCAATGCCGTCACCCGGTCTGGGCTGTGTACTACGCAGTCCGTACTGTCCACGAGCACGCTGTCCCTAACCACCATGTGGTTGTTATGCGCATCGATCTCCATCAAGGCGCCGTAGGCGTTCCAGGCGCCCAGGTCATCCCAGCCGAATTCCGCGCGGATCACCGCGACGTTACTGGCCTTCTCCATGACGGCGTAATCGATGGAAAGATCGGGCGCCCCCTGAAGCGCCTCGTCCAGCTCGATACTGTCTCCGTTACGGCTGCTGCACTCCCAGGCAGCGGATGCCGCGGCGTACACTTGCGGAGCGTGCTCTGCCATGGCCTGCAGCAGCACATCGGCCCGCATGCAGAACATGCCGGAATTCCAGAGGTAATCGCCGCTCCTCAGGTAATTCGTGGCGGTTGCGGCATCGGGCTTTTCTACGAAGCGCACGACCTGATGCCCGCCATGAGCCAGCGCGGCACCCATCTG
>NZ_JAAZTY010000033.1 GCF_018854775.1 Acidithiobacillus ferriphilus | reverse complement strand
CCCAGGGCCAGACCAGTTTAACCTTGTCTGGCGGCCATAGCGCAGTGGAACCACCCCTTCCCATCTCGAACAGGACCGTGAAACGCTGCAGCGCCTATGATAGTTGAGGGTCTCCCTCCGCGAAAGTCGGTCACCGCCAGACACCTATACCATACAACCCCGTACTCATTAACATCGAGTCGGGGTTGTTTTTTGTCGCGATTCTGCGTATCATGCGCAAAAAAGTGGGCCGAGTGCCCACTTTTTGTTTCTGTACTGGGGATGGTGAAATTGGAAGATCGACTGTATGAAGGAATTGCCCAGCAAGTGGGCGTTGTAGGTTGCGCCTTGGTAGATGCGCGTATGGTGCGCGTGGGGCGCGCGGTGACATTGCAGATCTTCATAGAGAAAGATGAAACAACGGCGGTTACCATCGAAGACTGCGCTGCGGTGAGTCGTCAGCTCAGTCTGTGGCTTGATGTGGAAAATCCAGTCAACGCTGCATATCGTCTGGAGGTGTCCAGCCCCGGACTGGACAGGCCGCTAAAAAATTTACATGATTTTGAACGATTTAAAGGATCTCAAGCCGAGATTCACCTGCAGGGCTTGACGCAAGGGCGGCGCCGTGTGCAGGGAGAGTTGCTGGGCGTTGAGGATCAAAAGGTGGTTTTAAAAAATGCTGAGGGGCGCTGGGCGTTTGCACTGGGTGAAATCCACAAGGCGAGGCTGGTTCCCCAATGGTGAGTAGACGGGACATGCAGAGAGGAGCAGGTCAATGAGTCGTGAACTTCTTTATCTGGCGGATGCCGTCGCCCATGAGAAGGATGTAGACCGGGAAGTGATTTTCCAGGCCTTGGAGGCGTCTTTGGTCTCCGCCTCCAAAAAGAAATATGGGCAGGACTGGCATATCGCGGTGGATGTGGATCGTAAAACCGGCGACTATGTAACCCGCCGTCTGTGGGAAGTCGTGGCGGATGAGAGCGCGGGTTTTGACGCAGATCAACAGATTCGCTTGAGCGATGCCCGACAGCTCCGTCCCGATGCCGAACCGGGTACTTATGTCGAAGAAGTGTTGCCTGCCGTTGAATTCGGACGGATCGCCGCACAAACGGCCAAGCAGGTGATTGTGCAAAAAGTGCGGGATGCCGAGCGCGATAGAATCGTCTCGGATTTTGCGTTACGCAAGGGTGATATCATCAGCGGCCTGGTCAAACGCCTGGAAAAAGGCAATGCCATCGTCGATATGGGGCGTGCCGAGGCCATTCTTCCCAAAGAAGAGATGATGCCGCGCGAAGCCATTCGTCCCGGCGATCGCGTGCGCGCGCATCTCCAGGATGTGCGCCGTGTGCAGCGGGGGCCACAGCTCTTTTTGTCGCGGACCAGTCCCGAGTTGCTGATCAAGTTGTTCGCCCAGGAAGTCCCGGAAATAGGGAACGGAATGATCGAAATCATGGGGGCTGCACGTGATCCGGGTTTGCGGGCGAAACTGGCCGTGCGCTCCAATGATCCGCGTGTCGACCCGGTGGGCGCCTGTGTCGGTCTGCGCGGCAACCGGGTGCAGACGGTCATCAATGAATTGAAAGGCGAGCGGATTGATATTGTGATCTGGGCGGCTGATCCGGCCAGCTATGTGATCAATGCGCTTTCGCCTGCGGAAGTATCCAGTATCGTGGTGGATGAAAACACGCACAGTATGGATGTGGTTGTTGGCCCGGAGCATTTATCGCAGGCCATCGGGCGGGGTGGTCAGAACGTCAGATTGGCCACGCAATTGACGGGTTGGACTATCAATATCCTGACCGAGGAAGAGGCCCAGGCCAAGCGCAACGAAGAAGAGTCGACCTTCCTCAATCACTTCATCCAGGAATTGGGGGTGGATGAGGACTTGGCGGGCTTGCTGGTCAGCGAAGGGTTTACCTCTATTGAAGAGGTGGCCTATGTTCCGGTCGCCGAGATGATGGAGATTGAGGGATTGGACGAAAACCTCGTCGGTGAATTGCGGCGCCGTGCGCGCGATGTCCTGCTCAATAAGGCTATTGCCCAGGAAGAGCAGGTGGCACTCAGTGAGCCCGCAGAGGATTTGCTGTCCCTGAAAGGTATGGATAGGGGCTTGGCGCACTTGCTGGCCAGTAAAGGTGTTGTTACTTCCGAGGACTTGGCGGAACTGGCTACGAGCGAGCTATGCGAGATGGTCGGTGTGGATGCAGAGCGGGCCAAGGCTCTCATTCTGGAGGCGCGTGCGCCCTGGTTTGTTTGATACAGACCCTGTCCCCGCGACGTATGTCTGCTGGGTAGCGGTTTTGGAGAATGAGGATTATGACGGTAACTGTCGCCAATTTTGCTGCTGAATTGGGTGTAACGAATGCTCGGCTGTTAGAGCAGTTGAACGCTGCGGGCATTCCCAAGAATACGGCCGAGGATGTGGTCACTGAGGATGACAAACATCGTCTTCTCGCTTCGTTGCGCAGCGCGCACGGAGAGGGCGGTGGGGAGTTGCGCCGCATTACACTCAACCGCACCAGCACCACGGAAATAAAACAGTCTGTAGGCGCCGGAAAATCGCGTACGGTGCAGGTAGAGGTGCGCCGCAAGCGAACTTACGTCAAACGAGAAGCAGCGGTCGAAGAGGCCGTGGAATCCGCTGTCCTCGAGCAATCTCCGAGCGCTGATCAGGTGATCCCGGTTTTAATGGGGTCGGCATCGGAGTCTGCGGCAGCTACAGAAGCGGTTTCTACGGGAGAGTCAATGCAGGTGCAGGCACCTGCGGAAGTCGTGGTCGATCAGCAGGCGCAGCCGGCACCTGCGGCGGTGGTGATGGAACCTCTTGCGCAGCAGACCCCTTCGCACGCTGAAGCAAGGCTGGCACCTACAGCTTCGCACACTCCGGAACAGCCTAGTCCTGATCGTAGCCGAACATCGACAATCAATACGGGTCGCGCACGTCCCGCAGCAGCATTACCGGCCAGC
>NZ_JAAZTY010000032.1 GCF_018854775.1 Acidithiobacillus ferriphilus | reverse complement strand
CGCCTGAGTGTGACCCAAGCGGAACAGTTACCCGCCGATGACGGCGTCGAAGTGGCTTTTGCCGGTCGCTCCAACGTCGGCAAGTCATCCACCCTCAATATGCTGACCGAACGACGGGCACTGGCGCGGGTCAGTCGCACGCCGGGCCGGACCCAGGCCCTCAATATTTTCGACCTTGATCCCGGTCAGCGCCTCGTGGACCTGCCTGGCTATGGGTATGCCAAGGTACCCGAGGCGCTACGGCGCTCTTGGGGACCGCTGCTGGAACAATATCTGCGGCGGCGCGGCAGCCTGCGCGGATTGATCCTGGTGATGGACATCCGCCACCCCTACGGCCCTCATGATGCTGATCTCATTGCCTTCGCGGCGGGCTGCGGAAGACCAGTGCATGTCTTGTTGAACAAAGCCGACAAACTCAGCCGCGGCGCGGCCATTCAAGAAATGGCCCGCCTGCGGCGGATTCCAGAATTGCGGGGGGTCGCCATGCAGCTTTTCTCTGCCCAGTCAGGACTTGGTATAGATGAGTTGCATGAGCGTATAGCGACTTGGCTCACGCCAGAAGCAGAAAAAAAGCCCCCGGCGGATGCCGGGGCCAATAGCGAGCCCTCAAAGGGAGGGGAGGACTCATGATCCGGCCAGGGAGGATAGACCGGATCCAGACAACCAATAGGTTACCCACGGCTTTGGAGTGAAGCGTGCCCAAAAAGTTCAGTGAACGTCACCCTTGGCATGCGTTGCGGCCAGACTGGCGTGTTCGCTGGCGCGTGCACGTGCAACACTGGGCGAACCTCCTCCACCTGGAGGACTGGTATCCACATTTCCCCATCGCAGCGGCGGTAGGTCTTCTCGGGATATTCAACATCCTCCCAGCACTGGAGCATCTGCTGGGCCTGAGCTACGTCGGCAGTCTGGCAGCTGTCTCCCACAGCTTTGTGCTCGATGCCTTTCGCGGTATTCCACAGGGCGCTGCAGGCGTCATCTTGCTCATCATGTCCCTGGGTCTGCTCTTCCGCTCCCGTTTTGCCTGGGCCCTTGTCCTGATTATGGCGATGGCCGTCCTTGCCTTCGGGATTTATCGACACCCTTATCAGATCTCCGTGCTGCTTTATTACAATGCCGCCCTGGTGCTTTTTCTGTGGGTGTTTCGCGGCCGTTTCGATCGCAGCAGCCTGGCAACCGGTACATTGTTTGCGTTAGTCGGTGCCATCATGGTCGTGAGTTACGGCGTCTTTGGCGCATATATTCTGGGGGACGGATTCAAACCGCAAATTCACAGCCTTTCTACGGCGCTCTACTTTTCGGTAGTCACCATGGCCACCGTGGGCTATGGAGACATCCTGCCGGTCAGCAACGAATCGCGACTTTTTGTGGTATCTTTGATTGTGCTGGGAATAACGGTATTTGCCACTTCGCTTTCAGCCATTATCGTTCCGGCAGTGAACAACCGCCTGCAATCGGCCCTGCGAGGAGAAAAACGCCGCATGATCCGTAAAGACCACTACATTATCGCCGGGGACACCCCGCTGGCGCGCAACAGCTACCGCGAACTCAGGGGCCGCAATCTGCCCGTAGTAGTGATTATGGGCCACCAGCCTGATGACTCCATCTATCAGCCAGAAGATTTGATCATCGGCGACTCCAGCGATACGGATGTGCTGCGTAGTGCCGGGGCCGCGCAAGCCGCGGCCGTGCTCGCCCTGCGCGCGGACGATTCGGAAAACGCCTTTGTCGTGCTGGCTGTCAAAGAAATAGAGGGGTCAGCCAAAACAGTAGCCGCCGTCAATGACAGTAAAAATCTGGGCCGGGTACGCCGGGTGCAACCGGACATGATTATCGCTCCCCAGGTGCTAGGGGGTGAACTGCTGGCGATGGCTCTCAACGGCGAACAGTTGGACAGTACCGCGGTGATGAAGATGTTCCGCTTCAGCAGTGGAACAGCGGTGGACAAGAAGATCTGAGGCTAACTGTGGGCTTCGTCCCAGTGCCTGCCGACACCCAGATCTACCCGCAAAGGCACGGCCAGTTCCGCAACGCCCTCCATACGTTCCCGTAGCGCCGACTGCGCCGCCGCCAGACTGGCCTCCGGCACTTCCAGAATCAGTTCGTCATGCACCTGGAGAATCATCCGACCGCGCCCCGGAGCCTCCTGCAACCAGCTATCCACCGCAATCATTGCCATCTTGATGAGATCTGCCGCAGTGCCCTGCATGGGTGCGTTAATGGCCGCACGCTCGGCGTAATTACGCCGGGCCGGATTGCTGGAGCGAATTTCGGGTACATACAGGCGGCGACCAAAGAGCGTCTCCACATAGCCCTGCTTTTTCGCCAGGATGCGAGTTTGCTCCATATACGCAAGAACGCCGGGGTAGCGCTCGAAATAGCGGTCCATGTACTGCCTGGCGGCGGCCTGATCAATGCCCAACTGCTGGGCGAGACCATAAGGGGTCTGCCCGTAAATCAAACCGAAGTTAATGGCCTTGGCGGCACGACGCGCGGCGCTGTCCACCGCCTCCGGCACCAGATTAAAGACCTCGGCAGCAGTGGCGGCATGAATATCCTGACCCTCCGCAAAGGCTTGCAGCAGACGCGCATCTTTGGAGAGGTGAGCCATAATGCGTAGCTCTATCTGGGAATAATCCGCACTGAGCAGCCAGTGCCCGGCTTCGGCAATGAAAGCCTGGCGAATACGTCGGCCCTGTTCGGTACGCACCGGGATGTTTTGCAGATTCGGCTCACTGGATGAGAGGCGTCCAGTGGCCGCCACCGCCTGCTGAAAATGGGTATGGACCCGGCCGGTGTCGGGATTCATCATCTGCGGCAGTGCGTCCGCATAAGTATTCTTGAGCTTGGCCATGCCGCGATAATCGAGAATCAGGCGCGGCAGATCGGCATGCACAGCGAGCTGGGCGAGCACATCTTCATTGGTCGACGGCTGGCCGCCGGGGGTTTTCTTGAGTACCGGCAACTGCATTTTGTCAAAGAGGATTTCCTGAATCTGCTTGGGGGAGTTGAGATTGAAGGACTGCCCCGCCTGGACAAAGGCCTTCTGTTCACAGTCCGCCATATCCTTGCTCAACTCCGTGCTGAGCACTTCGAGCTGGACGCGATCGACTTTGACACCCGCTTCTTCCATGCGCGCCAGTACCAGCACCAGCGGCATTTCTATTTCCATCAACACCCGCTGCAAGCCCGGTTCGTTGGCAAACTGTGGCCAGAGTTGCGCATCCACCCGCAGACAGACATCCGCGTCTTCTGCCGCATAGGGCAGTGCCTCCACTACCGGCACATCGGCAAAATTACGCGCTGATTTGCCTTTACCGGCCACCTCTTCGTAGCGGATGTTCTGATGCTGCAGATAGCGCTCGGCGAGGGTGTCAAGATCGTGGCCATTGTGACCGCTGTTAAAGACGTAGCTTTCCAGTAAGGTGTCGCGCAGCAGGCCGGCGGGATGGATACCATACCGCCAGAAAACTCGCCAATCGTATTTAGCGTTCTGGGCCAGCTTGGCGGCCTGTGGGTCTTCCAGCCACGGGCGCAAAGCGGTGAGTACGGCCTGCCGATCCAGTTGCAGACTACCGTCGCGGTGGCCCATGGGAATGTAGACGGCCTGATAGTCACCACCGGCCTGCCAGGCGCAGGAAATCCCCACCAGATCGGCATGCAGCGGGTCAAGGCTCGTGGTTTCCGTGTCCAGAGCGGCCACATCGGCCGTTTTCAGGGCGAGCAGCAGCGCGTTCAGCGCTTCCTCAGTGGTGATGGCCAGGTAGGCCGCGCGCTCAATATCACTGCTCTGCTTTTCCGGCACCTTTCCCGCATCGTCCGCAGGCAGGTCCCTGAGCCAGGCATGAAAACCCAGGCGCTGCGCCAACGCCCGTAGGGCGGCCACATCCGCCGCCCGGCGGGCGTAAGTCGCGGCAGGCAGCGTCAGATCGCAGCGAATGGTCGCCAGATCACGGCTCAAGGGCAAATAATGTGCGGAAGCGCGTAGTGCCTCACCCACCTTGCCGCCGATGTCGCCGGCGTGGGCCAGCACACCGTCCAGATCACCATATTGCGTCAGCCACCGGGCGGCTGTTTTCGGTCCGGCGCCGGGCACGCCGGGGATGTTGTCCACCTTGTCACCGATCAGCGCCAGCAGGTCGGCAATACGCTCCGGCGGCACACCAAAGCGCTCCTCAACCCCGGCCATGTCCGTTTCGACACCTTTCATGGTGTCAAGGAGCCGCACTCGCGGGCTCACCAGCTGCGCCATATCCTTGTCGCCGGTGACGATAAGCACCTGCTGGTCGGGTGGCGCCTGCCGGGCCAGGGTACCGATCACGTCATCCGCCTCCACGTCGGGCTCAATCACCAGTGGCAGGCCCGTGGCCCTGATCCAATCGTGCAGAAGCGAAACCTGAGCCCGTAGCTCCTCCGGCATGGAAGGCCGCTGTGCCTTATACTCAGGATAAAGCCTGTCCCGGAACGTACCGCCGGGAGCGTCGAAGATGACGATGATTTCGTCGCTCGGATACTCTTTCAGCAGGCGACGGAGCATGTTGGCGACGCCGTAGATAGCTCCGGTCGGAAAGTTGTCCGGCGCGCGCAAGTCGGGCAGCGCATGAAAGGCACGATAGAGGAAGCTGGAAGCATCGACGAGGATACGGGGGTCTTGGGACATGGTTTGGGACTTCTCTGCGGATTTCCGTCATAATACGGAAAATTACCACCTTTGACACGGGAACGACGGATGCGGACTCATCTCGAAGAGGAAAAACTGCGCGACAAGGGCGAGGGACGCCTCACCCGCGAGGCCTGGAAAATCTTCCAGATTATAGCCGAGTTTGTGCACGGTTACGAAAAATTGGCCGACGTCGAACCCTGTGTCAGCATTTTCGGTTCCGCCCGCATTGACCCGGAACATCCCTGGTATCTGAAAGCCCAGGAGATCGCCGAGAAACTTTCCAATGCCGGGTTTTCCGTCATCAGCGGTGGCGGTCCCGGAGTGATGGAAGCCGCCAACAAGGGCGCCTTTCGCGGCACGGGCTACAGCATCGGGCTCAATATCGAGTTACCCCATGAGCAACATACCAATCCTTACCAGGATGTCTCCATATCCTTCGAGCATTTTTACTCACGCAAAGTCATGTTCGTGAAATACGCGGTCGCCTATGTGGTGATGCCGGGCGGTTTCGGAACACTGGACGAACTTGCCGAATGTCTGACCCTGGTACAGACCGGCAAGACCCGCAAGATGCCCATCATTCTGGTGGAATCCAGTTTTTGGAAAGGACTGATCGACTGGTGGCGGGAATCCATGTTGACGGCGGGGACCATCAGGCCGGAAGATCTCGATCTCATCACCATGATCGACGATACCGACGAAGTGGTATCGGCCATTTTCAATCACTATGAAAAACGCGGCTTTGCGCCGTCCGCCGCTGAGACAGAGGCCCTTCTCAACCTTTAAGGACCCCAGGGAGTATTACCATGTCCATACGCATATTCGCCCTAGTTGTCGGTACCTGCTTTGCGTTAGGCAGCAGCCTCTCCGCATGGGCAGCGGACGATATTCAGAAACTGCATCTGCCCACCCTGGCTCCCGATGCCAAGGCTGGGCCTAAAGCCGAGATCAAGGTGCCACAAGGCTCCAAAATTGAACAGTACAAGGTCAATGGCAAGGTGTACATGGTCAAGGTCATTCCACCAAAGCCGTTTCCGCCTTATTATCTGGAAGACAAGGGCGGCACCGGCCGTTTCACCGAAGTGCCACAAACGGCGGCTGAACATCTGAGTGTGCCTCAGTGGGTTATTTTTCGCTGGTAACTTGAGTACCGTTTATGTCCGTTTATACCAGTGTCAGTGACCTCGAACTTGCGCAATTTCTCAGAGATTATGACCTCGGTGGCGCCCGCGCGCTGACTGGTATTTCCGCTGGCGTGGAGAACAGCAACTATTTCCTTGATACTGAAAAAGGTCACTTTGTCCTGACTCTTTTCGAGCGTCTGCCACGCAGCAAAATCCCTTATTTTCTTGATCTCACCGAATGGCTGAGCCTGCGCGGCATCCCCTGCCCGCGTCCCATGCATACCCTGGCAGGAAACAGTCTCAGCACGTTATGTGGCAAACCCGCCGCCATCGTCCAGCGTCTGCGCGGTACGTCCATCGAGGGGCGGGCACCCTCTGTTGCCGAAATCAGCGCGCTTGGAACCTTGCTGGCGCGGATGCATCTGGCCGGAGAAGGCTTTCCCGAGCGGCACCCTAATCCTGCGGGCTTCTCCTGGTGGCAGGAGACGGCCAGACATCTGGTACCGCACCTGAGCCGCGAGGACAATGCCCTCATTGCCGAGGAACTGGCCTATCAGGGCACACGGGATCGCACAAATCTCCCCGGTGGCGTCGTGCATGCCGATCTTTTCCCCGATAATGTTTTGTTCGAAAACGGTCGGATCTCGGGCACCATCGATTTTTATTACGCTGGAGATGATGTCTGGCTTTACGACCTGGCGGTGGTGGCCAACGCCTGGTGTTCCGAGACCGATGGTCACTTTGCCCCCGTATTGCTCCGTGCGTTATGGGATGCCTATGTGGCCACTCGCCCCCTGCAGGCGGGCGAGGAAGTGTTATGGTTCCCCCTGCTGCGCGCCGCCGCCCTACGCTTCTGGCTACTGCGCCTGGATGCCATACATTTTCGTCGCCCCGGTACCATCACCCAATGCAAAGACCCGGAGGAATACCGGCAAATTCTTTTGCAGCGTCGGCGGCTGGTATAAACACCAACCCGCCACGGCTCCGCAACATCATGAAGAACAAGCCCTCGCTGGCGGGCAAGGTCCAATCCGGATGAAATACAGGCAGATCATTGCGGGTAGTTTAATCGTTGAGCGAGAAGGCGTTGCTCTGTGGAGAGCTTTCCAGAATATAGCCGTGACTTCCGCGCCGAACGACGCGTTCCTCTCCCACCGGCACTGCAGCATGAGAGTGACCAGCCTGTCGGGCAGTTTTTTGCGGCAACACCGAGTCGCCGCTGAGGCTCACCATCGGGCGCAAGTGCTCTAACAGCTTGGGACCGATGCCATGGATACTGACGAGTTCATCCACGCTCTTGAAAGGTCCATGCGCCTGCCGGTATTCCAGCACCGCCTGTGCCTTGGCCGGACCAATGCCCGGCAGCGTATCCAGTGCCGCGGCATCGGCGG
>NZ_JAAZTY010000031.1 GCF_018854775.1 Acidithiobacillus ferriphilus | reverse complement strand
ACCGCCCGCCGACATGGCGTAGGCGGTCCCATCCTCACACCCGCCCTCGCGGCGCTCCTCCTCGTCCCCATCTGCCCACATACCCTCACTGCGCGTCCCCTGGTAGTAGCCGATACCGTAGAAGTCCGCGCCCGCCTCACCGCTAGCCGCCAGTCGGCCGCACTCAGTCTGGACAGCCACTACAGCATCCCCCTGGAGATCGGCGACGAGGTCGTCATCCGTCGTGCGCCCTGCTCCGCCCGCCTCATCCATCCCGAAGAGGAAAACTTCTTCCAGATTCTGCGCGGTAAACTGCACTGGGCCGAATCCCCCGGAGAAGACTGATGCTCCTCAACCTGCAAGTGCGCGACTTTGCCCTGATCGACGCCGTCAGTGTCGATTTCGCCGCAGGACTGACGGTGCTCACCGGCGAAACCGGCGCGGGCAAGTCCATTCTGGTGGACGCCATCGCCCTGCTCCTCGGCGACAAAGGCCATGCCGAAGACATCCGTCATGGTGCCGAGCAAGCGGAAATCAGTGCCGAATACGGTCTCGGCCCGGAACACCCCGCGCGTCAGTGGCTGCGCGAACAGGAAATCGAGGACGAGGATGTCTGCCTCCTGCGCCGCATCATTCAGCGCAACGGCCGCAGCCGTGCCTTCATCAACGGTCGCAGTGTCACCAATGGCCAGCTCAAAGAGTTCGGTGAAACCCTGGTCGAGCTTCTCGGCCAGCATGCGCATCAGAGCCTGCTTCAGCCGGAACGCCAACTGTTTCTGCTGGATCGTTTCGCCGGATTGGAGAGCACCCTGAGCACCGTTGCCGACCGCTACCGGCAATGGCGCCAAGCCGCCCAGCGCTGCGCCGCGTTACAGGAACAGCAGGGCAGGCAACACGAGCAGGAAGACTGGCAGCGCTTTCTGCTCGCCGAGCTGGAAGCCGCCGACTTGCAGACCGACGAATGGGAAGACCTGCGCGCTGAAGAACAGCGTCTCGGCGCCGTGGACAAGCTCCGGGAAAATATCTTGACCGCTCTCGCCCGGCTGGATGGCGAAGATACCGCCGCTGGGCGCTCCCTCGCCGAAGCGCAACGCCACGTGAGCGCCGCCCGCGCCCATGATCCCCGTCTCGCGGAATGCGATGAATTGCTCAACTCGGCACTGATTCAGACCGAAGAAGCCATTACCGGCCTGCGCGCCTATGCCACCGACTTGGAGGCCGATCCAGAGCGGCTGGAAAGCATCGCCCAGCGCCTGCAACTCCTGCAGGATCTGCAACGTAAACACCACTGCGACATAGCCGGGCTGTTAGCCAAGCTAAGCGCTCTGCGCCAGGAGTTGCTGGCCAGCGAAGATCTCGACGCCATGCGCAGCGCCGCCGAGCACGAACTGGCCCAGGCGCGGGCGGCATACGTGGAGGGCTGCGCTGCCCTCAGCGGCGCGCGCCAGCAACAGCAGGATGCGCTGGCCCAGGCCGTCGTCGCGCAAATCCAGCAACTGGGGATGCCCCATGCGGCCATCGAGCTACGCCTGAACAGCCACCCCGAAGCCGAAAAACAATGGCGCGATACCGGCTGGGATCAGGTGGAGATATGGATTACCGCCAACCCCGGTCATCCCGCCCAACCCTTGGCCAAAGTGGCCTCCGGCGGCGAACTGTCACGTATCGGCCTCGCGCTTCAGGTCATTCTTGCCGCACCCGAACGCATCGACACCCTGATTTTCGACGAAGTGGATGTGGGTATCGGCGGCGCGGTTGCCGAACGGGTTGGCCGCCTGCTGCGCCGCCTCGGCGTGCGCCAACAAGTCCTCTGTGTCACCCATCTGGCACAGGTGGCCGCCCAGGGACACCAGCACCTGCGGGTGGAAAAACAGGTCATGAATGGGCAAACCCTCAGCGCGGTACGCGCACTGAACCACACCGAGCGCCAGCAGGAAATCGCCCGCATGCTGGGCGGCATTGAAATCAGCGATGCCGTTACTCAGGCGGCAGCCGCCTTACTGGCCGGTGCTGAGTCCTGAGTATAACGGCCGGGGTCGACACGACACCAAACCACTCCATTCACATGGATGTTTAAGCGTAGCCAATGGTCTACACTAGGCCTCGACGCCTGGGTCGCTTACACTCTGGCTAGTGAGGGGTATTATGGGCATGCCAATGCGCGTCCAGTGCCAAAGACCCGGAGAACCAATGGCGGCCGATTTAATGGAAGGACACAGCACAGACCGCGAGTCAGTCGTCCCGACGCGCGTAGAACATAACAGAGCCGACTCCATCCCGCGGCGGGTACTGCTGGTCGCTTTGGCGATACTGCTGCTGGTGGGCGGTGTGGTCTACGTCGCGGTTCGCTCCATTCACACCCTCGGCAACAGCAGCGACACCCTCGTTCAGGTCGGGTTACCCCTGCAAAAACAATTGCTAAAAATTAAAAACACCCAGCGTCAAGCGGAATTTTTTCGTCAGCTTGCCCAGGTGCTGCCGCAGGCGGGTTATGAAAAGACCTTCATCCAACTGGTGACCAGTGAAGAGCATGACCTGCAAACACTACAACGCGCCACCCGCAATCACCCCGCTCTCATGATGGCCATGCAACAGTTGCAAGGCAGCCTGGTCAATTATGCGCAGACCGTTGGCGACAGCGCCGCCGCGAAGGCCAGCAAAGCCGCCGTCGAAAAAAAATTTCAGGCCGTACATCTGGCGATGACGACGCTCCTCGCTCGGCAAGGCGCTGCGGCCGCTGCGGCACGGACCCGGGCCGTGCAACTCCTCTATGCACTGGTATTCATCACCGCTTTGCTCAGCATACTCATCCCCTGGCGGGTAGCCACCGCCCTGACCCGGCCCCTCAAGGACTTTCGTCGTGCCGTGGAGGATATTGGCGCGGGCAAACTGACGAATGTCGCCAGTGAAGGCCCCCAGGAGCTCCGCGATCTTGCCCGCAGCATTGAAAGCATGCAGACGCGGCTACGGGAAGAAGAACGTTTGCGACACGAATTCCTCAGCCAGGTGTCCCACGAGTTGATAACTCCGCTGGCCTCGGCGCGTTCCGGCAGTGAACTCCTGCTCAGTGAGCGCATCGGCCCGCTGTTGCCGCGCCAGCACGAAGTGCTCGAAATCATCGTCCGCCAGGTCAAAGAGTTGTATGCCGCCATTCATGAAATGCTGGATATGCACGCCCTGCAAGCGCGCTCCCTGGATTTTTCCCCGCAGGATCTCCCTGTTGCCGAAGTGCTGGTCGACCTGCAAAAACGTATGCAGCCGCTAACGGATAAAAAAAATCAGACCTTGGATTGTGACGGGGCGGAGCAACTCAGTGTCTATGCCGATCCGCAAAGACTGCGACAGATTCTGACCAATCTGGTCAGCAATGCCCATAAATATAGTCCGGCAGACGGACGAATTGAGGTTCGTGCAACGGCGCAGCAAAAGGGTGTCCATTTTAGCGTCAGCGACAGTGGCCCTGGTATTCCTGATGCTCTGCTGGAACGGGTCTTCGAACGTTTCTATCAGGTACCGGTCAGCAACAGCCTACCGCGCGGCACGGGCCTGGGCCTGGCGATCACCCGCGAACTGGTGGGCGCCCAAGGCGGCTGGATCAGGATGCACAATCGCCCCAGCGGCGGTCTCTGCGCCGAAATCTGGTTACCCGCTGCGCGCAATGTCGAAGCCGTTTGATGCGCCGACGCACTAAGCTCTCTCCGATTTTTGCCGCACTCGGTCTCGCCGCGATGCTGAGTGCGTGCGCACAGGTTACGCCACAGTCCCTCCTGCCCGGTGCAACACGTAACATACCGCTCAATGACGATCTCGCCCACTGTGGCTTGGCCACATCCACTGCTTGCGCACGCATCCACGAAGCGTTAGCGGATGCTTACTTGCGTAGCGAGCCGCTGAATAGCACGGCTTTAGGAAATGCAGCGAGAGAGTTGGGGTTGGCGGCTCAGAATAACGAAGTGGCTGCCAAGACGCTCCCCCTGCGGCGTATCGTCCACGCTCTACAAGAACACACCGCCACCAAGGACGCATGTATAGCAGCACTCCGAAAGGCCCGGGCACAATTAGCGGCCACCCATGCACAATCCGCTGCCGCACAAGTGCGTCTGCATAGTCTGGAAAATCTCCTCCATGACCATGCCGAAAAATCTCTTGACCACCACGTTCCCAAACGGCCCTAAGATGCCCAAAGCTATCCCCACCATTCTCACCATTGACGACGATCCCGACTTTCTGCGCCTGCTCGGCCTCTGGCTGGAAAGTGAGGGATACCATGTTCTGGTGAGCAGTGATCCTGCACAAGGCATGCAGATTTTGCACACGGACAGGCCCGATCTGGTCATCACCGATCTGCGCATGCCGGGCATGGATGGAATGGCCGTGCTCGAGGCGGTGCAGGCGCTTGACCCCGATCTGCCGGTCATTCTGCTCACCGCCCATGGCAGCATCCCCAACGCGGTAGCGGCCATGCGTGCGCAGGCATTCGGGTACCTGAGCAAACCCTTCAGCAACGAAGAACTCCAAGAACTGACCAAAGCCGCCCTTGTGCAGCGCCATGCCAGTCAGGAAACCCGCAAACTCCGGACAGCTTTGCGCGAACAGGCGGGGCAGAGCATTCTCCACCGCAGTCCGATCATGGCCGCGCTGGTGGACGAATTGGCGCGGATCGCCAGTTCGAAAGCCAGCGTTTTCCTTTCCGGGGAAAGCGGCTCCGGCAAGGAACGGGTCGCTCGTGCCATCCACGCTGCCAGCCCGCGCTGTGACGGACCATTCATTGCGGTCAACTGCGGCGCCATACCCGCCGAACTGGCGGAAAGCGAGCTCTTCGGCCATGTCAAAGGTGCCTTCACCGGCGCCACTCAAGACCATGTCGGATTAATCCGCAGCGCCAACAACGGCACCCTCTTTCTGGATGAAATTGCCGATTTACCTCTTACCCTGCAGGTTAAATTGCTCCGTGTCCTTCAGGAAGGCAGCCTACGTCCCGTCGGCGCGAAAACAGAGATAGCTGTCGACCTGCGGGTCATCAGCGCTACCCATCAGGATATTCATACCCTCACCGCCAGTGGTGCCTTCCGCGAGGACCTTTACTATCGCCTGCATGTAATCCCGCTGCGGGTCCCCAGCCTGAGTGAAAGGGCGGAAGATATTCTCTTGCTGGCCCAGTACTTTCTTGATCGGGAAAGTCAGCGACTGAATCGGGATATTCTGGGCTTCAGCCCCGAAGCCCTCGACAAGCTGATGCAACGATCCTGGCCCGGCAATGTCCGCGAACTGGAGAACGCCGTCACCTTTGCCGCGGCGGTCACTGAAAAAGGCTGGGTCGCCGCCGACACCATTCCCGACAATGGTCGCCAAGGTGGACAGAGCGCTTTTCCACCCCTGCAAGATGCCAAGGCTGCCTTTGAACGTGCTTATCTGGAAAACCTGTTGCGCGCTACGGATGGCAACATCTCCCGCGCCGCGCGCATAGCTGGCCGACATCGGACTGATCTTTACAAATTGATGCGCAAGCACAGTCTGGCTCCGCAACTTTTCAAGGGTCAGGAGGACCGGGATGAAGAGTAGCGATGCGCCGATGCTTTGCCCCCATCACCGATTTTGCTATGCTGAGCGTACTTTGACTCCGTCACCGGCCTGATGACACTACCCGTTCCCATTGCCCAGAAACCCCTCTTCCAGCGCATCCACCTGCGTCGCTGGTTCGCTCAGGGTTTGCTCATTTCGCTGCCCATTGGGCTGACGGTTTACGTGGTGTTGTGGATTGGCGGCTGGCTGAACAACCTTTTTGAGGCACCGATTAAGGCGCTTTTTGGCGTCGACATCCCCGGCCTGGGCTTGTTGCTCACCCTGATGATCATTCTTGGTGTCGGTTTCCTCGCCTCCCATGTCCTGACCGCCTGGATTTTTGAGAAGCTGAACACCGTCCTCGGACGCATTCCCGTACTACATAGCCTCTACAGCACCATTCACGAAACGGTAGGCTTGCTTTTTGGCGGGACGGACCGCGGTTTCCGTAGCGCCGTACTGGTTCGCCAGGGCGGCGACATGGGTTACCTCATCGGTCTGGTCACGCGCGACATCCTCAGCGAACTGCCCCGCTTGCCCGAGGAATGTATCGCGGTGTTTATCCCCATGAGCTACGGTATCGGTGGCTTCACCTGCCTCGTACCACGCGACAAGGTCATCCCCCTGCCCGATCTCACCCCGCAACAAGCTCTGCGCTTTGCCATGGCGGGCGGGGTGGGGGGAGGGAAAGCCATCCGTGATAAGCTGGGTGCCAACAGTGAAACAACCAGAGAGACAGCAACAAATCATTTTGACCAAAACCGGTGACAATTCCATTCGGTGGGTGCTTTGCGGCAAACCCACAGTCTTCGTTATACTCTCGTCATACAATTAAGGAGATAAAGCATGGCTGAAGTGCGCAAAGCAGTCTTCCCCGTGGCCGGCCTGGGTACTCGTTTTCTCCCGGCCACCAAGGCTAGCGCCAAGGAAATGATGCCGGTAGTGGATAAGCCACTCATTCAGTATGCCGTGGAGGAAGCCATCGCCGCAGGCTGCGACCAACTCATTTTCATCAGCGGACGCGGCAAGCGTGCCATCGAAGACCACTTCGACGTTTCTTACGAGTTGGAAATCGAGCTGGAAAAACGCGGCAAGGTGGCCTTGCTGGAGCAAGTGCGGGGTATCCTGCCCAGCCATGTCAGCACCATTTTTCTACGTCAGCCCTACCCTCTCGGGCTTGGGCATGCGGTGCTGATGGCTCGCCCAGTGGTGGGTGATGAACCCTTTGCGGTTTTATTGGCAGACGATCTTATGCTCGGTGAGCCACCCGTGCTCGCACAAATGGTAGAACAGCACCACCGCTATCAAGCAGGCATTCTCGGCGTGGAAGAAATTCCACGGGAACATTCCACCCGCTACGGCGTAGTCGACGCGCGGCCCTGGGATGATCGTATTTACCAGATTAGCGGCATCATCGAAAAACCCAAGCCCGAAAACGCGCCCTCTAATCTGGGCGTGGTTGGACGCTACATCCTCCCCGCACGGGTGTTTCACTTTCTGGAACAGACTCAGCAAGGCGCGGGTGGCGAGATTCAACTGACGGATGCCATCGCCCATCTGTTGGAAGAACGGCAGGTGCTGGCTTATCTTTTTTCCGGGCAGCGCTTTGATTGCGGCGACAAACTTGGTTATCTGAAGGCGACCATCGCCTTTGGCAAGTTACACCCCGAGATAGGTGCCGATTTCACGCAATACATTGATAACCTTTGCGAACACCCGGCCCCGGTTGAGACCTTTTCGTGACCCCCTTCATTCTCTCCGAAAGGAGCGCTATCATCATCGCCCGTTTCCCCAAAGAGCGCATGCATCCATGATCATCATCGATGGCGTTACCGAAAGCGGTGGCAAATTCCGCCCCTCCGCCTGGGCGGAGATGCTCATTGAAGGGGTTGGACTGGCTCATTTCGGCGCCGACCACAAAATCCATTATCTGCCCCTCATTGAGCCCGCCACTATCAATGGCAACGCCGCCATTATCATAGACGAGAGCCTGGAAGAGATTCGCCCGGAGGCCTTTGCCGAAATCATGCGCTTCGCCGCCGAAAATCGCCTGCAGATACGGCATGAAGAAGGCAGTATCGCCGATCGCCGGGTACAGCAACCCACCCGCCGTCACTACCAGACCCAGCGCCGCCACAGCTGATGGCAGAACGTCCGTCCGCCTCCGCCCGCCTGCGTTTTGCCTGGACAATCGGCATCATCATCATTACCTATGGTGTCCTTGCCATCGCCCTGAGTGTCCACGTCATTGACCAACAAAGTGGCGCGCGTACGGACCTCTATGTCGCCTTGCAGGCTCTGGATCATCTGCACCGGGAAGCGCTCTCACAAGCGCCTACTGCCCAGGAGCGCCAAGCCGTAGAAGCCGCCTGGCGCAACGAGCGCGCCTTCGCCGCCGCATCTCCGCTGCAAGCCTGGCATGTGGTACAAACACTGATTTCCCGCCTGAATCGGGAATATCCCGATAATGCCTGCGGTCGCAACGGCCCCTCTTTCGTCACAGTCGACACGCTCCCAGCTCAGCATGCCTGTATGGTCGCCATGAGAGTCAAGGGTGATGTCGTTCAGGCCACGGGCTACGACACGCAAGGCATCGCCATGGACAACTTTTATGAATACCTCTATGCCCCTGTCGGGCGCTCGGGCTGAGGGCACAACACCGCCCCCATCCTGCGTACCGCACGGTCCTCCACCATGTTACCCGGGGTTAGTTGAATGTGCAGCATGCAGTCACCTGGCCATCGCTTGCGCGCTGAAATAGGGCCTCACGGGTCGCGGTAGGGACAGTAGTTACCCACTGCCCCCCGCACAGATCCATACGAGCGGAATTACCGCATACGGCTCCTACCTCAGGTCATGACGCGAAACCTTTGCGATGGGTAGGGATGAGCCAGTTTTACGGGAGGAAGGTATCGCTTCACTATCGGGCCAAAACGCCGCCAAGACATTCGTGCGCGCTGACTGCGCCGCCTGAGCGCGTGCAGCCATGCGCGAATCACTTCCGTCCGGAAACCATTCAGTCTATCCATGTTGCCGGGGACGGCCTTGCAGATTTTCCTTGTCCAGCATATCCCGATGTCCCGTGACACCCAATACCACGGGTATGCGCCTGTCTGGCAGGCACTGCAGACAGGGTTCGGGAGAATCTCCCCCACCTGTTTTTAGCAAATGTTGCATGATACCCACCGGATTGGTGACCGATCGCTTCCTCGCTTGCCCATCAGCGCTCCCTTGTCCGGGAAACCCATCGAACTATGCCTTGCGCTGGATATACTCACGCAGTACCGCATCCATGCGGGATTGCCACCCTTCTCCGGTCTGCCGGAAGTAGGTGACTACCTCCGGGCTGTAACGCACCGAGAGCAGCACCTTGCGACTGGCCAGCTTCGGGCGTCCCCGGCCGCGCCGGATCAGTTGGTCCCCCTGATATAAGTCCGCTTCCCGAAAAAACTGCGCGTCCAGCTCGGGGGCATCGTCCGGATCAATCCAGGTGCTGGGCATATTGGATTTGTTCTCGCTCATTAGCCTTCCTCATACTGATAATGTGCCGATCATCGATGTTACGCGGCGTCCATACCATGACCACCATCCGTTCCCGCAACATGCCCGCCGTGATGAGGCGGATTTCTCCGTAGTCCTTGGTGATCTTCATTTATTTATTATAGCTACATATATTTCAAACACCAGTGGTGCTTGTGTTTGTAATGGGTCGTTTTTGAGAGGGTTCAAATGGTGATCATTGCCGCACAGTAAATCAATGGGTTGCAATTCTCGAAAACCATTTTCAGTAGGCAGCCACGGTTTCCAATCATGGTGACGAGTTTGGAGAACACGATGGTCAAGCCGCCGGACGACTACTTCCGCTGCATCACCGATCACTCGCCAGGCAACTGCCAGCCCAGTCCGTCCGTTGTGAGGCTCGGCATGGAAAGTGATTAGGTACGCAGCGGCTTGATTGGGCCCGTCTTGTGTAATATATTGCGTACACAATGTGGCTGAAAGGAGGCGATTATGAGCCTACGTGTAGGAGTGCGAGAATTACGCGACAAATTAGCTGAATATCTCGAAGCCTCAATGCCCATTGAGGTTACCCGACATGGGCAGACCATCGGCTTTTACATCCCTGTCCCCAAAAAACCCAGCCAGTCAGAGAGGGATGCTTTGCTCGAAGCAGGGCGGCGAATGCGTGAAGAAATGGAACGCCTGGGTATCACAGAGGACGAACTGGTTGCAGGGTTCAAGAAATGGCGCAAAAAAGATCATGCCGCGTAGGAGGTTGGTTGTAGACGCCAACATCCTGATTCGTGCTATCTTGGGGCGGCGAGTGCGGCTGCTCATCGCCGATGCATGTGACAGGGTCAGTTTCTATGTGGCCGAAGCGAATTATGACGAAACCGCGCACTACTTGGCAGAATTGGCCCTCGCCCGGGGGATATCCGAAGTGGTATGGCGGGATGCGCTAGATACGCTCATGGTGGCCGTACAGTTGATTGGCCAGGAAACATTGTCGCTGAGCAGTCGCCTGTAGAAAACGCCGCAAAAGCCAGAATTGCCCGGAGAGACGAACGGGATTGACCGGCGGTGACAGCGTCCTTGCTGCTGGATTGTCCGATCTGGACGGAAGATCGAGATTTCTTTGGCGCAGGTGTGGCAACATGGACAACAGAAACCATATCGATATATCTTGATACATGCTGAAGGATGCGCTGCCTACATTGGGTTCTGATCGGCGGCACTAGACTGTAAGCGGTCGTTGGCTTGCAGTGTCCGGTTGTCATATTGGCGTCTTCTGCAATAGGTATACGAGTTGTTCAACACTGAACAAGCAAGAATAATTATTGTGTAGACGATGGTTCTTGGTCCGACACGTGAGCAATCTTCAAATGCTTACATGCCATTAATACGTATGTTAGCTCTAGTGATTACGGGGAAACCATGACAAATAAAAGCACCGCTGATAAAGTAATTAAAGCTATCGATGACGCTATAATTAATTATGTTAATGACCCTTCATGTATAACAAAAGTCGCGGATTGCATCAGGAAAAGATTCGGTGATATCGAAGATTTAAACGGCATAATTATAAATAGAATTAAAAATCTACAAAGCGATATGCTTGGCGGACACGATGACGAAATTTATATAGATTCACTGTGAAACTAGCTAGTTCTTCTGGGTGGTTGATGTCCAAACGGCATATTTCTGGTACAAATATGATACAAATAACCGTCAAATTTGAATGGTACTGCTCGTTCGCAATTATGAATGAGCGGCAGTTTCTGTTGCCCTGCCGCCGTTGAGCCCTGATGTTCGGTAGCTGACTGGAAGCGGGTGTATAAATAGGCTAGAGCCATGCCTCATGCTTGCCGGGCTCTGAGAGGAAGAATTTCATTGTCTTTGTGGGCTTAGAATTGAAGATACCACATGGGACAGGATGCATAAGGTCTCCTGCGCACCCTCACAAAATCCAACCGTGAAATCATGGCGCACGTGAGATCTTCCTCCATTATTGTTATGCTGATAATTGGTGCAGCACAATATACTTGATCTATTTAGATTGGCTATTGGCGGCACAATGGATATACAGAGGAGGCATGGAATGTTGAAGATTCACTTCTTAAATGTTGGGAAAGGGAACTGCACAGTAATCAAGCTTCCAAGTGAACGTTTGATGGTTGTCGACATCGATAATTCACGAATTAATGACGACGACGATGTTCTTCAGTGCCCAATTGATTTTTTAAATCGTACGTACCCCAACGAATCAATATTCCGGTTCATTTTAACGCACCCAGACATGGATCACATGTCCGGCCTTTATGATCTCGATAAAGAAAGAAAAATACATAACTTCTGGGATACGCCGCATGAAAAAGAAATGGATCTCGACAGGATGCAAATTGGCGGATATTCAAGAAATGATTGGCTAGCTTATCAGAAGCTGAGGAAAGCTTCGTCAGAGCCAAAGGTTCTAAAACTTTTCCAAGGTGGGGAGAGATTAAGCTATTGGAAAGAAGATGGTATAAAAGTGCTTGGCCCGTCCAACGAAATGGTGCGGAAGGCAATTGAAACCGAGGAATTTAATCATTTGAGTTATGTCCTGAAAATAGTGCATGAGGGGGTCTCTATTCTGCTGGGTGGCGATGCAACTAAAGAAGCTTGGAGAGACATACTTGCATACCATGGTGCAGATGAACTTAAGGCAAACGTATTCTTAGCCCCTCATCATGGCAGCCCCCAGAATATCGAGAAGGATGTGTTTAAGCACATCGATCCGCAGTTTGTGGTGGTGTCAGATCACAGAGGCCATTCATACGACTATACGTATTACAACTCATTGGCTAAGGAGCGAGTCTACTCAACAAAGCACTTCGGAAATGTTCACATTGAGGTGAGTGCGACGAAGAAAAAAATCTACACTGAAAAGGGAAGTTGAAATAAATACCTGCTCAATAATGGAAAAGTATGGGCCTACGCTAATTTTGATGGTTGTCCAAATCGCCACGTTAAATCATTTCGAGCATAAGACACAACTGTTCCAGACTATCGCCGTGCCACGGGAGAGAGGGGTGCGCGTTCGGGCAATGATGAAGGATCGATATGCGCTTACCACACGCCGTGATGGCTGGATTTAATTCACCATCGATAACGAGACTTACACCATTGATAGGGAGTACGCGGGATGAAAAGCAGCGGTGAACGCTCCCTAAAGTCCCTAAACATGAAGTGGCTTGTCCTGTTGGCTGCCACAGATGCCCTCTTCGTGTGTTTGTTCGTTGACCCAAATTTGGTAAATGGGGTAACAACATTGACGCAGATTGGTATCGTGCGCGTGTTGATAACAATGGTTATGCCTATCGTGGTGCTCTTGGTCGTGAATGCATTGCCGCACGATGTGAAGTCAATGTTAGTCTATTGGAAGCCTCTCGGTGTGCTGCCCGGATGCGAGGCATTTACAAAATACGGTCCACGTGACCCTCGGATTGATATGATGGCTTTAAAGGAAAACGTAGGTGCATTACCTACCGACTCTACAGGGCAGAATTCCATGTGGTATAAGCTCTATAAGCAGATATCAAACGAACAAGAGGTGTTAGAAGCACACAAGTTATTCTTGATGTATCGTGATATGGCTGTTCTATCCTTACCACTTATTGTCTTGGTTCCGCTGTCGCTAAATCTTGTTGGTGCCACTCGATGGACAATTGCACTAGCTGCGATTTTATTTATCGGTCAGTATTTGCTCACCGCATTGAGTGCCCGTTGGAGCGGTATTCGATTTGTTTGCAACGTCCTCGCCATCCATTCGGCAAGGAAGATTTCGAAGCCTTAGAAAAATGCTGGGAAGCGATCAGCTGGATTGGAATTGAATGAAAGAAAATAGAACGATGGACAGTGGTTTCAATTCAGAAGCACAACGACGCTAAATCTAGCGCCAAATGTTATCAGTTCTGATGATTAAAGTTTTCTTAACGCTTGATAACTGGACACTTCTGACCCAGATTTGGTGTGCAGAAGCGTTCATAAACTCGCCCATTTTCTATGTCTGGACGGCCACTATCGCTAAGGGTTGTCTGATGCCTGCCCACGCGGCGACTGGTGCTGCGGGACTTATCGGGCAGGCGTCGGACAAGCCACGAAGGAGGAAACCGCGGGGGGAAACGTGACGTTCAGATGAGGCTACAGGCTATGGGGATTTGAAGCGTCATATCCTGGCATAAAAGGCCAGATTGGCAGGACTGTGGACGGAGTTGTTCTCCGGGGCGGGCAGCTCGTGGTCGGATATGCTCGATTTCTGTCGGCACACTACGATTCAACAGGCGAAAATTATGCTGTTTTCTGGACGATGCCCAAGGGTCTCTTATTGGCTCTGGCCAATATATCGCCGGTGGGCAGTAGGGTAGGTATCGGTGGGCGCTGGCAATCATTGCGCAACTCCATGCCGGGGTGGTGCACGGATGGAAGATGCACGCACCAGAGTCTCGACGATGACCATCGCGGCCCCGCAATCCGGGCAGACGAAGGTGGGCTGGGTGGTTGTTCCTGCGGAGGTATCCTCGTTTTCTGGCGATGCATCGGGTGTCGCGTGCAAAAGGTTACGGACCAGCACTAGGTTTTTCTTGCGCCTGGCGTTGGCCAGCAGCCCATAGTGGCGAATGCGATGGAACCCGCTGGGTAAAACATGCATCAGAAAGCGACGCATGAATTCGTCCGTGCTGAGGGTCATGATTTTATGACGAGTACGACCTTTTGCCCGGTAATCTTTCCAGCGGAAGGTTACCCCGTGCGCGTCAAAGGCCACGAGGCGCCGGTTGGAAATCGCCACCCGATGCGTATAACGGGATAGATAGGCCAGCACCGCTGCAGGCCCGGCAAAGGGGCGCTTGGCATAAACCACCCATTCGCAGTTCCGCAATGGCGCGAGCCAGTCGGCGAAGGCGCCGGTATCGACCAGCGCAGCATATTCTCCGAAAAACTGGAGCTGGCCGGCGTGGTGCGCCTGACGGAGTGCTTCGAGAAAGCGCCGTCGAAACAGGCGCGAGAGCACCCGTACCGGTAGGAAAAACCCCGGTCTGCAGGCGACCCAACGGGTGCCGTCTAGTGACAAGCCGCCACCGGGGACAATACCATGGACATGGGGGTGATGTGTCAGCGCCGATCCCCATGTGTGCAGAACCAGCGTAGCCCCGATGCGTGCACCCAGATGCCGGGGATCGGCCGCAATGGTTTCCAGTGTTTCGGCAGCGACGTTAAACAGCAGGCGATACATCACCGCCTTGTTGGAATAAGCGATCGCGCTGATGGGTGCTGGCAGGGTGAATACCACATGATAATAATCCACTGGCAGCAGCTCGGTTTGCCGTGCCTCCAGCCAGCGTCGAGCCGCGCTGGCCTGGCACTTAGGGCAATGCCGGTTGCGGCAAGAGTTATAAGAGATGTCCGTATGCGCACACTCCGTGCAGCGCAGCAGATGTCCTCCCAGCGCTGCGCTGCGGCACTGTTCGATGGCGGACATGACCTTGAGTTGGCTGCGGCTCAAGTGGGTGTGCTGAGCTTGTCGCCAGGAAGGCCCATGGGCACGAAAAATATCCGCGACCTCTACGGCCGGGCTGTTCCACGGAGATGGCCTACATGGGGCGCAAGCCCTCGATTGGACTGACCACTTCACGCAGGATTTCCGTGGCCACATGGGCATAGAGCGCCGTGGTCTCCAGACGCCGGTGGCCGAGCAGGACCTGAATGATCCGGATATCGACTTTCTGTTCCAACAGATGGGTGGCGAAACTATGGCGCAACGTATGCATCGAAACCCGTTTACTGATCCCTGCCGCAGTCGCAGCAAAGTGTATGGCGCGGTTGATTTGTCGAGGACTGAGCGGATGACTTGGGTCGCGTCCTGGGAACAGCCAACCACCACGGAGCATCTTCCCTTGTGCGTGGGCTGCCCACCACCAGGCACGCAGACGCTCCAGCAGTACTGGCGAGAGCATGGCGTAGCGATCCTGTAGTCCTTTGCCCTGTTCGACCCGCAGAACCATGCGCTGGCTATCGACGTCTCCGACCTTGAGGGAGATCACCTCATGAGAGCGCAGTCCTGCACCATAGGCGACCGAGAAGACGGTTTGGTACTTCAAATTTGGGGCGGAGGCGATCAGTTGGGCTACTTCCTCACGACTCAATACCACGGGTAGCCTGCGCGGGACCGGCACGGATTGCATCTTTGACATACAGTCAGCACGATCAAGCGTGACTTCAAAGAAAAACTTCAGCCCGGTGATGGTAGCGTTGACGGTGATCGACGAAACACCGTGATTGGCGAGGTATAACTGGAAAGAACGGAGGTCTTCCGCTGCCGCCGTGTCCGGTGGTCGCCCCAGATAGCCTGCGAATTTCCGCACGGCTCGGATATAGGCGGTTTGTGTCTTAGGGGCTAGTTTGCGCATCCGCATATCATCGATCATGCGTTGACGTAGGGGAGTAATGTCCCGATTCAAAGGGGTCATGACGCTGCTCCTATCCTGAAAGCAGGCGAATTGCCTGAGCTTTCAACATAGGAAATGGAGGGCACGTTGTCACAATGGCCCACAAAATCAGAACGAAGCCACCCTACCGCGCCAGCGGTTTAGTCCTACGACCCTGAGCGGTCACCTGCATGCTTCCTCAATATGGTCAGCTAGTTCAAATATTGCGGACACTCGGAACCGCAACACATTAGTGATATGACTATAGAACTGGTGATAATTCCGGATTCCGGATACCGGATACCCAAATAAAAAGCCCACTTTGTAAAATAGGTACTAAAGCAAGGTATGCTCCGGAATAGGGAATAGAACTCAATGCTAGTCATCGTTGGTCTGTGGTGGCGGAAACTTCATTAGGCGATCTTTCGCGAGTTTCCAAAGCTGTGCTCGTACGCTCTTGCCATCTTGCCGAGTAGACACTAGCTGACAGATATCGACGTGAGAATTATCGTCCGATTTTGCTGTATCGTAGACGGCAGAGCCTCGTCGGTTTGGATTGCTGCCAGTCCTAATGGATCGAACTTCCTCAGCAATAACCGAGGCGTAGCCTATTGCAGTTCGAGGTCCGGTGCTTGGCGGGTTTTGATTCGCCTGAGCGACCCGCTGCTCCGTCATTTTCTGAATTGTTTGATAATCTATGTAATTGAGTCGATGGCATGATGCGCCAATGCTTGCCGCATCATCAAAAAAGGTAGGCTTAATCGTACCGCTGACTCGATCAAAGTGAGTTGGATCAACTATTTGTCGCGCTAAAACTTCCGCACTTTGGACCACACCCGGGGAGTAAGAGGAAGCACTTTCATTTTCCCACTCCACTTGGGTTGATTCAGGATGTTTCTGGAGTTCTTTGCTTAGTTTCGATTCTGCCTCCTTTACTGAATCGAAAAAGTCCTTACATTTCATCAGCTACTATGCGGCATTCTGAATGATATCAAGATGGCCAAGTTTCTCCCAGAACCAAGCATCTGTTAGGCCATAAACATTCAAATTTTCTTCAAAATATTCTGTGCCCTGCATATCACGAGAGAAGAAGGCAAACTCACCGTTTAATTCAAACGTGGTCTCTCCATAGCCACCTTCTAGGCCCCAATAGAGGCCAATTTCTCCATTTAATGACAACATCGGTCGCGGTAGTGGTAGTCGAGCAGGAACGGCATTTATAAACTTAATGGCAGCGGTCACAGCCTGCTGTGTTGGACCCTCACTTCCTTCGCCATTCCACCCATCAGCAAATCCGGCATAGCTTAATACCTCGCGCATCAGACACTCCTTCGGACTCAATGCCTGAGTAATAGGCGCATCCAAAGTATTGAGAGTCGCAGGTTCAGCAATAATATTCTCAGGCGTCGGCAGCGAGAAACGAGTCGGCGCATAATCATAATGCAGTTCGCTGCCCGCGTAGGAATCGGTGACTGATGGGCTAGTCGGTTGGTTCGTGAGAAGCGCACCAGTCAAAATAAACATTGATAACGGTTCCATTTTCACCCCCCAAGACTGTTGAGGTTTATTTTATTCTGAACCTCAGCGGTCAGAAGATCGGCAAGCATGGTTTTATTTCCCCTGTGCATGCCATCCATTATTTGAGATATTTTTTCCTTATTAGAATCTAATACCTTATAAAGCGGTTTTCTGAATGTCGCCTTATGAGATGTAAGGATTTGTAACTGTGGATTTCCGTTGACTAGATTGTGACTGACATTAATATTCTCAATCTGCTGGAATGCTACTGGATTGGTTTGCTCCAGAAGGTAGCCGTGGTGCGAGTGCCAAAGAGCTACCCCCCTTTTGAATACACTTGGCACCAAGTAGTCTGTATTTATAGAAAAAACTTCAGCAAGGTTCAAGTCTTCAGGATCAGCATTCCAGGTAAAAGCATCCGTGAATTGGAGTCCAATACTGGCAACTCCTTTTTGGGCATTTATTGGTTTAAGTAGAACACCTAAATATCGTTCGATATCCGCCGTGAATTTTGCCCATCGTGTATAGTCGTTGATGATGATAATGACGTTCTTAAGTGACACCAACACTTGCCGCAGATTAGCGCCTGGAACTGCTTCGGCAGATGGGCGCGACAGCACAAAACCACCAATGCTTGGCGCCCCCGGGGGCGGCGCAGACTGATTCTGCTCTGCGGGATTGACGGAGAAACTTAGTGTTGTGCGGAATTGGTCGACAATGTTAGGAAAGTCCGCTTTTAGACCAGATGCGGCTGTCTTTAACTGCTCCACTTCTTGCAGATTCAACTCAGACGAGAAATCCGCGGAGAACGCTGCTGACTGAATCGCATGTTGGCCGGCAAATGGCTGTAGATGCTCAAGGCTCATGTCGGAAGCCTAACATTCAAATGGAAACGTAGCAAATCACTGAATCGCCCCGGCAGTAGAAACGCAAACATTCGCATCGTATTGGCGACCCAGTGAACGTCCGTCACGACTGCGATTCGCTCCCACGCCTTCAAGTGCGCGAGTCCAAGTTTGGCGTCATCCCACATAGCTCCGGTGGTGAAGCCCTCGAAATCTGGAGTGAGTTGATAGAGCACTCGTATCCGCTTATGCTTCTGGAGGGCTGCATCAAGGGCAGGGATGAGGACAGTCTCATAGTCTTTCGCATCAATTTGACCTGAAGCGCTGACACCAACTACGTGGTCAGGAAGATTGCTTAGTAGCTTCATCATGGCGAGTCTCCTGTCTGTAGGGAAAGAGAATCGGCCGCAGAGCGGGGAAAACGCGGCGGCCTAATCGCGTTAAACGTAAATTCGACAGAATGCAACGTGACGTTCCAAGCTGTAGTATAATATCCCCGTAGCATCCTCGGTCACAAGCAGCTGTTACTCGCCGATATTACTCGGCCCCAGGCCGCAGCGAGAATGTCCGCTGCCTTGGCGCCGTTTGGGGACATGCGCCCGGGCTGATAATTCATTATCAGCGAACAACACCAGATATTTGTGCCGCCAATTCCGGCAGCGCCGTCTTTATGGTATCCCAAACCACGTCGAGATTGATGTCGAAGTAACCATGGGCGATGCGGTTGCGCATTCCGCGCATACTTCGCCAAGGTATTTCTGAGTGGTCTTCCGCAAACTCTGGGTATATGTCCATCACTTTAGTTGCGGCCTCACCGATGATGATGAGATTCATAATAACGGCTTGCTGAGTGCGCTTGTCATTTATGAAATCGATTTTACCCATGTCTTTCACAAAGCTGCAGGCATCTGTTGCCGCTTGTTTTATATGATCAAGGTAGTCGGGAAGTCGGTTCTCGCTCATACCGGCCGCGCTTCCTCAAGCACTTTGGCGCGGAACTTCAACGGCAAATCTGCGGGGGTCAGCAGATCGACGTGGACGCCAAGCAAAGACTCAAGTTCGCATTGTAAGCCGCCTAGATCGAACAACGTTGCACCTGGCAGCGCATCAACCAGTAGATCGAGGTCGCTGCCGTCTTCATCGGTACCACGTATTGCTGAGCCAAACACACGCGGATTCGTTGTGGGAAAGCGGCTTACGGCTTCACGCACAGCATTGCGATGAAGTTCAAACGCGAGCGATGGGCGCATGGCATCTCTCCGATCCTCAATATAACCAGTCAATAGCATATGGTATTTTCATCTTTTCCACATCCTCCGGCCCCTCCAGTGATCCGTGTACAATCGGTTAGGCCAATCAGTCTCGATGACTGGTAACACTGCATACTTGCCACTGGAAAGTTCACCCGGAGACGGAGGATCCACGAGAAGCCAGGATGATACTATTTTGTCCGCGAACAGTCGCGGCAACCAGAGAAATTCTGCTCGAAAGCGGCAGACCGTTGACGAAACCGGTGATGCCCGCCCGTCGCCGGTAGAGATTGTCCTTCACCCACAGCTCGCGCACGCAAAGAAATTCGTTGTGTTCCGGCGCATCGAAATCGAAGTCCCCCAGCCGCTACCCCAGGCAGTCGGCGGTGGCCTGCTGGACGAGGGCATCTTCGGTGTAGTTCATGCATCCCCTTTCGTGCCGGGGCCCACGGCCAACAGGTTCATCACCAGACGCACCATCAGATCCTTGGCCTTCGGGTCGCTCTTGGCGATCAGCAGCGTCAGCGCCGTCAGGCCGTTTTCGTCCAAAGTCAGGCGCATGCCTTCCTGACGCAGCTATAACAGGAACACAAAGGCCCCGGAGCGTTTGTTGCCATCGGAAAACGGATGGTTTTTGATCACGAAATAGAGCAGATGGGCGGCGCGCTCCTCTATGCTGAATCCTTGCGTCAGATGCTCGCGCAGCACTCGCGTGGCCCACTGACGAAAGTGGGTGGCTTGGGTGGAGTTCACCCGGTAACCAACCGAGATGATGGCGTCCAGGTTGTAGTGTTTGAGCTGGCGTTTTACCTGGCGCTTGCCCTCCTGGCGAACCACTAAGAAATCCTTAGCAGTTACCGACTCCCGCAGTTCACCTTCCTGATAAGCGTTTTTCAGGTGCATCAATATGTTTTCCGGGGTGGTCGCAAACAACTCGGCCATCTGTTTCTGAGTAAGCCAGACCGTATCTCCCTCCAGCCGAACCTCGGTAGCATCGCTCCCGCCAGCTTGGGGATAGAGCAGGATTGAGACCTGTAAATCGAGAGCATTCATGTAACGCTCCTTGTCGATGGTCTGATCATTTACGGTCGGCGCTGTCGGGCAAGGCCACGAGGGTATCGAACTGCGCCTTGGGCCGCAGATAAATCGCGCTCTGCTGGGAGAAGTCTTCCTTGGTCAGGTCGCGGGTCTTGCCGCCGCGACTGGGCAGTTTGGGCTCGATCTGCTCCGCTGGCGTAGTTGGAGTTGGCGCGCGGGTTGTCGGCGGCACTCCACAGACGTTTTTCGATGGCTTCGATATGTTCGAGTTGCGACATCAATTTTTAACCTTGAGCATGCCTCTACATATTATCGTTGGATTAGACGGCCCGTCGGCCATTATCTATATACGTCCCGCTATGTTAAACCGCATGCCACATCGGCGCGCGCCCAGCCTCGTCAGACTGCCCCGGGCAAAGCCCTGTCACTCCGTCTCCCCGGCCTGATAGGCGGCAACGGGGGCATGCCGCTTTTGCGCATAAGCCTTCAAATAAGCGACCTCCTTGTGCCAGGCCTTTACCCCCTTGGTGGCAATCCATTCCTGCTTCATCTGCTCGGGACCCGGCACCTTGAGCAAGGTCGTGGGCGCGTAGGCTTCCCCCTTACCCGGAGGCGGCAACCCGGCACCATGCTGCGCCTGATGGGCTTTGTACCAGATATACCATTTTGAATCCGGGCGCAGAGGATGTCCGGAAGCCCCGGCCTCGCGACGCATCAGGGTGTAGTCATCACATTGGCCTGCGTTGAACGCAACCGGCACCTGCATCGGGAACAGCCTGGTCTCGGCGTAATCCGGATGATGCGTCCACATGCCGGAGAATACGCCAGCATTTTCGTCCCATTGCGACATCGGCGGCAGACCAAAAATCGCTTCCGTAGTCTTCAAGATGTTAACTTGCGAGTAGAGCTTGGTTTCCAAATATCCTTTCTTCACCCAAGGTCCCACGGCCAGCGCGAAGGTCCGGTGCGCATTGAGGTGATCGGCTCCTGACTGGGCATCGTCCTCGGTCAGGAACACCACCATGTGTTTCCATTCCGGTGTGGTGGAAAGGTAGTGAATAAACTTGGCCGTTGCGTAGTCATTGTTGGCCACGTAATAGTTTGGCGTGTAATAGCACGGCGAACGACCTGCGGTGTGATCATCCGGCAACCAGATGTAAATAAAGTGCGGGAACTTGGCGCCTGGATGGGCCTTCAGCCATTGTACCGCCATTTTTTCGCGGTAGGTGTCGAGGATCATCCGGTCCCAGCCGGGGAAGCCGGTGGCCAAATGCTTTTTCATCGCTGTGGAGATATTGCCCGCCTGGGAGCGCGAGACGAACTCGCCGAAGTCCTCAAACGACACCTTGTGATCGAGCAAATCATTAAACAAAAAAAGGCGCTGCGGATAGCTGATCCAGGGATTGGACCACTTGCCGAGTACCGAGAGGTTTTCATAAATCGCATAAGGGTTATCAACACCGAGAGGTATACCACCCGTCCCGCTCGCGCCACCAGGTAACAAGGACTGCGTCCAGCCCGGATTGGGGACCAGGCCACGCCCAGAGTAGTATTCCGGCCAGGTACGCTGCACAAAGTCAGAATCTGAAGCCGCCGTCGTCCACTGATGACCCTGCGCAGTCACCTCGCCATCGGCCATGAAATTCACAAACAAGGTGTTATGACGGGCAAGATGATAGAGGTTGGGCAGATCCTTGGGCCCATACAGGTCAAGACGCGGCTCCGCCCAGGCCCCGGCACGTTGGTAATCACCCAGATCTTCGTCGAAGGTCTTGTTCTCGCGCAAAATGAAGACCACGTAATGGATGTGTTTGCGCAGAAAGGCAGCGCTTTTGACGTCTTCCGCGTGACGCGCGTGACGTTGGGCATCAGTAAAATCGTCATTGCGCAGGCTTTGCCGGGTCCAGGCCGGGAGATGGGTCGAGAGGTCATTCAGGTCAATTTTCTGAATGAGTCCGTCCATCATGTCGCCCACCCACTGGTGGTCGACGTTGGGGCCGGAGCCCAGGCCTTTGGCGCCTACCACATAGAGGGCGTTGCCCGCATGAGTGATCGCCGTTGGGTACCAGCCTGTCGGGATGAGGCCGAGGCCTTTGCCAGTCAGCGCGTTATAGACGGCGACGTCGTTGTTGCCGGCATTGGCGACAAAGAGTTTACCATCGACGATGGTCAGGCCGTCGGGATAGCTGCCTGGCGGGGCGTCGGGATAGGGGCTGTCATTGAGAAGGCGTTTGACGCTGAGTTTGATGGTGTCCACTTCGGCGATACGGTCGACATTGGCGAGGGCTACAAAAACATCCGGCGAATGAGGGACGGCGGCCAATGCCGTGGGGTGGACACCGGCATCGGTACTGTCGGGACCGGGAGGGGGGCCGACACGCACGGTACCCAATAGCTTCATGGATGCAGGGTCCACTACCGCAACGGCGTTACCACCCCAGAGGCTGATTACCAGCTTCTGGCCGCCATCGGCAAAAGTGACCGCGTAGGGGTAGGGTCCAACATTGAGGTAATCGGTCTGCCCACTCTGAATGTTGACGCGGGCCAGGCTGTTGGACAGCATACCCGTCACATAGAGATAGTTACCGTGGGGACCCACGGCAACGGCATCGGGATAAAACAGTCTGGGCTGATTAATGTGGTGCCCCTGATATTCGTAGGGGTACTGGTCTTTTGGAAAAGGTTGCCAGGTCAGAGGATAACGGCGTAGGAGCGCGGGCTTGCCACCCCTTAGCGCAAAGGCGGCGACATCGCCACTCTCTCCACCGGCTGCATAGATCGTCTGGTCGGCGCCTGCCACCATGCCTTGAAAGAAGCTTTGATGAGCGATGGTTTCACCATGCAAATCAGTGATATCGTTGGGTCTGGGAGCCGCTTTCTTGGCATCTTTTTTGTAGGCGACAATTTCTGCCACCCGCTCCAGGGTCTTCTGATCGTAGAGGGTGATGGTCTGCGCGCGCGTCGCTCCGTTGGCCAGGGCGGCCACATGATTCCCTACCGGCACCACCTCAGTCACGAAGTTGGGGGCACCGTTGACCAAGCCCACGGGACTGACGATACGCCCTGTAGGCAGGATGTGGGTCACCCAACCTTTGTTTTCTGCACTGACGTGGATCGGGCCATTGATGTTGCGGGTGTTGGGGGGGGAGACGCCCTCAGACCACGCATAGCCGGCGCAAAAAATGTTTAAAAACAGCATAAAAAAACATACCGTCAGATTCCGACACCCTTTTTCCATGCCTTTTACTCCTCAGTACAACAGTACGGCGATTCGCGGTCGACACGACCGAAAAACGATGTTGCGGGAAATACCGATGGCTGCCGGGCTGATCGGAATACTGAAAAGAGGGGTGGGCCTCTTGGGGCTTATATTTGCCAGTCCGAGCGAACTAAATTGCGTTTCGCGGGTATCCGTAGTCCGGTCAACGACGCCGGCCTACTTCTTGTAGTTTTTCCGCCGGAACAGATCAATCTTCCGCGAAACCAGCCGGTCCAGAAAAAGAAAACCGTCGAGATGATCCATTTCATGCTGAACGGCTCGGGCCTCGAAGCCTTCGCACTCGTAACTCCGCTCTCGTCCCGAGGCATCCTGCGCCTGCACTTGTATGCGTTCGGCGCGGATGACATTGCCGGTAAAGTCCGGCACCGACATGCAGCCCTCGCGGCCCACCGCCATGCCCTCCCACGCCACCAGCTCGGGATTGATCAACACCATGAGCCCGTGGCAGTTCTCCCCCAGCTTGGGACGCACGTCGACAAGCACGATGCGCTGCGGACGGTCCACCTGTGGCGCCGCAATACCCACACCCCCCGGACCGGCATACATGGTTTCCGTCAGATCACCGACAAAATGGTGCAGATCGTCGTCAAATACGCTGACCGGCTCGGCTTTGCGCTGCAGCCTGGGGTCCGGATAGGTCAGAATGGAAAGCACCGCCATCAGAACACCGCCGCCTCGATGGGGTGCACACCGATTTCCACCCCTTCCCTCTCCCGCAACGGCGCCACGGCCTTGCGGACACTCTCCACCCCCTCTGGCGCATAGCCTTGAATGACCATCACATAGAGTGGCCGCTCGGCACTGCCGGAACTCTCGCTTTCCAAATCAATCACATTGAAACCGATGGCTGCCAAGGCCCCGGTGACGCCCGCGACAATGCCCGGATGATCGGCCCCGTAAACGGTGACCCGGGTGTTCGGCATATCTGCGCTCAGCGCCACGCTGGGGATAGGGTCCAGATGCACCCGCAGATTGAGACGTTTGATGGCAGGGTCCAGCGCCATTTCCACGGAACCCAGATCACGCGGATAATCGATGACCTGCATAATGGTGAAGTAACCGCCGAGACGCATCATCGAGGCATCACCGATGGAGCAGTCTGCAGTGAACAGGGCTTGGGTGACGGCGGCGACGATACCAGGGCGATCTTCGCCGATGACGGTGAGAAGGGCTTGACTCATCCTAGACTCCTATGGCGAGGGCTTTCGCCTGTACGAGATAACGAAAACAGTATTCCAGCAATTCGAGATGATGCCTGGCCGCCAGGAAATCCGGGCCCCAGGCCGTCACCCCGTGCTGATGAATCAGCGCACCGGGAACGCGAGGCAGCGCCTGGGCAAAGGCCCTGTCCATATCTTCGGCAATCCGGGTGACATTCACATGATTGGCGAAGACCGGCAGATCCACCCGCGGCTCGGCATCGGGCACGCCCAGACCTTTGAGCATTTCCAGAGTTGGCAGGCGCAACCGGCCCTGCTGCGCAAAGTGCCCGCAGAGATTGGCCTCGATGGAGTGGACGTGGAAAATGACCTGGGCGTCAGGCACATGCCGATAGACCACCTCATGGATGGCGACTTCAGCAGAGGGTTTACGTCCCGGCGGGGCCTGCACAACCTGCCCCCGCAGATTCATCAGGACAAAATCCTCGGCGCCCAACTGATCCTTGGGACGGCCGCTGGCGGTAATCC
>NZ_JAAZTY010000030.1 GCF_018854775.1 Acidithiobacillus ferriphilus | reverse complement strand
ACCCGCAGCACCAGCGCCAGATTACGCAAGGCGGTACCCGCCAGCGCCGCACCAGGAGAGGCTACCTGGCGAATACCGGCGCGCACATCCGGCAGCTCCGGGAGAATCGGGCCTTCGCCCGACTCCAGGCCAACGCGGGCGGCGGTGATGGCCGCCTGCAACTGGCGCGCGACGCCCACTGTGGGGGCGGGTGCGAGGTTACGCGCCGCCTCGGCCCCGAAAGGCGTCGCACAGAGCTTTTCGAGCAAGCGGCGAATGCCCCCGAATTCCAGGGGCTTCAGGTCAGCTTCCATGGGTTCTCCCGATAATTAGCCCGCCCAAGGGTACAAAAGGCCTGGCGGCAATGCCAACCCAATCAGTTTTGAAAAATTTCCCGCCACCAGCGTTTGCGGCCTTCGGGCACAACAAATTCCCCCAAAGGATCGGGAGGTACCCGCGAGAATACCCAGCCGGCTGGAATCGCCTTTCCGCTGCTGCCACAAGACGCCCCCAAATGGTTGGGATCGTAAATCTTGATCAGCCGCGGATGCTCAAAATCATCCACATAGACGATACCCAGATATGTCTCTTTATGGTCGTGATGCAGCAAGGTACCGATCGCGTCCAGCACCTTGCAAAAGGTCACGGCATCAAGTGGCGCCTGCGGAAAATCCACCCCAACGAAGTACACATACCAGCCATTATCGGCCTGTTCTGCGAGCGTTTTCTGAAACTCATCCCAACGCGACCACGCACGAATACCGCGCAGCATTCCGTTGTATAATTCCATGAACTCAGACATCAGCCCTCCTCCATAACCCCTTGAAAACTGACCAACACCCGGCGACTGATTGGTCGCACCCGATGTTCGAAAAGAAAAACCCCCTGCCAGCCCCCCAGCGCCGCCCGCCCCTCCCGTACGGGGATGATCAGGCTATTCTGGGTCAGCACACTGCGCAGGTGCGCCGACATATCATCAGTTCCTTCATTGCGATGAAGAAAATCAGGATTGCCATCCGGAACCAAACGCGCAAAATAATCCAGGATATCCGCCCGTACATCCGGATCGGCATTTTCTTGCAGTAATAAACTGGCTGAGGTGTGTGGCACGAAGAGATTCGCCCATCCTGCCCAGGCATCGACTTCCCGCAACCAAGCCTGCAATTTCTGAGTGAGTTCATATAGGCCGCGACCACCATTGTTCACCTGCCATTCATGACTGCAATGCCGCATCACCGCTCCCCTGCCCCGTTTCGACACCCGTTTCAGCCGTGGCGACATCGGCCTCTCCTGCCCCTTTTCCGCGTCGCCGCGCCCGGAAAAAGTCCCTTAGCAATGTCGCGGAGGGTGCGGCCAGCACGCCCCCCTCCGTCACGATACGATGGTTAAAGCGGCCATCCTCCAAGAGATGGTAAAGACTTTCCACTGCGCCCGTCTTAGGATCCGACGCCGCATAGACGAGACGCGCAACTCGCGCATGCAGCATCGCCCCAACACACATAACGCAAGGCTCCAGCGTAACATAGAGGGTAGCACCCGTTAGCCGATAATTCTGCAAAACCTGTGCCGCCTGACGCAGCACGAGCATTTCCGCATGGGCACTGGGATCATGGCTATGAACAGGCGTGTTATGCGCCGCCGCCAGCAGATGGCCGTCAGCGTCCAGCAACACTGCGCCCACCGGAACCTCGCCCTGAACGGCGCCACGCGTCGCATAATCCAGCGCCAGCGTCATCCACGCCAGATCCCTGCAATGACCATCCGCTCTCGTCAAAATCATGGAACTCCAAAATTACTCTCGCCAAAAGTCGCGTTGGTATGGCCACCCCCACCGGGTTTCGCGCCTATGGTAACAATTTCTCGGTCGGCGCGCCTTGACAGAATCGGGAATGCTGCTAATTTCCCCCGCGTGTTGCAAAAAGTATTCGTGCGTTGCGCAAGTGCCGTTGAGTGTTCTGCAAAGCAAATTTATGTAATATTCGTCAGCTCATAAAAGGGAATAAACGTGCTGCGCTTACCAAGTCCTCCTTTGCTCGGCCTGGATATTAGTCCGGACGCAGTCAAGCTCGTTGAACTCTCGCAGTCCAGGGGGAGGCTTCGCGTCGAACATGCGGACTCCGAAGCACTTCCGCCGGGCGCCCTTAATGATCGTGACATCCAGGACGCTACAGCGGTCAGCCGGGCGCTACACACCATTCTGGAGCGGTCCCGCATCCGGACCAAGGCCGTGGCAACCGCCCTGCCGGCCAATACGGCCATCGTCAAGATCATTTCTCTTCCGGCTGAACTGGACGAGGTGGGTATTGAAGAGCAGATTCGCTTTGAGAGCAGCCAATATATTCCCTACAGTATTGACGCCGTCAATTTTGATTTCGCGGTGCTTGGCCCCGATGAAGTCAGAAAAGGTTATAATCATGTCCTGCTGGTAGCGTGCAAAAAAGAAGCCATTGAAGATCGTGCCGCGGTCCTCGAAGAGGTAGGCTTAAAACCAAAAATCATTGATGTCAAACCCTTTGCTCTCTGGTTATTACATGAGCACCTCACCAGAGCGTCGCCACTAGCACACGGCACTTCAGGCGGAGCGGTCATTCTGGTGGAAATAGGTAGTGTCACCACAAATATCAACGTGTTTCAGGAAGGGCATCCGGTTTACTCCCGTGAGCATAATTTTGGCTTGGGTCGTCTGATTGAAGAAATACAGCGTCGTTATAGCCTCGATGCCAATGTCGCACAACGCATGGAGCGCTTCGGTGGTTTGCCTCCCGAATATGAGCGTGATGTACTTAATCCCTTCGCCCGGAGTATGGCTCAGGAACTGTTTCGTTCTCTTGATTTCTTTCAGGCCAGCATGCCGGATATTTCCGCAGGATCGGTGCATCTTTTTGGTATCGGCGCTAAAATTCCGCAGCTTGCAGAGCAATTGCGTCAACTCGTGAGTTTTCCGGTTTACGTGCCTGATCCTTTCGCGGGCATGGAAATAGCCCCTCAGATCAGCCGTCGCTTTATGGATGCAGACAGATCGTCTCTGGCGGTTGCCTGTGGGCTGGCGCTCAGGAGGACTCCGGCATGATTCGCATCAACCTGCTGCCCTATCGAGAGGCTCAGCGCGCACAACGCAGTCAGCTGCTAGTGTTAGCCTTTATCGGCGTTCTGCTGCTTGCCGCTCTGCTCTACTACGGTATCTACAGTATTTTTAGTGCGCGGGTCTCTGCTGAACAGCAAAAAGTGCGGTATTTGCAAGGGGTCACCACCCAACTGGATAAAAAAATCGCGTCCATTGCCGATCTGCGTAAAAAACGTGATGAACTGCTTTCCCGTGAGGGTATCATTACCGACCTGCAAGACCAGCGGGATATGGTAGTGCGACTCTTCAACACGTTGGCTCGGGTAACTCCCGATGGCATCTTTCTGACGAAACTTCAGCAGACGGGTAATTCCATTAGGGTGAATGGTTATTCCCAGACAAACAGTCAGGTCGCGGCATTTATGCGCAGCATCGAAGCTTCAAAAATTTTTGCGAAGCCGGAACTGAACATCATCAGCAAGTCCAAACTGGGCAATGAAGAGGTAGGACAATTTACGCTGCAGATGAGCATCCGCCCACCGGCTGCCGCGAATAAAAGTGACGCATCCGCGCAGCACAAGGATACTCAGCCATGACCTTTGATGAATTCCGTAACCTGCAAATGGATGATGTCATCCGCTGGCCGATCAAAACCAAGCTCATCATCGTCGCCATCATTGTCCTGATTCTCGGTATCCTGGTCTGGTTTGAGTTCATCGCACCCGAAAACGACCAATATCATCAACTAAAAATTCAGGAAGACAGCCTGAAGCTCCAGGTGCGGCAAAAACAATTGCTGGCCGCCTCCCTACCCGCCTATCAAGCCCAGATCAAGGAAATGAATCTGCGTTTTCAGAACTTTCTGCAGCAGTTGCCCAACCGCACCCAGATCCCTTCGTTGCTGGATGATGTAACCTTGGCCGGACGTAGTCGCGGGCTGGATTTCGAACTGTTCCAGCCTACGGGAGAAGTGAACAAGAATTTTTATGCGGAGATCCCGGTCAAGCTCAAAGTGGTCGGCACCTACAGTGACATCGGACGCTTCGCCGCCGCGGTCGCCGCCATGCCTCGTATTGTGACCATCAACAATATCGGCATCACCCGGATGCCTAACGCGGGGGCGACCAGCGCGGCCAAGGCACAGGCAGCCCAGCAATTGGTGATGCAGTGTACAGCAACCACATATCGCTATCTGGGGGGCAAGCCATGAAACGCGCTCTCAGCGTCCTAATGATGCTTACCGGCATGGCACTGTTGAGTGGTTGCTCAGATAGCGACAACCTCAGCCATCTTCAGGCTTTTGTCGCCGCCGGCCCCAAAACCAACACACACATTATGCCGCTGCCCAAGACGGTTACCTACAAGCCGAAGACCTATGAAAATCCGATCAACCGTGACCCCTTCACGAGCTTCTCTGAGCTTCTTTTGCGCAAGGAGGCCGCTGCCGCCAGCACCGGACCACGTCCCGTCAGCCATGGGCCTGTCCAGCCGCTGGAAAAATATGCCCTTTCCAGCCTGAGCATAACCGGTATTGTCCGGGACAATCAGGGCAGACTCTGGGCCGTGGTTGGCACGCCGGATCATAAAGTCTATCGCGCGACGATCGGCAGCTACATTGGCACCCATGACGGTCGCATCGTGAAGATTGATGACGGCATGACGAAACGGTCGGTCACCGTCGAACAATACCTGCCCAACGCCTTCGGTGGATTCCAGAAAAAACCGACTGTTTTGCAGATGCAAAACGGCAACTGAACATGACTTGCCTAACCCCCAAGAATACAGAGGATAGCGAAAAGATGAGCACAGCATCCATTACCGCCCGCCACGCCCGCCGTGTTGCAGTACCGCGCCTGCAGCTCCACTCCTTGGCGCTGAGACCGGTGACGCTTGCGGTCATGGCGGCGGCGCTCTGCCTGAGTTCAGGGGCCGCCTGGGCAGAAAGTCTCATCACCGGCGTTACTCCGGTACAGGACCAGCATGGCACGGCCCTCCTCATCCGCAGCAACAGCCGACCGGCTTATGATGTCAACTCCCTCGACGGTGGCTATCGGCTGCGGATCGATTTCAACAATGCACATTTCATGAGCTCGGTGGGAACGATCGCAAGCAGCGGCGCGGTCGAGAATGTGCTCGCGGAAAACATCGGGCACAACGCCAGACTTGATCTGCTCCTAAAGTCACCACAGGCGATCATGGTAGCACCGACACCAGGCGGTTACCGCCTCGCCCTGGTGGCGGAACGGGGTAAGGGTGTGGCCGCCGCCCCGAGCGCGGCGAGTGTGCCCACCAGCAACGTCGCCGCGACGCCTGCCATGCCCGTACCTGTCCAAACTGCGGGCACCCAGATCAACGACTTGAATTTCAAGCGTGGCAAGAACGGTGGTGGGATTCTGGATCTTTCCATCTCCGGCCCGCAACCGCAGATGAACGTCACCCGCGAGAATGGCGCCCTCGTCGTCGATCTCAAAGACACGGTCATTCCCTCCAGCTATACCCACCGTTTCGGGGTCGGCCAGTTCGGCACCCCGGTTCAGTATGTGGATAGTTATCCTCTGGGGCATAGCACCCGGCTGGTTTTTGCCATTCATGGTCCTTACGAATACTCGGCTTATCAGCTGGGGCAACGCACCATGATCGATGTACACCCCAAAACCACTGAGACAAGCAGCAATCCCGACTCCGGTGCGCGCCTCAGTATGGATTTTCAGAACATCAGCGTGCGCGATGCCCTGCAGGTGATTGCCGACTTCACGCACCAAAACATCGTCGTCTCCAACAATGTGAGCGGCAGCCTTTCCCTCCGCCTCAAGAACGAGCCGTGGGAAGAAGCCCTGCAAGTGATTCTGGAGTCTCAGGGGCTGGCGGCAAAACATATCGGCAACATTCTCTGGGTGGCCCCCGCCAACCAGATTGCCAGTCAGGAGGAGGCGCAACTGAAGGCCGCCGCCAGTAAACGCAAGCTTGAGCCACTGGAGACGGAACTGATCCAGATCAAATATGCAAAAGCCTCAGAGATTGCCTCCCTGCTGCAGGGCTTTGACCAAAACCAGCAGCCCGGAGTTGCAGGGGTCGACAACGGCATGAACATGAACCCCGCACAGAATGCAGCCCTGGCCAGTGCATTGGGCATTCCGAACTCCAGTCTTATTGGCAACTCGCTGCTCGGTCCACGCGGCTCGGTAGCAGTGGTAACCCGTACCAACAGCCTGCTGGTGCGGGACACTCCGCAGGATATCGCCAACATTAAAAACCTGATCACCAAAATCGACCGTCCGGTCCCGCAGGTATTGATTGAAACACGCATCGTGCAGATCACCACCAATGCCGCCCAGTCTCTGGGCGTCAATTGGGGCGGAACCTATACCGGCGGTGGTGGTGGTGGCGTCATCAACCTGTCGGGTACCGGTGCTACGGGGGTCACCTCGACGCAGGGTGGCGCCTACCCGATGTCTGGAACTTCCACCACCAGCGGAACCGGTTTCACCACCCCGGCGCTGGTGAATCTGACACCCTCCACCGCGGGCAGCGCCCTCGCGGGCAGCAATCCAGCATCGCTGGGTTTTGCTCTGGGCACCGCTGCGGGCAATCGCATCCTGAATCTGCAATTACAGGCTCTGCAAGCGAATAACCGCGCCAAGATTATCTCCAGCCCGAAAGTCCTCACTCAGGACAACGAAAAAGCGGTCATCGAACAGGGTCAGGAAATCCCCTATCAGCAATCCACCAGCAGCGGTGCGACGGCGGTATCCTTCAAGAAAGCGGTGCTCAGCCTGAACGTCACGCCACACATCTCGCCCAACGGCAAGATCACCCTGGACGTGGATGCACAAAACGACCAGCCTAACTACGCCCAGGCCCTGCCTTCCGGCATCCCGATTGATACCCAGCAAGTTAAAACCAAGCTGTTGGTCAATAATGGCCAAACCGTCGTCATCGGTGGCATTTATACGGACTCGACCACCCAGACGGAAACCGGGGTCCCGTTATTGAGAGACATCCCGCTGCTCGGCTGGCTCTTCAAGAGCCACCTCAACAATGTGGCGAAAACGGAGTTGCTGGTTTTTCTGACCCCCAAGGTGATTGGCGGCGATGCCCCAGATGGCTTGGGCGGGACATCCGGTAGCGCCAATCTCGGGCAATGACCGGAAGCATCATCCTTATCGGTCCCATGGGATCGGGTAAATCCACCATCGGGCGGCTTCTGGCCGCCCGCTTGCATCTTCCTTATGTGGACAGTGACGCGCTCATCGTCAGTCATACCGGCGTGGATATCCCCACCATTTTTGAAATTGAGGGGGAATCGGGCTTTCGCGAGCGGGAGCGCAAAGTGATCGCCGATCTCGCCACCCAGAGTGAAGCGATCGTACTGGCCACTGGTGGTGGCGCCATACTCGACTCCGCTAATCGCCGTCATTTACGCCGCATGGGCAAGGTCATCTACCTGGATGTCAGTGTCGACGAGCAACTCAAACGTATCCGCCATGATCGCAACCGTCCCTTACTGCAAAATACCGACCTGGACAGCCGCCTGCAAACTCTGGCCGAACAGCGCCACACGCTTTATCAGGAAACCGCGCATTGGCGGATACTGGGAGATGGTCTGCGTTCGGATCAGGTTTTGCGCCGCATACTGCGACATCTCCAACCGCGGTCTGGGCAGATCCCCGCGCGCGGATAGCCGTAGAAACAAGCTCAAGATGGCGTTATAGGGGCGACCCACTTGCCTCAACGTAAAAGAACCCCAACAATGGGGCATAAATCGGTCCACAAGAGTAAACATCATGCACAGTCTTCGCGTCGATCTGGGGCAGCGCGGCTATCCCATCCACATAGGCACTGGTATTCTTGCCGACCCGGCCCTCTTCGCGCCCGCTCTGAGCACAGGCCCTGTCGCTATTATCACGGACAGCAATGTCGCCCCCCTCTATCTGGAAGCACTACAGAAAACCCTGAGGAAACTTGAAAAAGACGTGCTGACCGTCACGCTGGCGGCCGGTGAAGCGAGTAAATCCCTCGCTAATATCCAGGAAATCACCGGCCGCCTGCTGAGTGCGGGTTACGGGCGTGATTGTACCCTTTGTGCCCTTGGCGGCGGCGTCGTAGGAGATATCACCGGCTTCGCCGCCGCGGTCTACCAGCGCGGGGTCGCCTGTATTCAAGTGCCGACCAGCCTGCTTGCCATGGTGGACTCCTCTGTCGGCGGCAAGACTGGAGTCAATCACCCCCTGGGTAAAAACATGATCGGCGCTTTTTACCAGCCGCGTGCCGTGATCGCCGACACCGACACCCTGGACAGTCTGCCCGACCGGGAATTCCGCTCTGGCCTGGCCGAGGTCATCAAATATGGTCTGATTAACGATCAAGGCTTTTTCTCCTGGCTCGAAGACCATATGGATGCTGTGCTTGCCCGGGAGGCCGACGCCCTGGCCAAGGTGATCCAATACTCCTGCAAAGACAAGGCTGACGTCGTGGCGCGCGACGAGCTGGAGGGGGGTTTACGGGCCATTCTCAACCTCGGTCACACCTTCGGCCATGCCATTGAGGCAGCGACCGGCTACGACCAGTACCTCCATGGCGAAGCTGTGGCCATCGGCATCGTCATGGCAGCAGACCTTTCCCGCCGCCTCGACCTGATTCGGGAGAGCGAACAGAACCGTATCTACGCCCTCGTTAAGGCCACCGGGTTGCCCACCTTCGCACCAGCATTCCCCATCGACGATTATCTCGCCTTTATGCGTGTCGACAAGAAAGCGGAAGGGGGTCGGGTGCGCTTCATCCTGCTGCGTGGCATTGGGAGTGCGGTGATTACCGGCGATGTTCCCCCGGCGGCCATCGCCCAGACCCTTCAAGCCTTCATGGAGCATGAACATGCATGAGATCAATAAAGCCACTGCGGAATTGCAGGAGGAAATGGCGCGACGTATCGCGCTGAACCCGGGCGGCACCCGCCGTATTGGCAATTTCGGTTTCATCGAGCTGGAAGAAACCTGGGGGGACGAAGCCACCATCATCAATACCGCGCGTATCAGCACCACCAACCAGCGTCTCCAAAACGGGCACGACTTTTCAGAGCGCGACCGTGCCCTGCTCTACCAGTTACTCCGTGATCAACATGGCACGCCTTTTGAGACCGTCTATTTTCGCTTCCGCTTTATCGCGCCGATTTTCGTGTTGCGCCAGTGGGTTAAACACCGCATTTCCAGCTGGAATGAGTTTTCCATGCGCTATCGCAAGCCGATCTCCGTCGCTTATGTGCCTGACGCCGCAGCGTGCACGGTGGATGACTTTGCGGTGTTGGACGAGGCTGCCATCACCGAATACGAAGCGCTGATGGCGCAGCTCTTTGACTGGTACGAGCGGCAATACAGCGCTGCTTGCAGTCGCATTGATCTGGCGCGCGAGCGCGGCAAACTGGGTCCTAAAGAAGGCGGCCGCGACCCCTACCGCGGTCGGGCCCGCGAGCTCCTGCGCAACGTGATGCCGGTTGCTGCCTACTCGGATGTCTATTGGACCGTCAACTTCCGTAGCCTGATGAATTTTTTCAAGCTGCGTCGCAAGAAAGATGCCCAGTATGAAATCCGCGAATATGCCGATGCGGCTTTTGCGCTGTTCGCCACGCGCCTGCCCCTGCTCGCCGAAACCATGCAGCGGGTGATAGACGAATCGGCGTCGGCAGCGGCCGATACCGTACAGGGGCCATCTGGCAATGCCTGATGCTAGCGTTGTTGGGTCATACGGGGGATTAGCGTCCTACGCCGCCGACCCTGCCCGGAGTCGCGGGCGTACCTACGCGGAAGAGCCACCCGCCAATCGCAGCGCTTTCCAGCGCGACCGGGATCGGGTCATCCACTCCAGCGCCTTCCGCCGCCTCGAGTATAAAACCCAGGTTTTCGTGAATCACGAGGGTGATCTCTACCGCACCCGCCTCACCCACAGCCTTGAAGTAGGACAAGTGGGGCGCGCCATCGCCCGCCAACTGGCTCTGAATGAAGATCTGGTCGAAGCGATTGCCCTGGCCCACGATCTCGGTCACACCCCTTTTGGTCATGCTGGGCAAGAAGCTTTGCAGGAGTGCATGACCGATTTCGGTGGTTTCGAGCACAATATCCAGTCCCTGCGCATTGTGGACCACCTGGAAAAGCGCTACGGCGACTTCCCCGGACTGAACCTGAGCTTTGAGACGCGCGAGGGCATCCTCAAGCACTGCGCCAGAAGCAAGGCTGCCGACCTGGGAGACGTAGGTGAACGGTTTTTGCAGGGTACCCAGCCCAGCCTGGAAGCACAGATCACCAATCTCGCCGACGAGATTGCTTATAATAACCATGATATTGATGATGGTTTGCGCGCTGGCCTGCTGAGTCTGGAAGAACTCTGCGCCAGCACCTTGTACGGGGCTATTTTTGCCGAGGTACACCAGCGCTACCCTGAGACCTCGCAAACCGTATTGCGCCACGAAACGGGTCGCCGCCTCATCAATCTGCTCATCCACGATCTGGTCGATGAAACCCGGCGCCACATCGCGGCTGAAGGTATCACCACCATTGCGGAAGTGCGGGCTGCGCCACGCCAGCTCGCGGCCCACAGCCCAGCCATCGCCCACGAAGTGGTGACCCTCAAACGTTTCCTCTTTCAGCGCATGTATCGTCACCCGCGGGTGCATCGTCAATCGGAAAAAGCCAAGCGCTTGGTACACAAGTTGTTTCATGCCCTGCAGGAAGATCCGCGGCTGCTGCCGCTGAAATACCAGGCACGCATCAACGAGTGTAGCGGCGCAACGCAACGTCAGGCGCGTGTCGTCGCCGACTATGTGGCCGGCATGACCGACCGCTTCGCCATTGCCGAATATGACCGCCTCTTCGATCCCCATGGCGAGGCGTAAACACCTCGACCATTCCACACAAAAATCCCGAAAGATAACGCGCCCGCACCCTTGGATGCTATCCATGAGCGCGTTATAATGCTCGGCCCTGCTTTGCAGTCCGGCGACAGGGTGCGGTGACAACCAGGTGACGACATGACGCAAAGCTTATACTCCCCCGACTTTGAACGAGACTCCTGCGGCTTCGGGCTGATTGCCCAGATGGACAATCAGGCGAGTCACGCCATTGTCGCGACGGCAATCCACTCCCTGGCACGGCTCACCCACCGCGGCGCGGTAGCCGCCGATGGCAAAAGTGGCGACGGTTGCGGCTTACTATTGCAAATGCCGGAGACCTTTTTCCGCGCTATCGCCATTGAGCAAGGCATCACTCTCGGCAGACATTTCGGTATCGGCCAATTTTTTCTCCCGCGAGACCAGGCGGTTGCGAGTAAAATCCGCACGACACTGGATGCCGAAGCCCAGGACCTTGGGCTCAGATGTCTGGGCTGGCGCGAGGTCCCTACCGACCTTGCCGCTTGTGGCGACGAAGCCCTCAAAAGCCTGCCGGGTGTATGGCAAGCCTTTGTGGGCCTCCCCGACGCCACCGACACAGACGGCCACGAACGCCTCCTTTATCGCCTGCGACGGCGGGTAGAAAAACGCTTTGTCGACGAGAGCGGCTTTTTTGTCGTGACCTGCTCCTCTCAGGTCATTGGCTACAAGGGCTTGGTGCTGCCGGAAAATCTCCCCGTTTTTTATCCCGATCTCCGCGACCCGCGCTTCGCCTCCGCGCTCGTCACCTATCACCAACGCTTTTCGACCAATACCTGGCCGGAATGGCGCTTGTGCCAGCCCTTCCGCATCCTCGCCCACAATGGCGAATTGAATACCGTGCAGGGTAACCGCCTGTGGGCCAAGGCCCGGGAAGCGCAGTTGCAATCCGACCTGCTACCCATGGCGGAGGTACTACCTGCGGTTGGTGGCGGCAGCGACTCCTTCAGTCTCGACAACATGCTCGAATTGCTGGTGCAGGGCGGCATGGATTTTTTCAAGGCCATTCGCCTGCTGGTGCCACCCGCCTGGCACAATGTCCCACGGATTGAACCCGCCCTGCGCGCCTTCTACGAGTATCACTCCATGCGCATGGAGGCCTGGGATGGTCCCGCCGGACTGGTGCTCAACACCGGACGCATTGCTGCCTGCGCACTGGATCGCAACGGTCTGCGCCCGGCCCGTTATGTCATCACCAAAGACCGCATCATCAACATCGCCTCCGAAGTGGGCGTCTTTGACTACGATCACCGCGACATCGCCGTGCAGGGCCGAGTCGGGCCGGGGCAACTGGTGGCAGTGGACATGGCCACGGGTAAATTCCTGGAGTCGGCTGACATCGACACACAAATCCAGAATAGCCACCCCTACCGGGAATGGTTGGATCAGTATGCTGAACATCTCGATAGCGACAACAACGACACCTCCCCCGCGCTGCCGGTAACCGATCTGCTGGTCAGTGAAAAGGCATTTGGTGTCAGTTTCGAAGAAGAGGACCAGGTGATTCGCGTCCTCGCCGAGGGCGCCCAGGAAGCCGTTGGCTCCATGGGGGACGACACCCCCATCGCTGTCTTATCGCGGCAAACCCGGCATATTGCCGATTATTTTCGTCAGCAATTCGCCCAGGTCACCAATCCACCCATCGACCCGCTGCGTGAAGCCCTGGTGATGTCCCTGAACACGGTCATCGGCAGCGAGAGCAACCTCTTCGCCGAGCGTCCCGAATACGCCCGGCGCATTGAGGTACACTCCCCAGTGCTTTCCGATGCTACTTTTGTCGCCCTCACCAGCCGCACGGAACCGGCCTTCCGCAGCCAGACTTTTGATCTCTGTTATTCAGCAGCGGACAGTAATCTGGGGGGCGCCATCGAAGCCCTCTGCGAAGAAGTCATCGAGGCGGTGCGGCACGGAGCCGTTATCCTGGTGCTCTCGGATCACGCCCTGGCGCGCGACCGGCTCTACATCCCGGCACTGATGGCGGTGGGTGCGGTCCACCATGCCCTCATTGATGCCGGCCTGCGCACTCGCTGCAATATCGTCGTGGCTACCGCCCATACCCGCGATCCTCACCATTTCGCCACGCTGATCGGTTACGGTGCCACCGCTGTCTACCCCTACCTGAGCTATGCCATCATCCGCAGCCTGGCCGAGCGGCATGCCTTCAGCCAGCCGGTCACGATCCTCAAGGCACTGGAAAACTACCGCAAGGGCATCGACAAAGGCCTCTACAAGATCCTCTCCAAAATGGGAATTTCCACCCTCGCCTCCTACCGCAGCACCCAACTTTTTGAGGCGCTCGGCCTGGATCAGACGGTAGTGGAGCGCTGCTTCAAGGGGACGGTCAGCCGCATCGGCGGCGTGTCGTTCAACCAACTGGAAAACGATGTCCGCCAGCAGGTCCACGATGCATATATCCCCAGAAAGACGTTGCCATTGGGCGGTCTGCTCAAATATGTCCACGGCGGTGAATATCACGCCTACCACCCAGACGTCGTCCAGAGCCTGCAGACGGCGGCGAAATCAGGGCGCTATACCGACTATCAGGTGTTTTCCGGACTCGTCAATGAGCGCCCGACCACCAACCTGCGCGACCTGCTGCAATTGCGCGCGGTAGCGCAACCCATTCCGCTCGGTGAAGTCGAGCCCATCGAGGCCATCACCCGCCGTTTTGACACCGCTGCCATGTCCTTGGGCGCGCTCTCGCCAGAAGCCCACGAAGCCCTGGCCATCGCCATGAACACCATCGGCGGGCG
>NZ_JAAZTY010000003.1 GCF_018854775.1 Acidithiobacillus ferriphilus | reverse complement strand
CCCTATAATTCGGCCACGCGCAGTTAGCTCAGATGGATAGAGCGTCGGCCTCCGAAGCCGAAGGTCACTGGTTCGACTCCAGTACTGCGCACCAAATTAAGTTAAAGGTCTGAGTATCGTACCTGGGTTTTCTTTGTCGTCATCCTGCTTAAACGCTCTACTTAGTTCTTGACCCGCCTCCAAGAGGTTTCCGGCAAGACGCAAACCATTCCAAGTCACGTCAGTCTTGCCCACCCCGCTGTCTGGTAGCTCAGTGCGCAGACGCTGTAGATCCCGGATCCTTGATCGAGATCAAGGATTACCCTGACCGCGACAGGCACCATTCACGGACGTACACCACAATTTCAGGAGACGCCCATCATGTTTTGCTATCAATGCGAACAAACCACACGTACCCCCGCCGGAATAGGTTGTGCCAGTGCGCCGGGAACGTGCGGCAAGGACGAGGCCACTGCCGATCTGCAGGATATTCTCACGCACCTTATTAAGGGCGTTGCCCAGTATGCGCGCCGGGCGCGGGCGATGGGTGTTGCCGACAGGTATACAGACGACTTCATTTTTTATGGTCTTTTCACCACACTAACCAATGTGAACTTCACTGCTACGCGTTTTGTCCATCTGATTCAGGAGGCCACCAAAAGGCGCGAGCGAATCAAATTATTGTACGAGGAGGCGGCGCGAGAGCAGGGCAAGACTCCCGAAATTTTGTCCGGTCCAGCCAATTTTCAACCCGCCGATGGTCTGGAACAACTGTTACGCCAGGCCTCTGGCGTCGCCATAAACTCCGGGGTAGATCATCTCGGATCAGATGTGATCGGTGCCCGTGCCCTCATCCTCTACGGCATGAAAGGTGTGGCCGCTTATGCTCAACACGCCCGCGTCCTGGGTTACCAGAGTGACGAAGTCGATGCCCAGGCAGAGGTGATCCTGGATTATTTGGCGAGCAATCCAACGGATATCGATGCAATGTTGGAAGAGTCGTTGGAAGTCGGCCGTTTGAACTTAAAGGTGATGGAGTTACTTGACGCCGCCAACACCGAGACCTTTGGGGCGCAGGAAATTACCTCTGTACGCATCTCCCCGATCAAAGGGAAGGCAATCCTGGTCAGCGGCCATGATCTCCATGATCTGAAGCAAATCCTGGAGCAGACCAAGGATCAAGGGATAAATGTTTACACCCATGGAGAGATGTTGCCAGCCAATGCCTATCCCACCCTCAAGGCCTACCCTCATCTGGCCGGGAATCTAGGGGGCGCATGGCAGGATCAGCAGCGCGAATTTGCAGACTTCCCTGGCCCCATCGTCATGACTTCCAACTGCATCATCGAACCAGGCAAAAGTTATAAGAATCGCATTTTTACCCTTGGCCCAGTGGGTTGGCCCGGTGTCCGCCATATCGACGATGGGGATTTCACTCCGGTTATCCAGGCCGCCAAGGCCTTGCCGGGATTCGCTGTCGATGCGGAAGATCAACGGATCACCATCGGTTTTGGACATCACACCCTCTTGGGCGCGGCTGACAAAATCGTAGATGCGGTAAAATCCGGAGACATTCGCCACTTCTTCCTCGTTGGCGGGTGCGACGGTGCTTCTCCGGCACGCAACTACTTCACGGAGGTGGCGGACCACGCTCCCGCGGACTCGGTAGTAATGACCTTGGGTTGCGGCAAGTATCGATTCAATAGACATGAGTTCGGAGATATTGGTGGCATCCCCCGCCTGCTGGATATAGGCCAATGCAATGATGCCCACTCCGCCATCCGGGTAGCGGGTGCCCTGGCCGAAGCGTTCAATTGCGGGGTCAATGACCTGCCGTTGTCGATCATGCTCTCCTGGTTTGAACAAAAAGCTACCGCTATTCACCTTTCCCTGCTGGCTTTGGGTATCAAGGGGATCAAACTAGGACCAACCCTGCCAGCCTATCTCACACCAACTCTGGTGCAGAAGCTCCAATCACGTTTCGATCTTGATCTCGATCTTATTGGCGAGGCGCAAGCGGATTTGCAGGCGGCCCTGACGCATACGGCTACGGCATAGCACAACGGATCGTTGCTTCGTTCGGCAACGGACGAAGCAGCATAAGGATGCACACAGCATGACCAACTACGATATCACTATCCATACCCGTGATAGACAACGGGTGTCCTTTGTCTGTTCTGAGGCGGAAGATTTGCTCTTTGCCGCGGAGCGGGAAAGTATCCTGCTTCCTTCCCAATGCCGGAAAGGGACCTGCGGTGCCTGCGTGGCTACGGTCACGGCAGGTGCTTATCGCCTGGGGGAAGTAAGTACGGAAGCCCTGCCAGAAAGTGCGCAGGTGCGGGGAGATGTCCTTCTGTGCCGTACCTATCCGCGTGCGGATCTGATTCTGGAGGCGCCCTATGACTACAATTACATCCGTTTTGAGCGCATTCCGGAACGCGTGGCCGAAGTGATAGATGTCACGATGGTGGCTACGGGTACGCGACGACTGTTGTTACGCCTGCAACCCGATACGCAAGGGGGAGCTGCGGAATTCGAAGCAGGGCAATTTATGGAGATCCAAGTACCTGGCGGCGAGGCGCGTCGCGCCTATTCGCTGGCCAATAACACCAACTGGAATGGTGACCTGGAGTTTTTTATCACGCTGCGCCCTGACGGTGCTTTTTCTACCTATCTGGAATCCGCCCTGGTGGGCGACCGCCTGAATATACGTGGTCCACTTGGAACGTTTACCCTGAGAGAGAATGGCCTGCAGCCACGTTGGTTTGTTGGTGGCGGGACCGGCCTCGTACCGTTACTGTCGATGCTACGCCGCATGGCAGATTGGGGGGAAACGCTTCCGGCACGTCTGTATTTCGGCGCGAGATATGAAGACGAACTCTTCTGTCAGGAGGAAATCCGCCAGATCCAGGATAAACTTCCCCAACTGCAGGTTAAGATATGCCTTTCACGTCCTGGAAATGAATGGGCGGGTTATCGAGGCAGCGTAATGGAAGCCTTGCGCGATGACTTGGGAAGCCTTGCGGCTTCACCGGACCTGTATGTTTGCGGATCAACGCGGCTGGTCCAGGGGGTGACGGAATTGGCCCTGAGCCAGGGGTTGCCGGATTCCAGTTTGCGATTCGAACGATTTTTGTCTGCATAGTGCGGTGCCTATGCTTCGGAATTCCAGGTGACGTGATCGTCCGCTGCGGAACGTTTTTTGTTCCATGGAGATTTCCTAGCGCCAAAAGCTTACATAAAACCTTACCATATCTGCCGCCTCCACATGGTGGGGTACATCAGGCGGTATCCAGGCTGGACGTTCTGGGCTCAATGACCAGTTGCGTCCGCTGCCGTCATCCAGGCAGTAACGCAGTTGGCCCTCCAGGATCACGATGCGTCCCCAAACCCCAGCCTTGGTGTGATGATCGTGCAATAAACCGGCGGGTATATGCTCCCTATCGAATTCGGGTGTACGTTTGTATTCTTCCAAGGGTGCGCTTGGCTCTGGCAAAGCCGTCTCAGTAGAATGCTCGCCGGTAACCAGATAAATGCGCTTATCCCGCACCTTGCCCCACGTTTCGGCATCTGCCAGTGCCGGTTTTTTCTGGATGAGCACAGGCCATGTTTTAGCGAGTTGTGTATTGAGTTCCGGATACTCTTCCATGCCATTCGGCAGGTCCGCGTCCAGGTAAATTGCATCGACCGGGCACTCGGCCACACATAAGGTGCAATCAATGCATTCCAGAGGATCTATGACCAAAAAATTGGGACCCTCATGGAAACAGTCTACTGGACACACCGTCACACAGTCGGTGTACTTGCAGAGAATGCAGGATTCCGTCACTACATGCGTCATGGTTGCTCCTCTGTGCGGCGTACCCGCCAGTGCCCGCTGCGATTGATATCGGTAGCCCGGATGTGCAGCACAGGGGACAGCGGAGGGCTGAACAGGAAAAGGGCGGCGGTAATGGTCTGCCCGTGTAGCTTATGGTGGGCCTCTTCGATCGCCTGCGCCAGCAGTTGCTCAGGATGTCGGGCACCCATGGCGAAGCCGGTGCTGGCTAGGATGATTTTGCTGCCCACTGATGTTTGTCCGTCCATTCGCAGCATTGGAAAAGCGGACAGTGACCACAGTGCGGACGTCTGGCCGTGCACGTATAGCGGCCATGGAGGATCAGGAGGTGGTGGGCGTCCTGCAGGTATTCGGTGGGTACCGCCGCGAGCAGGGCCTGTTCGACGGCCAGAGGGGTTTTGCCGGGAGCAATACCTATCCGGTTGCCTACCCGGAAGATATGGGTATCCACCGCAATGGTGGGGTGCCCGAATTGGGTATTGAGGACGACGTTGGCGGTTTTACGCCCGACACCGGGGAGCGCTTCCAGCGCCTTCCGGTCTGCGGGCACTTCGCCGTCGTGCAGGGCCAGCAGTTGTTGCGCCAGGGCATGCACATGACGGGCCTTGGCGTTGAATAGCCCCAGGCGACGGATATGGGTCTTGATGCCGTCCTCACCGAGCGCCGCCATCGCGTCGGGGGTAGGCGCCGCGGCAAAAAGTGTCTGGGTACAGGCGTTGACGGCTTTGTCCGTACTTTGCGCGGAGAGCACCACGGCGACCAGAAGCTGAAAGGGGGAGTGATAGATCAGCTCAGTTTTGGGTTCAGGAATGGCGGCGCGCAGGGCCGCAAAACAGCGATGGATGTTTTGTGGATCCATGGCGCAACATTTACCCACGGGAACAGGTGCAGGTGCTGGGGGATAGACTGGCCGCGATGCCGGAAGTCGGGTCTGTGACCTGACCCGACACCGTGGCCGCACCTTCAGACGTGACGATAACGACCAATCTCCGGCGCTTCCGGTCGGGGATGGCTTGCTGCGACGGCATTGGCGGCGGCGATCCATTCTTCATGGTCGTGTTCCAGGGCGTGGAGCATGTCGTGGTCCAGCTTGGGCAGGATGCTTCCCTTGATGGTTTCGCCGAGGTCCAGCATGCGCGTGGCAACCGCGTAGCCGTGCAGATGGAAATCATGGTCAGCATGGGTTCCAAAATGGTCGCTGCTGAAGAGTACGCCTTTGGCGGCTTTCAGGTCGGCGTCATTCATGACGTAGTCTTTCGCCCACTGGTACCATTTTTCAAAATACTTCTCTTGCGCTTCAAGGCTCCAGTCGCGGGCCTCAAAAAAGGCGTAGACCGAAACGCGGTTGGCCTTGCCGGAAAAAGGAAAGTGACCTGACATCGTACGACTCCTCCTGCATGCGGGTGTAAAAGCCTTCGGGGCATTGTAGCCGTTTATGGTCCCGGCGCAACGCAAAAGCTTTTTTAGAGGGAATAACGATCACCAATGACCGGGCAATCCACCGGTAAGCCGCGCGCCCGCAGTACCTTGGCGATGCCTTCCCGGCCATTTTCCTCGCCATGGACGAGAATCGTGCGCGTCGGTTTTTGATCACCGTACCAGGCGAGGAGTTCGTCGTGGTCGGCGTGGGCCGAGAAACCACCAATGGTGTAAATTTTGGCGGCGACGTGAATCTCTTCACCAAATATCCGTACGGTTTTCGCCCCGTCGATGATGCGCCGCGCCAGCGTCCCCTGTGCGGCATAGCCGACAAAGATGACGCTGCAGTCTTCGCGCCAGATGTTGTGTTTGAGATGGTGGGTGACCCGGCCCCCGGTCGCCATGCCCGATCCGGCCATAATCAGGGCGCCGCCCTTGATTAGATTGATGCCTATGGATTCGCTGGTTTCGCGGGTGAAGTGGAGGTTGCGCAGGGCGAAGGGGTCGGTGCCATGTCGCAGACCTTCACGGGTATCGGGATTGAAGCATTCCGGATGACGGCGAAAAATCTCCGTGGCGGAAATGGCCATGGGCGAATCGAGAAAGACCGGCAGGTTGGCGGGGAGTTGGTTGTCGTTCATCATCTCGCGCAGGTAATACAGTAAATCCTGGGCACGCTCCAGGGCGAAGGTGGGAATGATGGCATTGCCGCCGCGTTTCAGGGTGTCGAGGATGGCATCGCGCAGCTCGTCCACCGAGGGCCCGATGGCCTTGTGCAGGCGGTCGCCGTAGGTGGTTTCCATGACGATGACGTCCGCCTGGGGTGCGGGGGTGGACGGGTTGATAATGGGCTTGCCGCGATTGCCCAGATCGCCGGAGTAAACGATGCGCTGCTGTCTGTCCGCTTCACTGGCTTCTATCAATATCCAGGCGGAACCGAGAATATGACCGGCATCTCCGAAGGTTATACTGACGCCGGGGCAGACCTCCATTTTCTGCGCATAATCCGCGGTGCGTCCGAAACGATCCATAGTATCAAGGACGTCGGTGAGGTCATAAATGGCCTCGGCTTCTGTTCCACCCTGACGCCGATGACGCCGGTTGGAGCGCCGTGCCTCTTCTGCCGCAAGGCCTGCCGCATCCATGAGCACCAGTCGTGCCAGCTCACGGGTGGCTGCCGTGGTGATAATCTCGCCGCGAAAACCACGTTTCACCAGCAAGGGGATGCGCCCACAGTGATCGAGATGGGCGTGGGTCAGCAACAGATAATCGATGTCTTTGGCAGCAAAGCCGAACTCGGCGCGATTTTCTTCTTCCAGGTCATGCCCCCCCTGAAACATGCCGCAGTCGATGAGTAGCTTTTTATCGCCAACGCGCAGAAAATGACAGGATCCGGTGACCCCCCCTGCGGCGCCATAAAATTGCATTTCCATATGCTTCTCCTTTAGTCCCCAGTATAGCGAATCAGCGGCGAGCGGGAGGCGCTTAGTGACCGCCTGCGCGCCGCGCCAGCACCTCGTGATAAAGCTGGAGATAGGCGCGTGCCGAGTGCTGCCAGCTATAATCGCCCGCCATGGCCTGATCTTGCAGATGTGACCACAGCGCCGGTTGACGGAACAACGCTTCCGCGCGCAGCACGGCATCATGCAGGGCATCGCTGTGCGGGCGGTCAAAAACAAATCCGTTGCGTTGTAGTGGATGGCGGAAGTCGTCGGCATCGGTGACCGTATCGGCCAGCCCGCCCGTACGGTGAACTATGGGCAGGGTGCCGTAGCGCAGGCTGTACATTTGATTCAGGCCGCAGGGCTCGAAGCGGGAAGGCATGAGAAAAGCATCTGCGCCCGCTTCGATGCGATGGGATAGCCCTTCGTCAAAGGTGATGCGCGCCACCATCTGGGTCGGATGCGCCGCGGCCATCTCCAGCAGTTGTCGCTCGAAAGATTTATCGCCACTGCCCAATACCACCACTTGCATGCCGCGGCGTAACAGATCAGGGAGAATATCCAGTACCATATCCGTCCCCTTCTGCTCCACCAGACGGCTGATCATGCCGAGGAGGAATACATGAGGATCAGGACGAAGGCCGAGACTGCTCTGCAGTTGCGCCTTGCACTGCGCCTTACCGAGCCGATCTTGTAGCGAATAATGCGCGGGCAGGTAGGGGTCCGCGCCGGGGTTCCAGTGGATGGCATCAATACCATTGAGAATGCCCGACAGATGCTCGGATCGGGTTTGCAGCAGCCCATCCAGTCCCATACCGAAGGCACTGCTCTGAATCTCCTCGGCATAGGTAGGGCTGACGGTGGTGATTTGGTCGCTATAAGCCAGACCCGCTTTCATGAAGGAAAAGGCCCCGTAGAGTTCGGTCCCGAGCCAGTGAAAATCCGCCGCCGGCAAGTGCAGAGGCGCCATGGCGCCGGGCGCGAAGCGACCCTGATAGGCCAGATTATGAATAGTGAAAAGGACGGCGGGTCGCGCTGCGCCGATCCGTGACTCCAGATCGAGCAAGTAGGGTATCAGTCCGGTTTGCCAGTCATTGGCATGGACGATATCCGGACGCCAATTGAGCCCCGACACACGTCCCTGGGCGATTTCGACGGCTACCCGGTTGAGCAGGGCAAAGCGTCGATCATTGTCCGGCCAGTCTTCGCCTTGAGTATCCTGGTAAGGACCGCCGTCGCGCTCATAGTAAGCGGGATAACGGAGGAAAAGGATCTGTGCTTCCCCCACCGGCGACCACAGTTCGGCTGTTTCACCCGTATAGGGCACGTTGACGGCGCAACACCAGCGCATATCACTCGTGGCCGGGCACCCGTAGTAAGGCACCAAAACGCGAACCTCGGCGCCCAGTTGCCTTAACGCCAGGGGCAACGCCCCGCCGACGTCCGCGAGACCACCCGTTTTGGAGTAGGGCACCATCTCCGAAAATACAAAAAGTGTTCGTAGCATAGGCACGTGTTCTTCTTTGCTTGAATATTGTTGTTAATATAACACAAAAGCGGTGCGCGCTTCACAAGCGCCTGCGCTGAGCAAATTTTGAATGATACGCCAGTGTCGCCTATCATCGGCGACTGGAGAATCCCACACTGCGGTTCAGGAGTGACATGCATGGAATGGTGCGAGCGTTTTAAGGAATTTCGGGACCGGCAGCGCTGCGTGATATATTTCCCCAATCTGCATGAAGGCGAAGATGCTGAAGCTTACGCCATTTTTCTTTCGCTGATGCGGGTGAAAATGGGCATTATGGTGCTGGCGCCGGATCGGGAAGAACGCTACGAACCCGTTTATCGGGAGGCGCTGAAATACCATCTGCAGACCATCCGCCATAGTCGTTTGTTAACCAGTTTTGTGCCCCTCAAAACCCGCGTCTATTTTGTGGAAACGGCGGAGCTGCGCGATGCTTTCTATGGTTGCGTGGATTTTTGTGTGCCGGGCGGCACTCTGGCAGGCGGTGCAGTGGATCTCGCCAAAGCCATCGCGGATGGTTGTCCCCTCATCCTCGGTCCGAAAATGCCGGATAACGCGGTACGTCAGGGCTTGTTGGCCGCCGGCGCTGCGGTATGGGCGCGGGGCAATGCGGAGATTGTCGATCTGGCGAAGGCCTGGCTGAGCGATCCGGCAGCGGCCAAGGCGGCGGCGGGGAAGGCAAAGGCGTGGTGGGGACAGCATGGGGCTTAGTACCTGTGTCCCTTCCCCGCAACGCAAAAAAGCCCCGCACCAGCAAGGTGCGGGGCTTTTTTGCGAGAGCTAGAAAATCAGCCCTGCTTCAGCGCCTTCAGGAAGATGGAAGCGAGGCGCACGGCGAACTTCAGCACGAACTGGGTGTCTTTGGCGAAGAAGATTTTCATCAGACCGAAGATACCGCCACCCTTGTTGTTCTCGTCCTTCATCTCGGTCCTGGTCTGCTCCAGCGCCTTCATCGCCTTGTGCACACCGCTGGCAAAGACTTCGTCGGAGGGGATCATGGGGACGACTTGCGTCATGATCATGTTCAGCTTGCCGACCAGGCCGGCCTTCTGCAGGTTACCCACCAGCGTGAAGACGTCAGGCAGCATGTCCATCAGGTGGGCATCATGCAGGCCCTGAACAATTTCCTTGACCCGTGCGTTGATGCTTGCCGCGTCGCCCCGTACGGCCTTGGCGCCGATTTGCGCGATTTCCAGCCACTTTTCGGCTTCTTCCGCAAGATCGTCCAGCTTTTCCGGCAGGTCCATGTCGCTGAGGATGTTGCGAACCGCACCCACGCCATCTTTACCCGCCTGGATGAAGAAGCCCGCGCTCGCGGCATAGCCGGCGAGGCGCTCCACCTGGTCCAGCAAGCCTTCCACCCGCTGAGCGAGATCTTCGGAGTCGCCCTGCGCCAGAGTCTTGACCCGCAGCGCAATGTGCATCCAACGGCTGCCACCGGCGCCAATAGTGGCGAGCGTGCCGCTCATGTCCGCGCCTTCCAGCACTTCCGGTATGGTATCGCGCAGGGTACCGATGGCGATGTTCATCTGTCCACCGAGGATTTCCGCCAGGTCGAGCATGCCGCTCAGGCGCGCCTGCAGGTTGGGGGCGTCACCCTGAATGAGACGCTGGGCCCGTTTGGCCATCTGAATCCACTGGTCGGCCATTTCCTGGATTTCGTCGAGGCGATCGGGCAGGTCGAGCTGACCGAGCATGTTGCCGACGACGCCGACACCCTGCCGCGCGCTATCCATCCAGTACTGGATGCTTGCGGTGGCGCCATGAATTTTCTGCACCATGTCTTCCGGATTTTCGCCGATGATGGGGCATTTGAGTTCAGCGCTGAGGGTGGAGATGGAGCGGAAGAAGCCGGCGCGCTGCAGGTTGCCGAGGAGTTGCAGGACTTCCTTCAGGGTCTTGTCGAGTTCCGCATTCTGAACGTCGTTCAGCACGTTGCGCAGGCGATCCAGCGGCTCCTCACCGGAGTTGCCTTTAATGAAGGCTTGCAGCGACTCCGAGACGCGCTGCAATTGTTCCAGATACGGCTTCATGGTCTCCATGAGCTTGTCGGTATCGATGGCCCGCGGTAATTCGTTGAGGATATCGCGCAGCGTCTGCAGCAAGTTCTGCACCTGCAGGGCGGCGTCACCGACTTTGCCGAGTCCTTCCCACTGGCGTTCATTGAGGGTGGTTACTGCTGCTGACGATACTGCATTCGCGTTGGCCATGATGCGCTGATCTCCCGCTGAAAATAATGTCGCGATAAGTGCTTTTGATTAAGATGGGTTAGGCTTCCAGGACCTGCCTTGTTTACCACAAAGGGCCTCTCTTTCCTACCCGTGCCGGTCTGGCCTATGATCTTCCGGTATGTTCTGACAGGCTAATCATTATGCTTTATGGCAGTAAACGAGAAACATATCGACAGGTATTTCTGGACAGCTGGCGGGCCTATCAGGAGGGCCGTCCACTGGAAGGGGTGCAGACGCGGATTGTCGCCGTCATTCTCCGCCATCCGGAATATCATGCCTTGCTGAGCGATGCGTCGCACGGACTGGAACAGGATTTTCCGCCCGAGCAGGGACGGAGTAACCCCTATATGCACCTGTCTCTGCATATAGGGCTGGAGGAGATGTTGGCATTGGGACAGCCTGCGGGTATCGTGGACCTCTTCGACAGTGCGCGCCGCAAGCTGGGTGAAACCGGCGCCGAACATCTTTTCGTGGATTGTCTGGGCGAGATGATGTGGCAGGCCCAACGTGCGGGACGCGCGCCCGAACTGACGGCGTTGTTGCCTTGTGTACGCCGTGGTCTGGGTTTGCCGGAGATGGCGGGCTGAACAGCGGCGCCCGCGAATCAAACATTGCTCGGATGGAGAATGGCAGCATGATGAAGGGTGTGAATCAGGCGGCGACGGGTGCGGAGCAGATACATTGGCGTCTCGGGGATCTGTACGCCGGGGTGGATGACCCGCGGCTGACCGAGGATATGCGCTGGGCGGACAGCGCCGCGACGCGCTTCGCAGAGGTCTATCGTCCCGGTCTGGGTGATCTGGACGCGTCGCAACTGGCGACGGCCATGGCGCAGTTGGAAGCCGTCCGCCAGCGCATCGGTCGAGTGGGCGCCTTTCGTTACCTCAGTTACGTGACCCATGCCGATCAGCCGGCGTATGGCGCCGCTCTGCAGGCTTACGAAGAGGCGGCCACGGCCATTCAGAATCGTCTGATCTTCTTCGATATCGCCTGGAATGCCGTTGCGGATAGCCGGGCAGAAAGCCTGCTGGCAGATCCCGCGCTAGCGCATTGGGCGCACCTGCTGCGTAACTGGCGGAGGTATCGTGACCACCTGCGCAGCGAGAGTGAGGAGCAAATTCTGTCGGAAAAGCGGGTGACTGGGCGGGCGCTCTGGGAACGGCTTTTTGACGAGACATTGACGGAGATGCGCTTTCCCTTGCGCGGCAAGCAGATGACCGAGCAGGAGGTGTTGACCCTGTTGTCCGATCCCGACCGGGAGTTGCGCCGGGATGCGGCCGAATCCCTCAGCAAGGGGCTGGAAGGGCGCTTGCATACCCTCACCACCTGTTTCAACGCCATCCTCGCCGACAAGGCTCTGGATGACCGTCTGCACCGCTATCCCCACTGGCTGAGTGACCGCAATCTGAGCAACGAAATCTCCGACAAAATGGTCGAGGCGCTGGAGCAAACCGTGGTCGGACGCTATGGGCTGGTGGCCCGCTATTACCGGCTCAAGGCTAAATTATTGAACGTATCGCCGTTGATGGATTATGACCGGTATGCGCCTTTGCCGGGTGGCGAGCGGCGCTACGACTGGACAGAGTGTCAGCGCATCGTGCTGGCCGCGGTGACGGATTTTTCTCCGGAACTGGGGGCCATCGGTCGGCGCTTTTTCGATGAGGGCTGGATTGACGCCGCGCTGGCGCCGGGCAAGCGGGGTGGGGCCTTCGCCCATCCGGTGACCCCCGATGTGCATCCCTATCTCATGGTCAACTACACTGGCACGGTGCGGGATGTGATGACGGTGGCCCACGAACTGGGGCACGGCATCCACCAGTATCTCGCCCGCGAACAAGGCCATATGAACGCGGATACTCCCCTGACCACGGCGGAGACGGCTTCGGTTTTCGGCGAGATGCTGACTTTCGGACAACTGATGCGCGAGGAGCAGGACCCCCGGCGGCGGCTGGGCCTGCTCTGCGGCAAAATCGAGGATACCTTTGCCACGGTGTTCCGGCAGATGGCCATGCACCGTTTTGAGGAAGTCATGCACGGCGCGCGCCGTGCCGAGGGCGAACTGAGTAAGGAGCGTCTGGCGGAGTTGTGGATGCAAACCCAGACGGAGCAGTTTGCCGACAGTATTCAGTTCAGTCCTGGTTATCGCTGGTGGTGGAGTTATATTTCTCACTTCATCGGCTCGCCGGGCTATGTGTATGCCTATGCCTTTGGCGAATTGCTGACGCTGGCGCTGATCCAGCGCTATCGGGCAGCTCCGGCCGACTTCGTGCCCGGTTACATCGCCATGCTGAAACTTGGGGGGAGCAAGGCCCCAGCCGAGGTAGTGGCGGCGGCCGGCATTGATCTGGAAGACCCGGAAATCTGGTCGCGGGCGCTGGATTATATGGCCGGGATGGTGGATGAGGCCGAAAAACTGGCGGAGGTACGCTGAATATGCGTCAGGAAAAGGACAGCATGGGCGTTATCGAGGTGAACGATGATGCCCTCTGGGGTGCCCAGACACAACGCTCCCTGCGTTATTTCGCCATCGGCACTGAGCAGATGCCCCTCCCGGTTATCCACGCCCTGGCACGAATCAAGCGGGCGGCGGCCTTGGTGAACGCCGGGCTGGGCCTGCTGGATGAGGCGTTGGCCGAAAAGATCAGTGACGCGGCGGCGGAAGTCGTCGCCGGGCGCTGGGATACGCAGTTTCCCCTGCGGGTCTGGCAGACGGGCAGCGGCACCCAAAGCAACATGAACGTCAATGAGGTCATTGCCAACCGGGCTAATGAAATGGCGGGGCAGTCCCGGGGCGGTAAGACGCCGGTACATCCCAATGATCACGTCAATCTGGGTCAATCCTCCAACGACGCTTTTCCGTCGGCCATGCATATTGCGGCGGCTTTGGCGATACATCGTGGACTCTTACCGGCATTGGCGCATCTGGAGGGAGAGTTGGAGCGTAAGACGGGGGATTTTGCCCACCTCATCAAGGTCGGGCGCACCCATCTGATGGATGCGGTGCCGCTCACTTTGGGGCAGGAGTTTTCCGGCTATGTGGCGCAACTGCGGCAAGGCATACACGCGCTGGAGCAGACCTTGCCCGGTCTTTATGCCCTGGCGCTGGGCGGGACAGCCGTCGGCACCGGCCTCAACTGCCACCCGGATTTTGCCAGTGCGGTGTGCGCGCGATTGCATGCGGAGTTGGGTCTGCCTTTCCGCCCGGCGGCCAATGCGTTTGCCGCCCTGGCGGGACATGAAGCATTGCTGCAGTTGAGCGCGGCGCTGCGTGGCATGGCCATGTCCCTGATAAAGATCGCCAATGATATCCGCTGGATGGCCTCCGGCCCGCGGGCCGGTCTGGGCGAGCTGCATCTCCCGGAAAACGAACCCGGCTCCTCCATCATGCCCGGCAAGGTGAATCCCACTCAAGCCGAGGCCCTGACCATGGTCTGCGTGCAGATTTACGGCAATGATGCGGCCATCGCTTTTGCCGCTTCGCAGGGTAATTTTGAGCTGAATGTCTACAAACCGCTGATTGCCTATAATATTCTGCAATCCATTGCGCTGCTGGGTGATGCTGTCCGCTCCTTCAGCGATCATTGTCTGCGCGATTTGCAGCCGGCAGAGGACCAGCTCCGCCAAAATATGGAAGAGTCGCTGATGCTGGTCACGGCCCTGACGCCGGTCATCGGCTACGAGCGCGCCGCCGCCGCCGCCCAGCATGCCCACCGTGAGGGCTGTACCCTGCGTGCAGCGGTGCTCCATCTCGGCCATCTCTCGGCGGAGGAATTCGATAGATACATGCGCCCGGAACGCATGTTGGGGTTATAGCGCGGTAAAATGCGCACGACTCCGTAGAGGCGGGGGCGGCGCCATGTTATGCTCCTCCGCAGCTTTTGGCATACGCGAAGGGGGCAATTCATGATTTTGATTTTAGAAGCCAACGTCGACGAACAATCGCCGATCTTTCAGCAACTTCTTACCCATCTGCGCGGCCTTTCCGGCATTCACTTCCGGGTCCATCAGGAACAGGGTGCGGAGCAGGTACTCAGCGAAATCTACCTGATCGGCGACACCAAACAGCTCCGGATAGAAGATATGGAAGCGCTCCCCGGGGTGGGACGTGCCATTCGCGTGTCCCGTGAGTACCGGATGCTGGGCCGCCATAATGATGACCAGCGCGGCAACGGTTTTGAGTACAATGGGGTGCGTTTCGGCCAGGACAATCTCAACGTGTTTGCCGGGCTCTGCGCCGTGGATACCCCGGAGCACGTCGAGCAGATGCTGCGCGCCCTGCAGGAAAACGGCCAGGTCTGCACCCGCATGGGCGCCTACAAACCCCGTACCAGTCCCTATGCCTTTCAGGGGCACGGCAAGGCCTGTCTGCCCTGGGTTTTTGATCTGGCGGGCAAGTACGGTATGCGCGTCATCGCCATGGAGATCCTTCACGAGTCGCATATGGATGAAATCCGTGAGGCGCTGGAGAGGACCGGCCATCCGACCGGGGTCATGCTGCAGATCGGCACCCGCAATACCCAGAACTTCGAGTTGCTGAAGGCGGTGGGACGGCAGCAGGAACTTCCCGTGCTGCTCAAGCGCGGTTTCGGCATTACCCTGGAAGAATCCCTCAATGCCGCCGAGTACCTGGCTTCGGAGGGAAATACCAAGGTGGTCTTCGGGCTGCGCGGCATGAAGACGAATCTGGGTGACCCGCACCGTAACTTCGTGGATTTCGCCCAGGTGCCGGTCGTGAAGCGGCTGACGAGGATGCCCGTCTGCATCGATCCGTCCCACTCCGTGGGCAGCCGCGATGCGGGGCCGGATGGCATCATGGATGTTTTTCATGTGACCGCGCAGGGCGTGGTGGCCGGTGCCAACATGATTCTGGTGGACTTCCACCCCGACCCGGCGACGGCGCTGGTGGATGGCCCGCAGGCCCTGCTGCTGAAAGAGCTCCCGTGGTTCCTGGAAGACGTGCGTCTGGCTCGGGAAACCTATGAAGAACGCAAGTTGCTGGCGACCGCGCAGACCCCTATTTAACCCGCATGCCCGGCTGCGCCCCGCTATCGGGAGAGAGCAGGAAGGGGCCGCCATCCGGCCCGCTGGCGGCAAGCACCATGCCCTCGGACAGGCCGAAACGCATCTTTCTGGGCGCCAGATTGGCGACCATCACGGTCAGCCTGCCGACCAGGCTGGTAGGATCGTAAGCGCTCTTGATGCCGGCAAAGACCGAGCGGGTGCCCTCGCCAATATCCAGGGTGAGGTGCAGTAGCTTGTCCGCGCCTTCCACGCTGTCCGCGGCAATAATCCGCGCAATGCGCAAATCCACCTTGCTGAAGTCGTCCATGCTGATAAAGGGGTTTTCTTCCTTGGCCTCAGCAGGTACGGGCGTGGGCACTGGGGCCGCCGCCATGCCGGAGGCTGTTGCGGGGCTTTCTGCAGGATTCTGGATCAAGGCGTCCACCTGGGTTTTTTCCATACGTTGTAAAAGATGGGTGTAGGGCTGGATCTGGTGATTGAGAAGCGGCTTGGTCAGGCCCGCCCAGTCCAATTCGCATTGCAGAAACTCCAGCGATTTACGCGATAGCTCCGGCAGCACGGGGCTGAGCAGGGTGATCAGCACCCGGAAGCCGTTCAGGGTGACGCTGGCGACACGGTGCAGCGCCTCGCGTTGGGCCGGATCTTTGGCCAAAGTCCAGGGTGCATTCTGGTCCACATAAGCATTGATCTGATCCGCCAGCGCCATGATGTCACGCATGGCCTTGCCATACTCCCGCCCGGCGTAGGCCTCACCGATGGCCTCCTGGGTCTGTAGCAGTCCATCATAAAAAGCCTGATCATCGTCCAGGGAGGCGGCCAGTCGGCCCGCAAAGCTGCGGTGGATGAAACCCGCCGCGCGGGAGGCCAGATTGACCACCTTGCCGACCAGGTCGCCATTGCCCTTGAGCAGGAAGTCTTCGAGATTGAGGTCGATATCTTCCACATGGCTGTTGAGCTTGGTGGCAATGTAGTAGCGCAGGAACTCGGGATTCAGATGCTGGAGATACTGCCCGGCGGTAATGGAGGTGCCGCGCGACTTGCTCATTTTGGCGCCGTTTACGGTCAGGTGCCCGTGGGCGAATATACCCGTCGGCAGCCGGTGTCCGGAGCCCTTGAGCATGGCCGGCCAGAACAGGCCGTGAAAATAAATGATGTCTTTGCCGATAAAATGGTAGATCTCGGCAGTGGAGTCCGCGCCCCAGTAATCGGCGAAATTGCGGCCGTGGGTCGCGCACCAGTGCTGGGTGGCGGCCATGTAGCCGGGCAGGGCGTCCAGCCAGACATAAAAGAACTTGCCGGGGGCATCGGGGATGGGAATGCCGAAGTAGGGGGCGTCGCGGCTGATGTCCCAGTCGGCCAGGCCGATACTGAACCATTCATCGAGCTTGTGGGCGACTTCTTCCTGCAGGGTGCCACTGTGAATCCACCGCCGGAGAAAGTCGCTGAAATCCCCGAGCTGAAAAAAGTAGTGCTCCGAGTTGCGGCGCTCGGGTACGGCGCCGGAGACCGCGGAAACGGGGTTGATAAGGTCGGTGGGGCTGTAGGTGGCGCCGCAGACCTCGCAGCTATCCCCATACTGATCCGCTGCGCCGCAGCGCGGGCAGGTGCCGCGAATGAAGCGGTCGGGCAGGAAAATGCCGGCGACGGGATCGTAGGCCTGTTCGATTTCGCGGACGTTGATGTAATCCGCTGCCCGCAGGGCACGATAGATACTCTGAGAAATTTCAAAGTTTTCCGGCGAGTGGGTGCTGTGATACAGATCGAACTGAATACCGAAGCCGGTGAAGTCGCGCAGATGATCGCCGTGCATGCGGGTGATGAGTTCTTCTGGCGTGATGCCCTCGCTCTGGGCACGGAGCATGATCGGCGTGCCATGGGCATCGTCGGCGCAGACATAGACGCAGTCGTGGCCCCGCAGGCGCTGATAGCGGGCCCAGATGTCCGTTTGGGTGTATTCCACCAAATGCCCGAGGTGAATGGGTCCGTTGGCATAGGGGAGGGCGCTGGTGATCAATATGCGTCGTTTTTTCATAGTGCTGATAAATTACAGGGGATAGGCGTATCAGGCAATGGCGTGTGGACCACTGGCAGGCCGCTTTCATCTATGGTATAAAGAGCGCCTTTTTTCAGGGAGATTAACCGATGTCCAGAGTATGCAAGGTGATGGGCAAGAAGCCCATGGCGGGGAATAATGTTTCCCACGCCCACAACAAGACCCGCCGCCGTTTTCTGC
>NZ_JAAZTY010000029.1 GCF_018854775.1 Acidithiobacillus ferriphilus | reverse complement strand
CCGCCGGGGAGGTCCCCGCATTTATGCAGGCGTCTGCCAACAACCCTGACGCCATGATTCTCGGCGTACCGGTTTTTGATGCCAGCGCCCCTGCTCTTCGGGTAAAAGGTCGTAAGATATCTAACTGGTGGGCCAACCTGGAAACGTTAGGCGGGGGTATCGGCGACTCCCTGTTTGGCTTTCGCGTTTATCCCTTGGGCCCCCCTGCAGCGCCTCATGCACAAACAGCGCTGGATGCGGCGTTTCGATTTCGATCCCGAAGCCGCTGTACGAATGTCCTGGATGGGAATCCGTATTATCAATTTACCGGCACCCGTGCGTTATTTTGAGACCAGCGACGGCGGGATTTCTCATTTTCATTACCTGCGTGACAACATTCTGTTGACCTGGATGCATACCCGTTTATTTTTCGGCTTTATAATACGTCTGCCGATATTATTAGCGCGCCGGATACAGCACCAGCGTTAGCTGTCATATGCCCCCACTGTTCAGCATTTTCAAGTAGCAACGACCTCCCCATGTCGCTCTTGCGCATGAGGCAACCAGCGCCGCAACAACGGCGTGGTGACGACGGTGCTCACAATGGCCATAATGACCAGCATGGTAAAAGTTTTTTCCGAAATGGCCCCCATATCATAACCCACATTAATGACCACAAGCTCCATGAGTGCTCTGGTATTCATCATGACCCCCATTATTTTCCCCTGATGATGATTTAATCCTGAAATCCGCGCGGCGGCATATACGCCAGCAAACTTGGAGATCGTCGCCAATATCAATATTAAACCACACCAAATCCACGGCCACACGCCATCGAGCGCAGCAATATTGGTTCGCAAACCGGTATATGTAAAAAATATTGGCAGAAAAAAAACTGAAACGAAAGGAGCGACACGCGCTTGCCATAGCTTGGCAAAATCAGCTTCGTCATACAATATGACGCCCATAACAAACCCACCAAATATCGTGAATATCCCTAATGCCGAGGTAATCATACCCGAGATGAATATGCTCACCAAAACAATCCCCAGAAAAGTCGCAGATATCTCATGCCCGGCATTAAAGTGGCGGACCGCCCATTTCATGAGTGGGCGAACGAAGAAAAACCATGCCAGGACAAAAAGAAAAACGAAAAACACCTTGGCCAAAAATAAAGGGAATTGAAATTGCGCAAGCGCCAGGGCCGTTACCAGTGCGAGCAATAACCAGCCCACCACGTCATTTATCGCCGCAGCGCTGATGGCGATCACCCCAAGTCGGGATTTCGTTATACCCAGCTCCATCATAATGCGGCCGAGGACAGGAACAGCTGTAATGGAAAAAGCGGTAGCCACAAAGAGCGCCGAAACCCAGCGGTTCGCTTCCGGAGAAAGCAGAGGCGCGCTCATGAAACCCACGCCCAAACCCGTAGCGAATGGTAACAACAGGCTAGCCATCGCTATCCATAACACCACACGGCGATTGGCTTTTTTCTTAAGATGCGAAAAGTCGAATTCCAGGCCGACCTGAAACATCAGCAAGATGAGACCTAACTGGGAAAGGACATCTAACGGCCCTGACGGAGTAGAATGGAAAATCCAAAGAAAAGGAACCGGCATTATCCAGCCGAACAATGAAGGGCCCAACAGAATGCCTGCGATAATTTCTCCAACAACAGTGGCCTGGGCTATCCTGGCAGCCAAGCTTCCCGCGATGCGCGCGGCCAGAATAATAATGCAGAGTTGTGCCAGGGTAAAAAATACGAGACGTTCGGATTGCTGGGTCGCCAAGTCCGTATTCATACCATGGCACCATTGATAGATATAATCTGCCCGCTGATATAAGCCGCTTTTTCTGAGGCCAGGAAAGCTACGAGATCAGCGACCTCGGCCGGTTGCCCCGCCCGTCCCATGGGTACCATCTGGGTGATACGCGCGACATCAAAAGCCCGTTCACTCATTTCCGTGGCGATAATGCCGGGCGCGACGGCGTTGACGGTAATACCCCGACTAGCCACTTCCAACGCTAGCGACTTAGTCGCCGCATGTAACGCACCTTTCGCTGCTGCGTAATTTACTTGTCCGCGATTCCCCATAAGCGCCGCCACGGAGGTAATATTGATGATCCGCCCCCAGCGGGTGCGGATCATGGGCATCAATACGGCCTGCGTAACATGGAAAAAGCCGTTCAACGAAACATCTATGACCTCCTGCCACTGCTGCGGACTGAGTCCTGGAAACACCGCATCATCGTGGATTCCGGCATTATTGATCAACACCTGTATCGGCCCCGACGCAATCAATTCCTGCACGGACTGGGTGGTCGCCTCGCGGTCGGTGATATCAAAGGCGGACACCGCTGCGCGACCGCCAGCGTCTCTGATGGACGCCGCCAACGCGGTAGCTTTTACCAGGTTGCGATGGGTGTGAATAATGACGTCAAAGCCATCTGCGGCCAGCCTTTGACAGATAGCGGCACCAATGCCACCACTCCCGCCCGTCACCAAGGCACGTTTACACATCAAGGGACTTCCTGTTGAGCCGCCACGAAAATAATGATTCGACCCTTAACAAGCATACGTCGGTCAGTGGAAATAACGAAGCCGTAAAGCAAACTGCTGTGGGCCGCGAGCCTTGTTGCGCTGACCGCCAGATCGCCCTCGATGTCGTCGAGGCGCGTTATTTCCATACATAATTCGCGGACACTCGCGAGGTAACCAGCACCGCTCCTTTGAGGCTCGCCACCCTCTTTCGTCCGTACCAATGCATCATGTACAGCCATGGCCTGTGCCGCATACTCGACACCGCAAATCGCACCCAGCCGTCCACCCGCACGCAATGGGTTGCTTGTGCTTCGATGGCTACTCGCGACACAAAGAATCTGTTCATCATCCCAGCGCTCTACGCAATCCAGCAAGAGCATATTGCCTTTATGCGGAATGTGATCAGAGATCCACTGACGACCTATCGACACGGCGCCACTTCAAGCACCAGATATTGAGAAGGTAAATACTCCAATACGATATTTCCGCTATCGCGCCTTGCGATGGATTGCAGCAGCGGCAGACAACGCGCCGCGGGGATGGCTCTGGAGAGATCGTCAAGCTGCGCGTCGGACATCGCTTGCCCAGGCCGCTCGGCAAAGGGCATATCGCCAGGAATCCGGATCTGCACCAACGCTTTACCGGGCTGCGGCGTTACCGTCAATAACAGCGCAACCGCAAAAATATCGGGTACCGGGCGAGCGGCGTATAGCGGGAAGGGATAGTCCTGATCACTGGCCACCAGCAACACGGGGGTACGGAGCGTCAGCAGCAGCGACACGGCTTCTAACAGGCCAGCCGCAAAACTCCCATCATAGGCGCTCACCACAGACGATGGCGCCATCGCGCCCGTCGCAATGCCCCAGTAACCAGAAATCGCGTTATGCACGGAATTGTGAAACTGGGTGGGCGATATCAGATGGTCGCCTGCGGCCATCGCAGAACAAATGGCGTTGCAGATATCTCCATCGCCCCCCGAAGAAGCAAACACCGATGCAGGCTCCGCAGGCAAGATACCCGCCATGGCACAGGCCGCATATCCCACCTGCAGTGCGGCCATGACCCCTCTGCTGGCGCGGCGTCGTTCTGCCGGGGGTAAGGATTCCGGCGACGACAATATCGTCCTTCCGGGCAGATAGGTATCTTCACCCTTCAGTAAATATACGGCCTCTTGCCAGTTTTGGATGCCCGGCCCCAACACACCAATGCCTTCCACATACACAGGATGCATAGCAAAACCCCGGTTCGTTAAATGGGACGGCCAAAAATCAGGCTACAGTTACTACCACCAAAACCGAATGAATTACTCAACACCGTGGAGATCGCAGCTCCCTGATTTTGTGAAATATAATTAATTTCCATCGCATGATCCCGCGGTCCGGTATATGGGCCCGACGGCATAAAGCCGTTTTGAATGGACAATACGCATATGGCCGCTTCCAAAGCACCTGCGGCGCCCAATGTATGGCCCGTAGCCCCCTTTGTCGAGCTGCAAGGTGTTGCGGTACCGAAGACATTCGCTATAGCGATTGCCTCTGCCGCATCATTCGCCACGGTGCCAGTACCGTGCAGATTAATATAATCAATATGTTCAGGGCCCAATCCTGCGGAGACTAGCGCGCGCTCCATGGCCAAGCGCGCGCCCAGACCCTCCGGATGTGGTGAGGACATATGATAGGCATCGCTCGACTCGCCGACACCCAACAACCAGACGGCTTCGCGATCCTGAGGACCGGTCACTCTCTCCACAAGCATATACGCGGCCGCCTCCCCAATAGAAATGCCCGCACGATCAACGTTAAACGGTCGACACGGCTCTTTGGCCAAAAGACCCAGGGACTCAAAACCATAGAGTGTCGTCGCGCATAATGAATCCACACCGCCCACCACCGCCGCATCAATCAAACCACAATCTATCATCCGCTGGGCGGAGGCGAAGACCTTCGCACTGGAAGAACACGCCGACGAGACAGCCACAGCAGGCCCTGCAAGACCAAGCTTACGCCGGACAAATTCCGTAAGGGAATAAGGACTATGGGTACCGGCATATACGAATTCTGCCGGTAGCTGGCCATTCACTGCGTCACGATGTCGAAACGCCCACTCGGTACGCAACATACCGGCAGTGCTCGTTCCCAGGAAAACACCCACGCGTCGTCGCCCCCAGCGACCGACGGCCACCTCAACAGCATCCGTAAAACCATCCTGAGAAAGTGCGAGCTGGGCCAAGCGGTTGTTACGACAATTGAAATCGCGCAGATCCGCATCCATTTTTTCGTCATCCACGCCAGCCACCTCACCGACCCAAGTGTCGACGACCATGTCGCGGAATACACAAGGCGCAAGCCCACCCCGCCGACCATGCAATGCGGCCAAGGTCTGCTCCAGACCACGGCCAATGCAACTTGTAGCGGTCACGCCAGAAATCATCAGAATGGACATATATATTATAAATCAATGTGATATTGAAAAATCATTGTGAGGGTGAAGCAGCTAAAAGTCAACCGGAACCTGCTGACCACACGCCTCCCGATGCCATCTTCTCTGGCAAACCCCGCCACAGAGGATGCTGGACGACACCTGATTCTGGGTTACAATCCCAAGGCTACGCTCGACGAGGGAGCACCGGCGGAAATGAGAAAACGGTGCACTCCTGACAACGCGCGCAGAGCGGATTAAAGCCACGCGCACTATTGGCGGACCAGCGGGATCTGACGTACAACGACAGTCAAAATGGAGACATTAAAGAATGGCCCTTACCCCAGAAGAAGCAGACCTAAGCCGTTTAATTATAAAATCCTTGAACCTGCCAGGGGACCCCCTGCAGGTAGATCCTGAGGCCCCACTCTATGGCGGCCCATTGGGCTTGGATTCTATCGACCTCCTGGAGCTGTCTATGGTAATCACCAAGAAATACGGGGTGATGCTGTCTGGCGAAGGGGCCAATAAAACAGAGATATTCAGCTGCTTAAGAAACCTCAGTAATTACGTACAAAACCATCAACCCGGCTAAGCACAACGCTCGCTCTACAATAAACCTCTGCGCTCAACCAAGCTGGCAGAAAATAAAAGCGCCAGTATCACGCCGGGAGCAACAGTGGCACCAATTGCCTGAAGGACTGGGACTCCGGAGAAGGCCAGCGGCGCAAAACCGATAACCGTGGCCATATTGGCAACAACCAAGGATAATAAAGTACGTGACGAGCCTTCCCTATTCATCTGCCCACCACGATCAAAGAATAGTGCGTAGTTAGACCCTACGGCAACTATCAACATCAGTCCAATGAGATTCATAATATTCAACTCGACACCCATCACCACAAATGCAGCCACCACCACAAGTACCGCAGCAATTAATGGTAACATGATTCGAACAACACGTGTCACGGATCGGAAGACCGCTAACAATAAAATGATAATACCTAAAACACCGGCCAAAGAAAGCTTGAGCGCATTCCTGATATACCCCGAATAAAGCGTATTGGTGGCGCCAGAAATATCAACAAAAATAGCATCACCAACATGATGATGCATCATTGCGGCTTGCACTGCCGTAGAGTCAATCTTACCGGATGATGGCGCCATAATTGGTAACAACACGCTCCACTCCTGGCCATGATGCACAAGCATACCGTCGACAATCTGCTGAACACCCGCTGGCAGCTCAGCATAAGTCAGTAGCGGCAGCTTCCGCTCCCGCTCCACCGCTTGGACAAATGGGGAGAGCCGTGATGCTGACACCGGCAATCCGCGCACCGCCGCTTCCAAACGTGTGGTCAGAACAGGTTCCGAAGGCAAAGCCGATCTCCGCTCCACCTGGGATTCCATGCCCGGCAAAAAACGAGTAGGTGTTTCAAAGCCGCCAATAATTCCAGAGACCTGGAGCCGTTCTAATAGCGGGTCAATTTTACTGGCATTTTCCAGAGCCAGGTTACGGGTTGCTCCGGAGACAAGCAGCAGATATCCCTCATCAGGTATCCCCATATCCTTACGCAACTTCGCATAGAGTAACTGATCGGCTTTAGGAACTGGACTAAGCGCCGACAGTTCGTGACTCCAGATATGATCGCGATGGACAAGCAAAATGCCACTCGCAATGACCGCCAATGAAATAACGACCCATCTTGCGGACGACAGCATACGCATAACGTCGAGAAGAATATCACCCACCCGCTCGAAATCGCGCCGTTTAAAATGATGCGCAGGCAATCTTGACAATACCAAGCGGGTAACACCTGCGGCGGTGAGTAGGCCAGTAATGGCATAGAGGCCAAGCTGAGCGAGCCCTGGCAGATTAGAAAACAGCAGACTGGCAAAACCGACCACTGAGGTAAAAACACCCAGCCTGATGATGGGCCAATAATTTTTTTTCCATAATTCAGCGCCGGTAGCCATTTCCCCGGTCTGCACGAAGAAATAGATTGAATAATCCACCGCTTCCCCGATCAGTGCCGTGCCGAATCCCAAAGTGATATCATAAACCATCCCAAAACCTAAAGACACCGCCGCGATACCAACGATAACGCCAGACATCACGGGCACAAGGCTGTATACAAGCACCACCAGAGACCGGTATACAAACAAAAGCAGCATAATAATTAATGTGCCACTTATCAGCGACATCGACTCTGCGGCATGGACGATCGTATTGCGTGCCGCCACAGAAATCACACCCACACCAGTCAACTGTAATCTGGTACTCTGGCCAGAACTCCCCATATCCCTTTGCGCCAACTTGAATATCTTTTTTATGGTAGCTATCGCCTGTTGTTGTGCGTCGCTATCCGATCCCGGGAATCGCGTCTGCAACAAAAGCAATGCGCCATCTCCAGTCGACGATGCCCACACACCATCCAGGACTCGTGGTTTCGACATCCCACTTATCCCCTTGGCCATGCCAATCATGGCTCCAGTAGGGTCACTCGGGAAAAGCGCTGTCATTGCCTCACCGCCGGGGCTAGCCAGGTTATTGAGTGTCTTTTCTATCGCATCGTGCAGACCCTTTACCGAAAACAGCTCTGGCTTGGTAGCTGCGCTCAACAAATAGCGGTGCGTGAACAAATAACTATATATTTGGGAATTTACGCCCGCATTCCCGTTACTCACAAGTTCAAATTGCTTGTGCTTACGGAGATCGAGAACCATTTGCGCGGAAATACGCGCCCTTGTAGCAGCATCGCCGCCGTTTATTTCCACTAAAATCTTGCGTGAGAGCACACCGTTGCGCAACTGCTCGTTCAACAGAACCTGCTGTGCACTAGGTGATTTTGGCAAAAATTCGGATAGCGTGGACTCAAATGTTGTATTGATTATTACGCCAATGGCGCCGATCAGTATCGCCAGCCACACGCCCAGAATCAGCCATCGGAATTTTCTCATGGAGTAGACGAGTCTCTTATACTAATAAGCGACCAATCGTGATTTTCCTTTACAATCTCAATACTGCGTACCATGTGCCCCATACCGCCAATGGTGATATGCTTAATCTGTTTTGCAAACTCATTTTGCTTCGGTATCAGAATTAACGTCCAGCTATTTCTGTTGCCTTTAAGCGAAAGCATAAAATGCGTTTCTAATAACCCCATATTTCCAGTCAACACTCCGCGAATGCTGTCGACGAAGGCGAGTAATTCTGGGTGATCGTCCAATTGAATAATATATTTACCCATAGTGAGAATGTTTCCTTGCACCAGCATCATCTGATCGCTGGGTTTGACAGTATGCATCTCCAGCGTATCCGGTGCCACAAAGCGCATATTGCCAGATGATTGTATTGGCTTATCCAGAAAGCCAATATATTTTGTCTCTACAAAAGAGGCATGGCTAGACTTCACTTGCGCCAACGCATGCATTAATTCTGTTATGTTCCAGTCTGTCGCGCAGGCCGTTTGTGTTATCACGGAGCCCCCGAGGAAAAACGCGAGCACGGTACCAATGACATATTTTCTGGGCAGATAGAAGATTCGCCGAAGCACTGTAAATCTGATAAATAACCGGTGAATACCGGACGCGGTGATCGCGGCATGGGACTCCAGTTGATCGCGCTTGGCATTCATTTCACATAATCCTTTTTCATTTTAATATTATTATTTTTTCCCCAGAAATCATAAAAGTTAAACCAATTATAAGGAGCCATATGGCAATGTTTTTCAACCTCATTGACATATTTCAATATCGCATCCTGAATAGCCTTATCCTGATCCGCTTTCTCTACAGAAGAGAAATCGGCAATCTGCGTTATGAAAATTTCATAGCACCCTGGATCCGTATAAAGACCGGCCATAAAATACAAAGGCCGATTGAGCAGCGCCGCAATACGAAAAATGCCGATCGGCCATGCGGCGGGCTCTCCGAGGAAAGGGATGATCCGTTTTTTCTCTGTCCCTACAGACCGGTCACCGAGGAAACCGACCAACGCACCCCTTTCCAATTGCTCCTGAACACGCAGCATCGTGTCCCAGCGGCCTAGCGGGATAATATTAGGCCGTTCTCCGCTTTTCATACTCGCCAGCGTGGTATTGAGCTTTTTTGCATTATCCTCATACATGACCATCACCACCGGCACTCCAGGATACTTCAGTCCGACAGACCGCAATACCTCAAAACTGCCCAGGTGCGCACCCACCAATAGGGCTCCACGCATGTCGGCAATCGCCGGCTCCACGTCCTTGGACAAATGCAACTGGACAGTAAACGGTGAATCATCGTTACTGAGCAGATACACTCTATCGTGAATCGTCGTCGCAAATGTCAGGAAATGACGATAGATATCTCTGGCATCGGCGCGGCGCCCGAGAACGCGGGTAAGGTAAGCCCGGGAAGCAACCCGCGCAGAGGGCGCAAAAAGCAAAAAATAGCCCGCAATCAAGTATAAGACCACACGAGCAGCCGTCCTTCCCAACTTTTTTGAAATCCAGATCATCAGATGCAGCATAAATCGGCTGCCCCGCTCGGGGCGACTAAACCACTCGCTATCAGGCGATTGTCGAACAGTGCTGAACCGGTGAACCATTATCAGAGTCGCTCCCAAACATGCCCGGAGAAGTCACCGGATGCGATCAGACGGGCGCCCGCATGGACTTCAAAGGTCATGGGCATAGCATCCGCCACGACCACGCGAAGATTCAGCAATTCACCAGGTGCCACCGGGCTGTAGAATTTCGCCGAGCTAATACTGCAATCATTTATCGGCAAATCCCCCGCTGCGGCTATAGCACAAATGGCCTCGTCCAGAAGCAAGGCGGCGGGCACAACCGGATTTCCCGGAAAGTGGCCAGCGAATACCGGATGCCCAACCGGAATGATAAAGCTATGGTCATAATATTTCAGACGAACGCTCCTCGTTACCAATCAAGGCCCCGACCATTGCTTTTAAGGCTTCTCGTGAGATCTTACCGGTAGTGTTCCTAGGCAGGCTATCCACGATCTTTAGCGGGCGAGGAATAAACGCGGGATCCACACACTGCTTGAGCCGCTCAATTATTATTTCCGCATCCAAGTCCGGGGCCACGGCAAATGCCACCAAACGTGTCACTCGCCCATCACCACTTTCATCGGGCATAAAAAATACCCCATCCAAAACTCCAGAGACAGATGTGAGCTGATGATTTAAATGTGAAATAGAACTACGTTTTCCTGCTATATTTACGAGATCTTCCGTACGACCGTATAACAGAAAATGTTGCTCATCCACTATTTCTATAGCGTCGCCAACCGCCATCGCCTGCTGCAAATGCCCACCCTGTATCCTAATCCGATCACCCTTCGTCATCCACGACAATTCCGGGAGCAAATGCCATTCCTTCGTTTGGCTAGTGCGCCTCGTTGCCACTACGCCAGTTTCCGTAGAGCCATAAATTTCGAGCAGTTCGCTGCAAAAGCGGGCTTCTGCGTTTGCCGCGAGATCCCGAGTTAGTGGTGCCGTAGCAGAAAGCAACAAATCCACACTTGGCAATGGCATATCGGTAGCGAGCATGGAACGAAGGTGAACAGGAGTACTGATCAAAACGCGCGGGCGCGCTACCGAGGAAATCCCTGCATAGATATCCGCTGGATAGAAATAGCGCTCGGTGGCGATTATACCAGCACATTGCCACACCATAAGAATGGTAGATTCGAAGCCATACATATGCTGTGGTGGAACGGTACCTACCACCGTGTAGGTGCGGCCATCGAGCAATCCCAGACGCTGAGCCTCCGCCCGCACCGAGTGCACAAGATCTCCCCATGTTTTAAGGTGAGGGACGGGTATTCCGGTCGACCCCGATGTAAACACGTAAGCCACCGGGAGCGATTCATCCAGACGCGGAATGGTGGGTGAACTATCGACGGGCGCATCTGGCAGAGCAATCGGAAACGCCAAGTACGGAAAGCCCATATCATTCCCATCATCGCCGATGCAAAACAGGTCTGGCGCGAAATCGACTATTTTTTTAACGCTTTCGGTGGTGTACGTGGAAGGCAGCAAGCTGGTTTTTCCGGCAACCATGGCCGCCGCGAGGCCAACCATGAAATGGTAACGATCCTGACAGGTGTTCAGCAAATGCTGTCCGGGCCGGAGTAACTGTCGGATATGGTTCACGTCAGCCAGGAATTGTCGCAGGGTGACGCCTCGGCCTTGTCGAATGGCCACGACATCATCCAGTGATTGATGCGTCATCATCGGGAGATAATTCATACCTAGAAAAACCCCCTGTTCAAAAAGTAAATATCATAAATTCAGAACGATGAATCCGATTTTATAATGGCAACAGCTTTTCTGTCGGCAAAGTAAGCCCGGATGCCAGCCCCCATACTGCTCCGCTCGCTGCTGGGGATTCTACGGCAGCGAACAGCGTACTCAATGACAAACATTAATGCAATCAATGCAGTGCTAGCCGCACCGGAAATCAATACCCATACATGCTGACCAAGGATAAAAAATATCAAAAACAATAAAATTGCCAGTGCCGCAAAGAATAGCGTCCATGCCACCGTCACCTGGCGCGTATAGCGCGCCAGTCGTGCATTCAGTGGACCATGCACCATCTCTGCAATCCGCGAGACGAGCGGTAGACGGCCGGAGCGCAAGGTGAGCCCAAAAACAAATGCCAACAGCATAAACAGCGCACTCCGCTGCACCATACATATCCAGCCAATATAGTGCGCAATAGTCGCGCTATTACGCCATATTATTACGCCAGAAATAGCGGTCGGCATAATCCATAACGCCTTGAAGCGCGCACACCGAGATGCCAGAAATAAGGCAATCATAATGGGTGTGAATGCCGAAAGCACTACTAAGACATTCGGATTCCTTGCAAAAATATCCACATAGGTGAGCAGTTGATAGCCGATCAAGACGGACAGAAAAAGTGCGCCTTTCCAAATAGCACGCAAGATACTGGAGTCATAATTCCTCGTCGCCGTCAATGCCGCGCCTTTATCAAGAAGAACTCCCACACCTTTTCTCCTTAAAAAATCGCCCAAAAAATGGGGGAGGCGTATCATCTTGGCACGTTACAACGCCGTTATTTCAGAAAGCGGCAATGACCCAGCCTGGTTCTTTATCATTGGGGAGGGGGCAACGAACGATTATTCGCCGTATCGCGCCCCCGCAGGGCGCTCCAAAATTCGATCGCTCCGGCCTTTGCCGCATGCCCAACATCGACTGCACTTTTCGCAATCCCAACTCCAATCTCTTTCCCGACCTGGCCGATTCGATGTGCAGTGGAACCAACCGCGCGCCCGACATGTTGGGCTTCGCGTTTCAAGGGCACGCCATTGGCGTACACCGCTACCGGAAACGCGAGGCTGATCACAACCGTTAATAACGCTATGAACGCTTTGTTCGTTTTAGTGGTGTTTTTGAACTGATGAAATTTTCTCATAGAGCCCCCGGGCATTTTCTCAACGTCACAATGCTTGAACCTATGGACAACTGGAGTTGCTCTAACCAAATTGCGTCGACCTCGTGGTCTTCAAAATGAGTCACGATGATATGCGACCACTCGCTCCACTTCATTCTTGGCACCCAGGATAACGGGGACACGCGCGTGCAAGCCTTGGGGGGCGATGTCCAGGATCCGCGTCGTACCAGTGCTGGCCGCACCGCCCGCCTGTTCTACCAGATAGGACATGGGATTGGCCTCGTAGAGCAGGCGCAGCTTGCCGGGCTTTTTCGGATCACGCTGATCAAAGGGATACAGGAAAATGCCGCCACGACACAGAATGCGATGCACGTCCGCAACCATGGAGCCAACCCAGCGCATATTGAAATTGCGCTGACGGGGCCCATCCGTACCCTGATTGAGTTCGTCGATATAACGTTGCACCGGTTTCTGCCAATGACGGCGGTTGCTCATATTGATCGCATATTCGCTGGTGTCCTCGGGAATGCGCATCTGGCTGTGGGTCAATATATACTCACCGATGGATGGATCGAGGGTAAAGCCATTGACCCCGTAGCCGGTGCTGTACACCAGCATATTGCTGGAGCCATAAAGGGCGTAGCCCGCACAGACCTGCTCCACACCGGGCTGGAGGAAATCGGCGAGCTCCGCGTCACGCCCGGCCACTGGTGCCTTGAGGATGCTGAAAATGGTCCCGACGCTGATACCGACGTCGGTATTGCTGGAACCATCCAATGGATCAAAAAGTAATAGATACTTTCCGCGTGGCACATTTTGGGGGATGGCGTAAGGGTCATCCATCTCCTCAGAGGCCATGCCGGCGAGATGACCAGTCCAATCCATGGACTTGAGGATGGCTTCGTTGGAGATGATATCCAGCTTTTTCTGGACTTCACCCTGCACGTTATCCGTCCCCGCACTACCCAACGCTCCCACCAAAGCACCACGATACACCTGCGCACCAATAAATTTGCAGGAAATAGTGAGATCGTTGAGCAGGCCGGCGAAGTCGCCAGAGGCGCCGGGATAGAGGCGCGTTTCTTCAATAATAAATTGACTGAGGGTGGTGCCGATATGCATGGTACGGTCCTTTACTGGAAGATGATTGATCGTCTAGAGAGCGCTGAGGCCAAGTTTGAATTTTACCGTGGATTCTACCGCGCGCGCCGTTCCCTGGTCCAACCATTGCAGTAATTGAATATGAAAGCGATGAATACCCCCACTGATTTTCGGATAATAATCGACTTGATCGGTCAACTCCAGGCGAATCAAAGAGGGCGGACGGCGAGCATCCAAAGGGGCGCCATAACGCCCCTCCGGGGCTTCCACAGTCAACCATGTGCAGGAGTCACGCAATAAGGCGAGGATCAGATCAGTGCTATTCTGTAAAATTTCCAAGCTGTTCTGCCAGCCATTCAGCAAACCGTGAATACGCGCGGGGGCTTGCTGGTTCCAGAATGCCAGGATGGGCAGATCACAGTCCGCAAGGCCCCCGGCCACACCCAATCGACCGCGCGCGAGTTGGATGATTTCCTGATGGCGCAACAATTGGCCGAAAGGTTCACGGTGCTCGCGCAGCACTTTGAGCTGTTGATCTATGCGAAATTGCCAGGCGCGCAAAGGGACCTCGTCGATCTCAGGGCTGTGCGCCCAGACAGCGAGGCTCTGCCCAAGCCGCTCCAGTTCCAGAATGACATCAAGGCGCAACTCCGGGCGACTGCAAAAATCAAGCAGCTCATTGAAAGGACGCAGGGCATCGCGCAGACCGCTTGTGTCCGCCACTTCCTGCCGCACCTGCGCAAAGACGCTCTCCAAACGCAACAAAAGGCGTGCGCGTTCATGGAGTGGGTGTTCATAAACGGCCATGCCATACCTCATTCAAGAGTCACCGCCGCTGCACGAAACCACGGTGCCACGAAACAGCGCCCCACTTCCGGGCAGTGCCCCACAGGTTGCCACAGGTGCTTTCCTTAAGCAAATCGTTAGGTTCCCCGCAAATGACGAAGATAGAGGGCAACCTGAGTTTGCAACTCAGCCAGCGACCCTTCATTGGAAATAATCCAGTCGGCGGCGGCGTTACGCGTAGCACGATCACATTGCGCCGCCAAAACCGCAGAAATTTGGTCCTCTGTCCAGCCGGGACGAGCACGCAGGCGTCTCATTTGCTGGGATCGTGGACAATCGACGACCAGGATTTGATCCAGCAATGGGCGATAACCATTTTCGACCAGCAACGGCACTACCCAAACCAGCAGAGTTTGCGGATGTCGTCGACTCAGTGCATCGCTGGCAGCTATAAAGGATGCACGAATAAGTGGATGGAGAAGGGCTTCCAGCCAAACTTTCGCCGCCGGGTCACTAAAAATCCGTGCACGCAATGCGGCGCGATCGAGGCCACCATCCTCGTCTAGAAAAGTCGGGCCAAAATGGGCGATAATGGCTTGCAGGGCCGGACTGCCCGGCACCACCAGCTCGCGGGCGATGGCATCAGCATCCAGCACCTGGGCGCCCACCGCCTTGAACATCTCGGCGACCGTGCTTTTACCGCAGGCCACCCCTCCTGTCAGGCCAATCCGCAGTGCCATTCAGGAACCCAGCAAGTGTAGATAGCCGGAGAGGATGGCTTGTGGCCACAACAGCAAGAGCCAGCCCCCCAGTGCCAGATAAGGACCAAAGGGCATGGCATAGTCCCGGCCCTTGCCGCGCAGCAGAAAGCCCAGAGCGACCAACCCACCACTCAGCGCCGCAATAAACAAGGTCAAAAAGACCGCCTGCCAGCCCAGCCAAGCACCGATCATACCGAGCAATTTCAGGTCGCCGCCGCCCATTCCGTGCCGTCCGGTCGCCCGATAATATATCGTGGCCAGCAGCCACAGGCTGCCATAGCCAATAAAGACACCGAGCAACGCATCCAGGGGCGTTACCAGCCCTATCCCCGGCCATAAAAGTGCCGATCCATTCAGCAGTAACCCAATCAGCAATCCCGGTTTGGTAATGCGATCAGGCAACAGCTGCGTCTCCAGATCAATCATGGTCAGCGCCAACAGTATCCAGGTGAACACCAAAGCCGGGATCAGCTGCCAGGTGAGGCCCAGTTGCCCGGCGACCACCAGACTGAGCAGGCCGGTCAGGAGTTCCAGCGCCGGATACCGCCAGGCAACGGAGCGGCCACAATCATGGCAGCGGCCACGCAACAAGATCCAGCTCAGGACCGGGATATTTTCCCAGGGCCGCAGCAGATGGCCGCAGTGCGGGCAGTGCGACGCGGGATGAATGATGGATTCGTGGCGAGGCACCCGATGTACCACCACATTCAGGAAACTGCCGATGAGCAGACCGAGCAGAGCGATTAAGAGATAGGCCACACTCATTGCACCCTGTGTCATGCGATTTCTTCCAGAGACAATCTGCTGAGTCTCAGTTCCAGAGACTGCACACTGACACCCAGCAGATCTGCGGCATGATGTCGGTCTCCCCCGGCCTGCCCCAGCATCTGGCGCAGTAATGCTGCTTCGGCCGTGTCTAAACCAGCCGCGGCAGCGCTTGCCGATACAGCGGCAAGCACACCGTTTTCTGGCGCCACGCGGCCAGAGGACGTAAGTTCTTCTTCAGGTAGAATATCGTCCCGCTGTAAAGCGATACGGCGCTCCAGCAAATTTTCCAGTTCGCGGACATTGCCGGGGAAGGCGTAACCACCCAGTCGCGCAAGAGTCTCCGCAGACAGCCGCGTCGGCACACCAGGCTGCGCGCCCCCGATACGCTGCAGAATCACCTCTGCCAACTGAGGAATGTCCTCCGGATGCTCACGCAAGGGAGGCATATGGAGTCGCACGACATCCAATCGATACAGGAGATCCCGACGAAAGCTACCGGCAACAACCATCTCTTGCAAATCACGGTGGGTTGCGGAGATGAAACGCAGATCCAGGGGAATTTCCCGCGATGCGCCCAATGGACGAATGCTGCGCTCCTGAATGGCGCGCAGGAGCTTAACCTGCACCATCATCGGTAGCTCACCGACCTCATCCAGGAAAATGGTACCGCCATTGGCCGCCACAAAGAGCCCCTCGCGGCGCTGTACAGCACCGGAGTAAGCCCCCTTTTCGGCACCAAAGAGCTCGCTTTCTACCAGTCCATCGGGAATGGCGCCGCAGTTGACGGCCACGAAAGGCTTGTCGTGACGGACCCCCGAGGCGTGTATCGCACGCGCTGCCAACTCCTTACCCGTACCAGACTCACCGGTAATATGTACCGGCGCGTTACTTCGCGCGACACGGCGGATATCGTCGCGCAAGCGCCGCATGACCGGGGAATCGCCCACCAACCTTTGCGTACCGTCCGAACCCATCGGTGACAGGCGAGCGAGATCAACGGCTTGCGATATCAGTCGCCGCAGACGCGTAAGTTCGATGGGCTTAGCCATGTAATCAAAGGCCCCTGCCTGCATCGCCTCGACGGCTCCATCGGCGGAAGAGTAGGCCGTAATCACGGCGACCGGTACTCGCGGATGCAACGCGTGTAGACGACGTACCAGATCGATACCCGAACCATCCGGCAAACGCAGATCGCTCAAGCATAAAGAGGGGGCACCTTCGGCGAGGCGGGCGAAGGCCTCTGCGAGGGAATAGGCACCGGTGACAGCGATTCCCATACCTTGCAACGTAATGCCCAGCAATTCAACGATATTCGGCTCATCATCCACGATCAGGGCAGGTGGCAATACGGAAAAATCGGCCATCATTCCTCCCCCTCCAGACACCAGCAGGGGAGAAAAATCCGGAATAGCACACCTCCCTGTGGATGATTTTCACAATCAATGTGACCGCCATTGATGCGCAATAGTTCGCGCACCATAGACAAGCCCAGCCCGGTACCCTGTGAATTGGTCGTAAAAAACGGTTCAAAAATGCGTTCCATCACCTCCGGCTGTAAGCCCGATCCAAAATCCCGCAATGTCACCATGACAGTTTCCTTGTCCGTACGCACCGTCTCGATTTCCACCCGCACCGTCGCATCTTCTGCCACCCCATACTGCGCACTGTTATGCAGCAGATTCCAGAATACCTGGCGGAGCTGTGCAGGATCGGCATAAACCCGGAGCTGCGCGGAAATTTCCCAGATAACGATCGTCATAGATGCAAGTAACGGATCGGCCTGCAACTCGGCGATGAGCACCGGCAACCAATTTGCCAACGGGATGGGCTCGGAATGCGCCGGGCTGGGGCGGGCCATCTCCAGTACCGATTCGACGATGGCATTGATGCGCACCGTCTCTCGTTCCAGTATCTCAAAAAGATGCCGCGAGTCGGGGGTTTCCACGCGCTCACCAAGCAAGTTACCGGCGTGGCGAATCACGCTGAGCGGGTTACGAATTTCATGGGCAATATTAGCCGCCAGACGACCCAGCGCCGCCAGTTGGGCCTCCCGTTCGCGGGCACGCAAGGCTGAGGCGTCACGGAACAGCAATAGACGATAGGGACTCCGGGGCAGAGCGATGTTACGTACCAGCAGGGTCTGTGCACTATCCTGCAGGGTTGGATCACGTCCGCCCAAGGTGATCATCATCTCGCTGTCACCCTGTGCTGGTTGTTGCAACGCGGTGGCCAGCCGCGGCTGCACCAGATCGAGGTCGACAGGTGCGGAAGTCCATAGCCGGTATCCCGAAAGCGTCCGCGCAATGGGATTACTGAGAATAACGCGGTTTTGCCGATCCAGCACGAAAACACCCACATCCATATGCTGTACAATTTCCCGGTTCAAGGCGTTGAGATTGACGACCTCTGCATCCCTTTGCAGTGCCAGACGATTGCCGCGTTCCAGGCTGATGACCAGGCTGTCGGCCAGCACCGCCACGGCCACCAGCGCCAGTACATATATAAAAAGCTGACCAAGCGGCGGGTGCACCGTAGCCATTCCACCCA
>NZ_JAAZTY010000028.1 GCF_018854775.1 Acidithiobacillus ferriphilus | reverse complement strand
GAGTATCATTCTGGTACTCGACGGGGATTTGGATCTCGCCTTCCTCCTGTTCCTCATTGCAACTGCGCAGGGTCATCTGGTTGTTGCTGAGGTGTAGATGGGTGGTCGGATTACGGTCGCTCACCAGGACATCGCTTTGTTGCAAGGCGCTTTTGAAGGTCTGGCGATTAAGTATGGCGAAGCGAGGATGTCCTTGAGGAATCACCCGCCGGTAATCGGGATATTTGGCGTCGATGAGTTTGCAGGCGAATTGTTGCATGCCATCGTTGAGTAGGAAACCGGTGTCCGACATTTCCAATGCGATATCACCATCATCGAGAATCCGCAGCAGTTCGAGAACGGCTTTGCGCGGCAGAATGGCCTGGTAGCTTCCGCTTTCCAGACTGTTGGCAAAAGGCAGGGTCATCATGGCCAGGCGATGACCGTCCGTGGCTACGAGACGCAGTTCCTGGCCTTCGACCTCGATGAGGACGCCGTTCAGAAAAAGCCGCGCATCATTCTGTGCCATGGTGTTGGCGGTGACGGCAAGCGCTTCGCGAAAGGCTTTGGCATTGCAGTTACCCTGACAACGACTGCTGTGAGTACTGAGATAGGGAAATTGATCGGCGGGCAACACATGCAGGGTGAAACGACTTTTAGCGGCTTTCAGGAGCAGCTTTTCCCCGTCCTTGTGAAATTCTATGGGTGTGTGTTCGGGTAAAGCGCGGCAGATGTCATAGAGCTTGCGGGCCGGTACAGCACAGGTGCCTGGAGCATTTACCGGATGATCCAGGTCGGCGGAAAGCTGCACTTCCAGGTCCGTGGCGACGAATCGGCAATGTTGCCCTGCGGCTTCGATGAGGACATGGGCAAGAATAGGCTGTACCGGTCGCCGGTCGGCAATATTTGCCATATTCGCCAGAATAGGCAGGAGATCTTCGCGATCTATGGTGATTTTCATCAGGGTTTGCTCCTTGAGTGCCAGGTCTGAAAGGGGGCTGATCGGGCCGCTTTATATATAAAATTTATATTTTTCCTTTTAACTACTGTTATTATTAATGGCCAGCTAGCTTGTGGAAAGGTGTTATAACCCATTACTTTTGATAGACGAATGGGCTTTGGCAAGTTGTCGGAAAGTTGTGGATAAGCCGGTATGCTTGGGGATAAAAAAGGGCCCTCTTTTTCATACAGAGTTGGCACATAAGTTATACAGGGCCTTATCCACAGTTTGTGCGCGTGCTGGATCATGCGCCAAGAATCCGTAGCAGATTGCGGTAATCTTCATCCATCTGGGTGTCTTCCTGACGTAATTTGTCGATCTGGCGGCAGGCGTGGAGGACGGTGGTATGATCGCGTCCGCCGAAGGCCTCGCCGATTTCCGGCAGGCTATGGTTGGTAAGTTCCTTGGTCAGGCACATGGCCATCTGGCGCGGTCGGGCGATGTTGCGACTGCGTCGTTTGGACTGCATGTCGGAGCCGCGAATATGAAAATACTCGGCCACGACTTTCTGGATGTTGTCGAGGCTGACCATGCGCTTCTGCACGTCGATCAGGTCACGCAGGGCCTCCCGGGCGGTATCCAGGTTATAAGGCTTGTGGGTGAAGTTGACATGGGCGATGATCCGACGCAGCGCCCCTTCCAGTTCGCGGACATGGGAGCGGATTTTCTCGGCGATGAAAAAGGCCACTTCTTCAGGCAGATCAATGCCGCTTTCTTCCGCTTTGCAGAGGACAATGGCCATGCGGGTTTCGAGGTCATGGGGTTGGATGGCGACCGTCAGCCCCCAGCCGAAGCGTGATTGCAGTCGCTCTTCCAGGCGATCCACCTCTTTTGGGTAGCGGTCGCAGGTGATAATAATCTGCCGACCGCCGTCAAAAAGGGCATTGAAGGTGTGGAAAAACTCTTCCTGGGTACGATCCTTGCCCGCAAAAAACTGGATGTCGTCGATGAGCAGGGCATCCAGCTTGCGGTAGCGCTGCTTGAAATCATTGATGGTGTTGTGTTGCAGAGAACGCACCATGTCCATGATGAAGCCTTCGGAAGTAACGTAGAGCACCTTGGCATCGGCATCGCGTTGGAGAATGGCATTTCCTACCGCTTGCATGAGATGCGTTTTGCCCAGCCCAACGCCGCCATAGATATACAGAGGGTTGTAGGATTTCCCCGGATTTTTGGCGACCTGCAGGGCCGCTGCCACGGCCAACTGATTGGATTTGCCTGCGACGTAGGACTTGAAGGAAAAGCCCGGGTTGAGCCGGTTGCCATTGCGAGGATCGGTGATCGCAGTAGTGACTGGAGTAGCCGCCGCCGGGGCTAGGGCCGCCGCGCCGTCGGTGCTGAGTTCCAGGCGAAGCATCATTCCGGGTGCAAGCTCGCCGAGTACCGTTTCCAGTAGATCTATCAGCCTTTCCCGCACCCATTCCATGACGAAGGTATTGGGTGCGAAAAGGTGCAGCTCGTTACCATGCAACTCGCCACGAAGGGGGCGCAGCCAGGTATTGAACTGCTGGGCGGTGGTTTGTTCTTGCAACTGCACACACAGCGCCGCCCATAAGGCATCGCCGTTGCGCAGCGCGGATGGCGCTGGATGACTACTCATGCGTAACCTGGTCAGAGGGTCTAAAGGTGAACAGTGCCGTGCCCTCTGTCGCTACCATATTCTGTGCCATGCGGTAGCGGAGTGGGCTCACTCCCCGCAACGGGAAGGGCATTTCATCATAATTCTCCGTCGATGGAGTATATCCAAGAGTGGCGGTGCATGCCAGCATATCCTCCGCATGGGCGATTTTTCGGCGGAGACGAATTTTCTGATGAAATAGCGGCATTATCAAGCCGTAAACTTGCCATATATTTTTCAACATATTGTTTATATGATATTTTAATTATATTTATTTATTTAAAATTATTATGTAATATAATTTATTAGATATTTTCTGTATGATTTTTATGATGATTTATACGAATACGATTTTTCTATTAATGAAACGAATTTTGGGCGCGGCACCATGCGCTAGCCGACGGCGAGACGGTTGTCGGCGGACCAGGTGGCGGCAAAGATGCGGCGAGCCATGACCGGGGCGCTGCTCCGGCGGTAGGAAAAACGCACAAAACAGGCATGGACCTGGACGAATCTTAACCGCGCTGACAGCCAAGATCCTGCCCGGCTTGATAAAGTTTTCCACAAAAAGATTAAACGGCAGTTACGTGAACTTGTTCTGAATCATGTTTCAGTAGATTGTTTAATTTATTGTATTATATAAATATTTTTTGTTACGTGAAGTGTTCCGTTCGGCGTTGGTACTCCACGGGCATGACGGAACGCCTTGGCCAATAAAATATCCACAAAGTTATCCACAGGCTGTTCAGGATCCTTGTTCCAGAAAATCCCCTGCCGGATGAGCGCTGGCAGCGACGGATACAGGCATTGACAAAGGCGCAATATCTGGTGGAAGATACTAAAAATATATACACATGCTGTTATATTTACATGTGCAGGCTAACCGTCTTTGCTGGATGGAGTTTTTCACCACATGCGGGGGTATCCTAATGCGCAATACAGACTGGTTTACAGCCGCCGGCGTGGGACCGTTGGTAATTAAGCGAAACGGTACAAGAACACCTTTCGATCCAGATCGAATTTGCGCAGCCATCACCAGGGCGGGACGTGCGGCGGGTGAATTTGATGCCAGTGTCGCTGGGCGAATTACGGAAGTGGTTTTGAACAAGTTGCAGCCCCTCGTTATCGACCGTGACCCCACGATTGAGCTGATTCAAGATCATGTCGAATTAACATTGATGGATGAAGGCTTTTACCGCACGGCCCGCGCCTATATCGCTTACCGTGAACAGCATCAACGCTTGCGCCGGGATCGTCTGACCGCGGTGAATGCCGTTTCCTCGGTAAATGAGTACCTGGATCGGGAGGATTGGCGAATCAACGCGAATGCCAATCAAGGTTATTCGTTGGGTGGCCTGATTCTGAACGTCGCGGGGAAGGTAACCGCCAATTACTGGCTGAGTCATGTCTATCCGGATGAAATTGGTGCCGCTCACCGTGAGGCGGACATTCATATCCATGATCTCGATATGCTGGCCGGTTATTGTGCCGGGTGGTCGCTGCGAACCTTGTTGCATGAGGGTTTTAACGGCGTGCCAGGGAAGGTGGAAGCGGCACCTCCCCGTCATTTGTCCAGTGCGGTGGGGCAAATGGTAAACTTTCTGGGCACCTTGCAGAATGAATGGGCAGGTGCGCAGGCTTTTAGTTCATTTGATACCTATCTGGCACCGTTTGTCCGCAAGGATGGGCTTTCCTATGACGCGGTACGCCAGAATATTCAAGAGTTTATTTATAACCTGAACGTGCCTTCCCGCTGGGGAAGCCAGACCCCCTTTACCAACGTAACGTTCGATTGGGTCTGTCCTGAAGATCTTCGGGAACAGGTTCCGGTCATCGGTGGAAAGGAGATGCCGTTTCACTATGGCGACTTGCAGGTGGAGATGGATTTGATCAACCGCGCCTATATCGAGGTGATGAGCGAAGGGGATGCCAAGGGTCGCGTTTTCACCTTCCCCATCCCAACCTACAACATAACCGCTGATTTTTCGTGGGATTCTGAAAACGCCGAAAGACTGTTTGCCATGACGGCAAAGTACGGTCTGCCCTACTTTCAGAATTTCATCAATTCTGAACTCCAGCCCAATATGGTGCGCTCTATGTGCTGTCGGCTCCAACTCGACCTGCGTGAATTGCTCAAACGCGGTAATGGGCTTTTCGGCTCAGCGGAGCAGACGGGTTCCATTGGCGTGGTGACGATTAATTGCGCCAGATTGGGTTACCTCCATAAAAACGATGGCAATGGTCTCTACCAGCGCATCGATGATCTGTTGGCGTTGGCGAAAAGCAGTCTGGAGATCAAACGTAAGATCATCCAGCGCCATATGGACACGGGATTGTTTCCCTACTCCAAACGTTATTTGGGCACGCTGCGCAATCATTTTTCTACCATTGGGATTAATGGGGTCAATGAAATGATCCGCAACCTTACGGAGGATCGGGAGGATATCACAACGACCTGGGGTCATGCGTTCGCCTTGGAATTTTTAGAGTATATCAGGAATCGCATGGTCGCCTTTCAGGAGGAAACAGGTCATATGTACAATCTGGAGGCCACACCTGCGGAGGGGACTACCTATCGTTTCGCCAAAGAAGATCGCAAGCGGTTTTCCGATATCTTACAGGCCGGGACGGCGGATAAACCCTATTACACGAATTCTTCGCAACTGCCGGTTGGATTTACGGACGATCCGTTTGAGGCATTGGAACGACAGGAGGCTTTGCAAGCCAAATACACGGGGGGGACCGTTCTTCACCTGTATATGGGCGAACGTCTCGCTAGTGCGGAAAGCTGCAAGCGTCTGGTGCGGCGCGCGCTGGAGCGATTTCGGTTGCCGTACATTACAGTTACCCCTATTTTTTCCATCTGTCCGGTGCATGGATACCTGGCGGGTGAGCATCCATTTTGTCCCATCTGTGATCAGGAACGCATCACAGAAAAGCGGCGGCGTTCTGCGTAACCTAAAAAGGAGAATATTATGTATCCTGAGATATCCAACGAAAGATTAATAGAAGTTGAATTGAGTGATAGCGAAAGGCAACCCTGTGAGGTTTGGACAAGGGTTATGGGATATCATCGCCCGACCTCGTCGTTTAATATCGGTAAGCAGGGAGAGCATTTGGAACGTAAATATTTCATCGAGACCAAGCGTTTTGATGGGGGCGGCGCTCCATCGACTCATTATAATTGACAATAAATCAATGTCATTGCCGACGGTTGCTGGTCTCTCCCAGTTTAGTACGGTAGATTACCCGGGGTATTTATGTGCTGTAATATATACTCAAGGTTGTCCATGTCGCTGTCGTTATTGCCATAATACAAGCCTGCAGCCGGGGCAGGGATCGTCGGTTATGTCATGGTCTACCATCATGGGGTGGCTGACTACCCGCAAGGGATTACTGGATGCGGTAACTTTTTGTGGCGGCGAACCAACGGTCCATAAATCGTTGCTATTGGCAATTAAGCAAGTAAAGGCATTGGGATTCAATGTCGCTCTGCACACGTCGGGATTGTATCCACACAACTTTGCAAATCTGCTCCCCCATCTGGATTGGGTTGGGTTTGATGTCAAGGCGCCATTTGCGCGTTATCCCGATATCACCCGCATACCAGGAAGCGGTGGCAAGGTAAAAGAATCTCTCGAACGGATGCTGTCCAGAAATGTTTCATGCGAGATCAGAACAACGATACATAATACTATTTTAAGTGGCGCGGATCTTGTTCTTATGGCTCAGGAACTGCGAATGATTGGTGTATCTCGGTGGGTGTTGCAACGCTTTAACAAGGCAGGATGTGCAGATTTGGAGTTGATTGCCAGTCCCACCACAATAGATGGTGATCTGGTTGCTCGGTTGCGCGCCTATGTACCAAATATATTGGTTAGATAGCGAATGAGGTGGTTGACATGGATTTGCCATACCTAAAGATCAAAGGACGGTCCCTGCTCCCTGTGATACAGGGCGGTATGGGCATTGGTGTTTCAGCACATAGCTTAGCCGGGGCTGTGGCGGCGGAGGGGGCTGTTGGAACCATCGCAAGCGTGGAGCTACGACGTTTACACGAGGATCTGATGCGACCCTTGCGGCGCCTGAGAGATCCAGCAGCTTCGGCCAAGGCAAACCTGATCGCGTTGGATCGCGAGATCCGGGAAGCGCGCCGGATCGCAGGAAAAGAGGGCTTTATCGCCGTTAATGTCATGCATGCCATTTCTGGTTATCGGGAGCATGTGCTTCAAGCTATCAAGAGCGGGGTTAACGCGGTGGTCGTGGGCGCTGGCCTGCCCATGGATTTGCCAACGCTGGCAGCGGAGTTCCCCAAGGTCGCGCTGATCCCGATTCTTTCCGAAGGTCGCGGCGTTCAGCTGGTTCTGCGCCGTTGGATGCGCCAGAAACGTCTTCCAGACGCGATCGTTATCGAGAATCCCCAATTCGCTGGCGGGCACTTGGGAGCTACCAGATTGGAGGATGTTTCAAATCCCAAGTATGGTTTTGCAAATGTCCTGCCCGCGATCCGCAAACTCTTTGCAGAATTGGGTCTGAAAGCCGACCAGATCCCGCTCGTCGCCGCTGGAGGAATCTCTTCGGTTCAGGAAATGCGCGAGATATTTTCCCTCGGCGGGAGCGGGGCCCAGTTGGGCACCCCGTTCGCTGTAAGCACCGAGGGCGATGCGCACATCAATTTTAAGCGTGTCCTGGCCGATGCGACGCCTAAAGACCTCGTGACATTTATGAGCTCGGCAGGTCTGCCCGCGCGTGCAGTGCTTACTCCCTGGTTGCGCCGTTACTTGGGACGCGAGGAAAATCTGCGTGCTTGCGCGAGTCAAGACCATTCGCTGTGCCCAAGTCAGACGGAGTGCTTGGTACATTGCGGGTTCAAGGATGGTAATTCGTCCTCCGGGCAATTCTGCATTGAGGCCCAGTTGGCTGCCGCACAACGCGGTGATGTGCAGCATGGGCTGTTTTTTCGCGGCGCCGGACAGCTACCCTTTGGTCAACAAATTAGAAGCGTTCGCGACCTTGTGGCGACGCTGCTATGCGAAGCGGTGTGGACAAGCACAGAGAACCGTATGCCAGTGATGGCAGTATGACGGAATGGTCATGCCAAAAATGGCAGTCTTCGCTGGGCACAGCACTATTTTTTGCCAAAATACATCAGCTAATCATAATGTTACTTTATGCCAAAACATCTATGGATCTGGCATAAAGCTTGCCCTGTCTCGGTGTGGGCAATCTGGCCTCCGCTGGGATCGACGCATAGATGAAAGTGTTCGCGTTTTTGCATGGAGAGGTGACGGGATTTGAATACGGTTGCAACTTCATCATGGTTGGTGGATGCGGTGCGCAACCACGGTCTTAAAAGAAGTTCTGGTATTAATTTTGTAATCGATAAAACGGATGTATGTATTCGCTAGAAATCTGAATGATACATAGGCAGACAATATTCATACAATATGATCACGCTGGCGTATTAACATGGGGTTTTATTCATAACCGGCTAATAACTATCGAGAGCCTGCAATAGGAGCTTGGTGGTTGCTGGCCCGATCAACTAAGGTGCCACATATGCTACAAAAAAAACCGTTTTTACCAGCTATTTCCGTGCTAACGATAGCTATGGCCGTGACGTCGGTAGCCTATGGATCCACTATTGCTAAAACGGCCTCAGTGAGCTCTCCCACCGCTGCCACTTCGTCGGTTACTTCAGGCGGTGTTCCCACAGTGGTGCAGAGCTCTTGTATGGCCTGTCATGGCCTGCAGGGTATTTCGCCAGATGGCGGTATGTTCCCCAATTTGGCAGGGCAATGGAAAACCTACATGTTGCGCGAATTAGACCATTTCAAGGCGCATACACGAGCGGATCCACAATCTCCCATTATGTGGGCCATGGTGGCCCCGTTGACTGCCGCGCAGACGCAACAGGTTGCCGAATACTTTTCTTCCCAGAAGCCCGCGTCAGGACATGTCTATGATCCCAAGCTCGTCGCCGAGGGGAAAAAGCTGTACTTCGGGGGGTTGCCCAAGATGCAAATGCCGGCGTGCATGGCATGTCATGGTACAACGCTGGCAGGTTTGCCTCCCTTCTTCCCGATGTTGGCAGGACAAAAGCGCACTTATGTGATCAATCAACTAACCTATTTCAAGTCCGGACAGCGGGTCGCCACGCATAAAGGCATTATGCAGTATATAGCCACCAGGTTGGATCAAAAACAAATCGTCGCGCTGGCCGCCTATATAAGGTCTCGGTGAGCGCCATGACTGAAAATGAATACACCAAAGCGAAGGGTGACGGTACTCTGGAAGGGAAAACCATACTCGTAACCGGTGCGGGAGATGGCATTGGTAAGGCAGTCTCCATTGAGTATGCCAGGCAGGGCGCCACGGTGGTTTTGTTGGGGAAAACGAAGCGTAATCTGGAGGGGGTTTACGATGAAATCACCGACTATGGGTACCCGGAGCCGGCTATTCTCGTGGTGGATCTCGCCGATCCGACAGCCGATGCATTTAAAACCATAGGCGCGGCTATTTCCAGCGAATTTAAACAGCTGCACGGCATAGTGCATAATGCGGCAGAGCTCGGGATGTTAACTCCACTGGAGAACTATGAAGGGGCCCTATGGGATCATGTATTTCAGGTCAACGTAAAGTCTCCCATTCTCGTGACGCAGCAGTGCCTTCCATTATTGAAAGAGGCCGCGTACGCCTCCATCATTTTCACAACGGATGAGTCTGGCGTAAAGCCCAAAGGCTATTGGGGCGCCTACGGGGTGAGCAAGGCCGCCATTTTGCATATGGCGCGCATGTGGGCGATAGAGTATGCCAAAACGAATATTCGGGTGAATATCGTAGATCCCGGACCCTGTAGAACAGGGCTTCGCCTGATGACGCATCCCGGCATGCCGATGAAGCGATATGCGCCTCCCGAAGCAATCACCAGTATCTATACGAGATTAATGGATTGTGACGTGTTGAGTCATAACGGAGAGTTGTTTTATGCCCAAGATTTTATCAATCCCGACTTGGATGACAGAACTGCAAGGGATCTGGCGATCTCAATAGAATCCACCAAATAGCACATAGGACCAATATCATGTCAGACGAAGCGCAAGACAACAAACAAGCTCCAAATATAACACGCCGTCGCTTTCTTACCGCGCTGGTGACGGTATCTGGTGTCGCGGTGGCGGGCACTATCGCGGTTCCCATGGTCAAGTCGCTGGATCCAACCGCCGCCGCCGCCGCATTAGCCACTACGACCATTGATCTGAGCCCCATAGAACCGGGCATGCAAATGGTGGCATTGTGGCAGGAGAAGCCCGTTATTGTGGTAAACAGAACCCCGGAAATGCTGGCCTCGCTGGATGAGGCGGAGCAGAAGGGCATATTGAAGGATCCCCACTGTAATATTCCGCAGCAACCCCCCTATTGCAAAAACAAGTATAGGTCACGGGTGGCGGAATGGTATGTCGGCATAAAGATATGCAACCACCTGTGCTGCATACCGCATTACCGGCCCAAAAAAGCCAGTGTCGCGCCGTGGTGGCTCGGCGGATTTCATTGTCCTTGCCATGGATCCATGTACGATCTTTCCGCCCGCGTAATCAAAGGGTCACCCGCTCCTCACAATATGGCAGTCCCTGAATATGACATCGATGTGGAAAAGAAAAGCGTCGTTGTAACCAACATGTATCCGCTCGCGCATTTGTGCTGAGTGTGGTAGCCGATAAAGGAGGCTGAGATGAGTTTCAAAACCTGGTTTGTCAAACGTTCGCCATTGCCGGAGATGTGGCGGGAGCACATGGCTGAATACTACGCGCCAAAAAATTTCAACATCTTTTATTACGCCGGGTCCCTGCTCTTACTGATGGTGGTGCTGCAGTTCCTGTCAGGATTTTTGGTTCTGGCACACTACATACCATCTGTTCGTGATGCCTATGACTCCGTATACGGAATCATGTACGACGTGCATTATGGTTGGCTTATGCAGTATATGCATGTCGATGGCGTCTCCCTGATATTTGTGCTTCTGTATATACATATGGCAAGAGGCATGCTTTACGGCTCCTACCGTGCACCGCGAGAACTCGTATGGGTCATCGGCTATACGATCTATCTGGCTTTTATGGCGGAGGCATTTTTTGGATATATATTGCCTTATTCAAACCTGTCATATTGGGCTGGAACGGTAATTACCTCATTGTTCAAGTCTATTCCATTCATCGGGGAGTGGGTCACCACATTGGTGCGCGGTGGCTCCGGCATGAGCGGAGACACCCTGGATCGCTTCATGGCACTGCATGTGACGGTGGTGTTTATGGTCATTGTCGGATTGATCGTGTTCCATATTCTGTATCTACACAAAGTTGGTTCTAACAATCCGGATGGCCTTGAGATAAAGGCCAATAAAGGGCCAGACGGACATCCGGTAGATGCCATTCCCTTTCACCCCTACTATTCCGTGAAAGATCTCTTTGGATTCGGTGTATGGCTATTCATTTTTGCGGCGATTATTTTCTATGCGCCGACGGTGCATCATATTTTTCTGGAGCGCACCATGTCCACGCCGGCGAACCCATTGAAAAGCCTGCCTGATGTTACCCCGCCATGGTATTTGTCGCCATTTTACGCCATGTTGCGGGCTATACCGAATAAGAATGGTGGCATTATATTGATGGTGGTAGCCGTAGTGTTCCCGTTCATACTCCCATGGCTGGATAGAAATCCGGTGATATCGACGCGGTATCGCCCGATTACTCGTATTATGCTCATTATCTTTTTTGCCAACTTCCTCATGCTTGCCTATCTTGGAGAGCAACCGCCGTTGCCTAAATATTTTATCCTGGAGCGAGTGGGGGCGGTTATATATGTGGCATTCTTCATTTTACTGCCATTCGTGAGCAAGTTTGAGCCGACCCGGACGCCACCCGCGCGAGTCCGTTTCCGTGCCCACTGATATTGCGCAGAGAGGAGGCGTTATGAAAAAATATGTTGTGTGGGCAGGCATGGCCTTGGGGCTGCTTGCCAGTGCGCCTGGAGCATTTGCAGATAACGGGCCCAAGATGATGGCACCGCATTATACCTACAACGCAAAGACTATAATTGCAGGGGCGAAGTTGTTCGCAACCGACTGTATGGCTTGTCATTCCATTAAATTTATGCGTTACGAGTTTCTGACGAATGACCTGGGAATGTCCAAGGCGGATGTGCATAAGTACATCATGTTGCCGACCGGTTCCAACTATAAAGGGAACATGGTGTCAGCGATGCCAACCGACATGGCGCACAAATGGTTTGGCCTTCCCCCGCCGGACTTGAGTCAAATAGTTCGCTATAAGAGTCAGAACTGGGTATATACCTATCTGCTCTCGTTCTACCTTGATCCCCAGCGCCCATCCGGCTGGAATAATCATGTATTTCCCAATGTGGCAATGCCAGATGTGCTTGCACTGCATAGTGGGTTCGTGAATGAACAAGGGAAGGTGCTTCGTGCGGGTGACGAGTCTCCTCAGCAATTCAAGGAGCAGGTTTCTGACATCGTCGCCTTTTTAAGGTTTGTATCTGATCCGTCTGTTGTACAACGGCACGACGCGGGGCCTTGGGTGCTCGGCTTGCTTGCGCTGTTTATTATATTTGCTTATTTCCTCAAAAAGGAGTACTGGAGAGACGTGAAATAAATAACCGTTATTTGGATCTGTTACATCTTAATTTTTGTCAATATATAAGGAGTAATATCATGAGCAAGGAACAAAATGGAACCGAAAAACCCCAGAACCCGAGTCGGCGCGATGTCTTAAAAGGCATCGCCATAACGGCCGGTGTAGTGGCTGCCGGGGCAGTGGTCGGGGTAAATCCCATCGGCGCGGCGCATGCGGCTGGAAAGTGTCCAGGAATCACACCGAAGGCTTCCCTGCAATATCAGCCACATCCCAAGGGCAAGGAGCAATGCTCTGTTTGCGCGAATTTTATCGCGCCGCACTGCTGCAAGGTCGTGGCTGGATCGGTGGTGCCTGAGGGGTACTGTATGGCATTTATTCTCAAGTCGGCATAAAAACTTATATTGTGTGGCTTCCCCTCTCTGTTGAGAGGGGAGTATTCCATGTGTACCAATCATATAGGCGATGGCGTACGAACCATGCGGAGTGGATATTAGTGAGGTGCGGAGCTACACTTGGACCGGTGGGGTTTGGAGGGTGGAAGCAAGGTGCAGCGCCACCACCTGAAAGGCGCCGGAAGCCGTTATAACCGAAAGGTAGCTCTAGAAAGAAGGAGGTGCGGGGGAGGGCAGGTATTTTGCAATACTTGCGAGCTACCCAGCCTTGGCGCAGGCGCCAGGGACTCCGCGTAATATTATGACTTTACGAAAGACATCATGTATTGCGGTAGCGATGGCTGTATGCGCACTGGCTTTCACAGCCCCCGCTTTGGCGGCTGAACAGCCAATGCAAGCAGCTATTCATGAAGGGGGCCAGTTGTTCGCCGCGGCGTCCCTGGGAACTAAGGGTAATAGCTGTATGACGTGTCACCGTGGTGCCGGACGCGTAGAGGGTATGCTCCCAAATGGTAAAAAGATTCCAAGCCTTCTTGGTGCCGCGGCTACCTTCCCTAAATATAATAAACGCGCTGGGAAGGTAATCACGCTGGAGATGCAGATCAACTCCTGTATAGCAAATGGCCTCGGCGGGATGCCGTTATCCTCCAGTGGTCCAAAGATGGTGGCGCTCGTTAGTTACTTGACATCCTTGTCGCAAGGGAAGCCCGTTGATATCCAAGGCGTGAAGGAATGATCGGAAGGTCAGCGCCCCCCCCCCCGTTCCGGGGTGATGGGATCATGAGGAGGGGCTGCTGACACGGTAAGGCTTAAGGTGCGCCATCGTTGTACCATGCGATACTGATCATGTTACTAATGATGGCGCCACCATGGCGTGTACAAAAACGACAACGAAATATCCAAAAAGGTGAGGACGACCTCCTACTGTTTGTAATTAATCTCTGCTCTATTTTACTTTGGAAAACCATGAGACGGGTTGAGGGAATAGCGTATGCCTGGGCAGCAGAATGGCTTGAAAAATACTTCAGCCGTGGTATTGAACGATGTGAACGTGGCGCCATCTGCTTTGTTAGGTTCACTGCTAATATTCTTTGTCAGTGTTCCGTTTGTGGTTTTTGGTAACGGGTTCTTGGTAATGGTTGGGGCGGTAATGATTGTCTTGTCATTCATTGATGCGGCAAATATTGCGACATTGATGTTAACCACAAAGTGTCTTGTTAACGATGGTAATCTGGTAATGAAATACGGTTTGTCACGGCGACTGAATGTTTCCATGCCGGCGCCGTCCATTCGAGATATAAAAATCAAGCAAACGTGGTTTGGTTCGCTATTCAAATACGGCTCGGTAATCGTTATTGGTGATGATCTGGGAGTTATGCTGCAGTATATAAAAAACCCGTTGGCGGCAATGGAAGCGATTAAAAAATCCATCGATATATGGCCATGAAAGGCTAAAATGGGCGATGATCCGTTCCGGATGGAATTCCGTTACCCGGAGGCAGGGGGGCCGCCGCCCGTCGTCCTCAGTATCGCCGGCTCTGATCCCAGTGCGGGCGCGGGCGCCCAGGCCGACCTGCTGACCCTGGCCAGCCTGGGCGTGCATGGCTGCACGGCAGTGACGGCGCTGACCGTTCAGGATTCGGTGGACGTCCGTGCCTATACGCCGGTGAGTCCAGAGAATACCGTGGCGCAGGCCCGTGCGGTGCTCGACGATATGTCCGTACGGGTCATCAAGATCGGGATGCTGGGAAGCGCGTCCATGGTGGCTGCGGTGAGCGCGCTGCTGGCGGATTATCCGCGGATTCCCGTGGTGCTTGATCCGGTGCTGGCGGCCGGAGGCGGTGCGGCCCTGGCCGGGGCGGGATTACGCGAAGCCTTGGTTGCTCAATTGCTGCCACAGGTGACGGTGATGACGCCCAATGGGCCTGAGGCGCTGGCCTTGTCCGGCGCCAGCGATTTGCCCACGGCGGGTGCCTGGCTCAATCGCCAGGGGGCGGAGTGGGTACTGATCAGCGGGGGGCACGGCGAGGGGCCGGAGCTGGAGAATATGCTGTTTCGCGGTGAGGTATTGCGGCGGACCTTCCGGCAGCCCCGGCTGCCCCACCACTATCACGGTTCGGGGTGTACCTTGGCCGCCGCGCTGGCGGCGGGTCTGGCGCGCGGTTTAGCCATGGAAGAGGCTGTGTCGCGGGCACTGGATTTTACCCATACCTGCCTGCTCCATGCCCATCCGCTGGGAAAGGGACAGTATTTTCCGGACCGGTTCTTTTGGGCGCGCGGGTATCGGGAGGAATAGGATGACCGGGCAGAAGCCCCTTGTTTCCGGACTCTATGCGATCACCGAAGCGCGTCTGATGCCGGAGCCCGTTTTCCTGGCGCAGGCCGAAGCAGCGCTGCGCGGAGGCGCGCGTATTCTGCAATATCGGGACAAGGGCGACGTTGTGGCCGAGGCACCGAGACGGCGGCGGCAGGCGGGGGCGTTGCGGGAACTTTGCGCGCAGTACAACGCCCTTTTCGTCGTCAATGATGATCCTCTACTGGCGCAGGCCATCGGGGCACCGGCCCTCCATGTGGGCGCGGAAGACGCGCCGCTGCCAGCGTTGCGCGTGCAGTTGGGACGCGCCATACTTATCGGCGTTTCCTGTTATGGATCGGTGCGGCAGGCGCAAGAGGCGGCGGCGCAGGGGGCGGATTATGTGGCCTTCGGGTCCTTTTTCGCCTCTCCCAGCAAGCCGCAGGCGCCGGTGGTCAGTGTGGATGTCCTGATGGCGGCGCGTGCGGTTATTGATCTGCCCATTGTTGCCATCGGCGGCATCACGGAGGCGAATGGGGGTGTATTGATCGCGGCAGGTGCGGATGCCCTGGCGGCGATTTCCGGCATTTTTGGTGCGGACGACGTGGAAGGGGCGGCAAGGCGTTTTACCGCTCTGTTTGGTGACCGTAAGGAGTGATGATGACGCAGACTTCACATGCGCTGTTCAGTGTGGCGCAACAATGCATTCCGGGAGGGGTTAACTCGCCGGTCCGGGCCTTTCGCGGCGTGGGCGGTGACCCGATTTTCATCGACCATGCCGAAGGACCCTTCTTCTGGGATGTGGAAGGCAAGCGCTACATCGATTATGTGGGCTCCTGGGGGCCGATGATCCACGGCCACGGCCACCCGGAAGTATTGGCGGCGGTGCATGCGCAGGTGGACAAGGGTCTTGGCTTCGGTGCGCCTACCGCCATCGAGGTGGAAATGGCGGAACTGGTTTGCTCTCTGGTGCCGGGCATCAAGTCGGTGCGCATGACTTCCAGCGGCACCGAGGCGGTGATGACCGCCATTCGTCTGGCGCGTGGTTACACCGGGCGCGATAAGATCATCAAATTCGAGGGCAATTATCACGGCCACAGCGACAGCCTGCTGGTAAAGGCCGGTTCCGGGGCGCTGACCCTCGGCCAGCCTTCGAGCGCGGGGATCCCGCGCGAGGTAAGTCAGGATACCCTGGTGTTGCCGTATAACGATCTCTCCGCGGTGGAAGAAATGATGTCGCGCTTCGGCTTTGATGTCGCGACCATCATCGTCGAGCCGGTGGCCGGCAACATGGGTTGCGTGCCGCCGGAGCCCGGCTTTCTGGAAGGATTGCGCGCCGTATGTGATCAATATGAGTGCGTGTTGATTTTTGACGAAGTGATGAGCGGATTCCGGGTGGCCGTGGGCGGCGCGCAGGCACTCTACGGGGTGCGTCCCGATCTGACCACGCTGGGCAAGATCATCGGCGGCGGTCTGCCGGTGGGGGCCGTCGGTGGTCCGCGGGAAATGATGGAATACCTGGCACCCACCGGGCCGGTGTATCAGGCGGGGACGCTGTCCGGCAATCCCGTGGCCATGGCCGCCGGACTGACGACCCTGCGGCTGCTGACGGTGCCGGGTTTCCATGAGCGCCTGGCGGCGCAGACGGTGGCGCTCTGCAAGGGCCTGGCCGAGCGGGCGGAAGCCGCGGGCGTGCCGATGCAGATCAACCAGGTGCCGGGCATGTTCGGCTGGTTCTTCGCGGAGCAGCCGGTGCGCGGTTTTGATGCGGTGATGGCCGCCGACAGTAAACGCTACGCCCGCTTTTTCCATGGCCTGCTGGCGCGCGGGGTGCATCTCGCCCCCAGTGCCTATGAGGCGGGTTTCCTCTCGGCGGCCCACGGCGACGCCGAGATCGCCGCCACCCTGGATGCCGCGGAAGCCGTTCTGGCCACTCTCAAGGAGGACGCATGAGCACCCTGTTCACCCGCATCATCAACGGCGAAATTCCGGCGCAGAAAGTGCTGGAAGATGACCGTTATCTGGCTTTTCTCGATATTCGCCCGGTGCGGCCGGGGCACACCCTGGTTATCCCCAAGATCGAGCATGATTATATTTTCACGCTGGATGACGAAACGCTGGCCGGTCTTCTGCCTTTTGCCCGGCGCGTCGTACCGGCGCTGGAGCAGGTGACCGGTTGCAAGCGGGTCGGGGTCATGGTGGCGGGGTTGGAAGTACCGCATGCCCATGTGCACCTGATTCCCATGAACGCCATCCCCGACCTGAATTTTGCCAACGCCAAAGATACGCCGACGGAGGTGTTGGCGGCGATGGGGGATAAGGTCCGCGCGGCGTTGCGGGATTAGGATTAGATTGTTGCGGTGGTGGCTTTTGCTAGGGGCTGCTTGCGCGCTTTCGGGGCCAAATGTGGCGTTCGCAGCGGCTAAAGATGGCCCGGCGCTCGTCGACATCAATCACGCCGATAGTGCCCGGTTGCGCGCTTTGCGCGGCATCGGCGAGAAACGGGCCGCGGCGATTGTCGCTTTCCGGGCGGCGCACGGCCCTTTTCCCGGCCCGGCCTCCCTGGCTGCGGTGGTGGGTCCCAAGATGGCGCTGTCGCTGCGCGAAAGGGTGGTGGTGAGCGCCATTTCGCAAAGGGTGTCGCCGCCTCGCCCTTGACAGAAAAAACCGCGCTGTTAAGGTGAATAACCTGATTCCATCCCCTGATCATCATTAGAGCCGCCGACCAGATATGCCGCACCCCCTTCGCATTGGTACCCGCGCCAGCCCGCTGGCCGTCTGGCAGGCAGAGCATGTCCGCGCCGCCCTGTTGCGGCAGCACCCGGAAATGACCGTCGAGATCATCGCCATGACCACCAGCGGGGATACGCTTCTGGACGCACCCCTGCATGCGCTGGGCGGTAAGGGCCTCTTCGTCAAGGAAATCGAGGACGCCCTGCAGCAGCAGCGGGTGGATATTGCCGTACACTCCATGAAGGATGTGCCGGCCCAACAGCCTGATGGTCTGGAGATCGTCGCCATCATGGCCCGGGAAGACGTCCGGGATGCCTTCGTCAGCAACGCCTTTCTCCACCCTGATGCCCTGCCGAAGGACGCACGGGTGGGCAGTTCCAGCCTGCGGCGGCGGGCGCAATTGCTGGAGCGCTACCCCCATCTGCGGGTCGATGATCTGCGCGGCAATGTCGCCACGCGCCTGCGCAAGCTGGATGAGGGGCATTATGAGGCGATCATCCTCGCCGCCGCGGGCCTTAAACGCCTGGGGTTGTCGGATCGTATCACCCACCTGCTGGATATTGACCACTCTCTGCCGGCAGTGGGACAAGGGGCCATAGGCATCGAGGCGCGCGGCGACGACCGGCGGACCCGGGAACTGCTGGCACCTCTGGCCGATGCCGACACCCACAATTGCGTGCTGGCAGAGCGCAGCATGAATCGGGTGCTGGGGGGGGACTGCCGGCTGCCGGTGGCGGCACTGGCGCAATGGCAGGGGCCGCAGATGCTCCTGCGCGGGCTGGTCGCCACTCCGGACGGCCGCCGGGTACTCCATGCCGAGGCGAAGGGCAGCGACCCCGTTGCCCTCGGCATGACCGTCGCCGCGGCACTCGTCGCCCAGGGGGCGGCAGAGATCATCGCGGATGTCCGAAACACATGAACAGCACCGCACTGCAAGGCAAAGGCATCGTGGTCACCCGGCCGCGCGCGCAGGCCGACGAGATGCTGACCCTGTTGCAGGCGCAAGGCGCGCGCCCCATTTTGTTCCCCGCCGTACAGATCGAGGCGCCGGAGAACTGGCAGTCTCTGGATGACGCTTTGCATCAACTGGTGGCGTATGACTGGGTGATTTTTTCCAGCCGCAACGCCGTCGCTTTTGCCCTCAGCCGCCTGCAGAGCCGCAACCTGTCCTGGCCGACGGGGCCGCGTATCGCGGCGGTGGGACGGGAAACCGCCAAGGCGCTGCGTGAGTTTGGTCTGCAGGTCGACCTGGTCCCCCGGAGGTTCAGCTCCGAGGGGTTGCTGGAAAGTCCGGAGCTGGTGGCCGTGCAGGGACAGCGCATCGCGCTGTTTGCCGGTGATCAGGGCCGGGAGTTGCTGGAGAAGACGCTGGGCGAGCGCGGTGCGGTCATCGACAAGGTATTATGCTACCGGCGCGGCCTTCCCGGCGCCAATCCGACGCCATTATTGCATGCCTGGGCGCGCGGCGAACTGGATGCCGTCACCGTGACCAGCCCGGAGATCTTCAATAATTTCTATCAGATGGTGGGGGGGCTGGGTCAACGCTGGCTGAAGAACACGCCCATTATCGCCATCAGTCCCCTCACCGCCGCCGCCGTCAGCACGGTCGGCCTGCCCGCCCCCTGGATTGCCCCGGAAGCCAGTGCGGCTGGTATGCTGACGGCGCTGACCGTATGGGCGCAAGGTCTGGAGCCTGTCACATGAACCTGCCCAATCTGCCGTCCCGCCACGATCTGCATTCGTATTCCAACTGCTCAAGGACTGTCCTCACATGAATCTGCCCAATCTGCCGTCCCGCCACGAGCCCCGCCGCCTGCGGCGTCACCCGGCCATGCGCCGGATGTTGCGTGAGCATCATCTGCGTGCGGCGGATTTCATTCTGCCGGTCTTTCTGGTGGAAGGCGACGGCGTCCGTACGGAAATCTCCTCCATGCCCGGCGTTTTTCGCCACAGCATCGACTCGGCGCTGCAACTCTGCGCGGAGGCCGCAGCGCGGGGCGTCTCCGGGGTGCTGCTGTTCGGCGTCGTTGAAGATCATTGCAAGGATGCCACCGGCTCCGCCTCCTGGGCGGCGGAGGGGCTGGTACAACGCGCCATTCGCGCCATTCGCGCCGAATATCCGCAACTCCTGATCATCGCCGACGCCTGCTTTTGCGAATACACCGCCCACGGCCATTGCGGCGTCCTGGATGCGGGCGGTGACCGTGACGATTACGCCACCCTGGAAAACCTGCAACGGCAGGCCATCTCTTATGCCGAGGCGGGCGTGGATATCGTCGCCCCTTCCGGCATGGTGGACGGCATGGTGATGGCTATCCGCGAAGCGCTGGATGCTGCGCAGCACCCGCAGGTCGGCATACTTTCCTACGCGGTCAAATACGCCAGCGCTTTTTATGGTCCTTTCCGCGATGCGGCGGACAGCGCGCCGCAGTTCGGGGATCGCAAAGGCTATCAGATGGACCCGGCCAATCGGCGTGAGGCGTTTCGCGAGATGACGCTGGATATTCAGGACGGCTGCGATATGGTGATGGTGAAGCCCGCCATGGCGTATCTGGATATCATCCGTGACCTCCGCGAGCGCTGCGACCTGCCGGTGCTGGCTTATCAGGTATCCGGTGAATACAGCATGCTGCAGGCCGCTGCCCGGGCTGGTTGGCTGGATCTGCAGAGCAGTGTCCTGGAATCGCTGTTGGGCATCAAAAGAGCCGGGGGGGACGCCATAATCACCTATTACGCCCTCGCTGCAGCCGATTGGTTGGGATGAAGCCATCGCGACGCGCAGCTACCGCGCTGCCGTCGCCCTCCATAGGATTTTTTGCGCCGCTATCGGGTTTTCTGTTCCGGATACGTTGGTTTGGGGCCGCCGCACTGGTCGGTATGATGCGCGTCCTGCGTTTGCGACCGGAAGACCTCGATACCCTGTTCCCCTGGGTCTTGCTCTCCGTGGTCATCAACGTGCTGGTCTGGCTCGTGTTGTTGGGAGGTCTGGCGGGAACCCTGCCTGTAAAAACCCCGGTCAGCTCGCTGGTGGAGATTTCGTTGACGCCGAATCCGCTCCGCCCCCGGATTGCCTCGCCCGCGGTACCCGCGTCGCGCAGCCCGGACGGCATTCTTCCGGTCCGTCGGGAAGGCGCGCCGTCAACGGCGTCGCCGGCAGCGCGGGCGGTTGCGTTGAATGCCTATCTGAAGGACTGGGAAGGCCGAATCATGGCATTGGCTCAGAAACATCTTTTTGCGGGAGGGCATCCCGTCCTGCCGCGGGGGCGCGTCGTGGTCGCCGTCACTATCGCCCCCGGTGGGCAACTGATGCAGATCGAGATGCGGCAGGGATCAAAGAACGTCGCGCTGGTAAACGCTGTCGATACGATCATTCGGGAGGCGGCGCCCTTTCCGGCTTTGCCCGCCATCTGGCAATCCCCGCCTACGCCGTTGCGCATAGTGCGGACCTGGAGCTTTGAGTAGAAAAGCCATGCAATCAGGGTGTTGCCACCCGATCATGCACGCGTTCCAGGTCTTCCAGGCTTTTCTGCCGCGATTCCACCCCATAGATCAGGGTGGCGAGCATCCCCAGCAGGGCTACGATGGCCATGACCACCAGGACTAAGGGTATTCCCCAGCTTTTTTCAAGAACAGGAAACAATACCGCCGAAATGAAGGCACCCAGGCGGGAAATCCCCGTCGCCAACCCGGCCGCGCTGGCCCGCAATTCCGTCGGAAAAATTTCTACGGCGAGCGCAAACACCGTTACCGACGGACCGATGCCGACGCCCAGGGAATAGACCGCGGCACCCGCGTAAATCCCGGCAATCCAGCCATTCCAGGAGCACAGCGCGAATAATCCCAGCCCGAGGGACATCAGGGCAAAGCCGGCGCTTTGCAGGGGAATCCGGCCCCAGCGGTCGAGGCGGGAGAGAATATAAACAATGCCCAGAGCGGAGATCAGCACAAAGCCGGCGTTGATGGCGGCGGCGGCCCCGTCACTGCCGGCCAACCCGTTGCTGCGCAACACCATGGGAAAATACAGACCAATGCCCAAACCCACCACATCCAGGCAAAACCAGGGGAAAATGCTGAGCACCAGTCGGCGCAGCCAGACTCTATGCAGCAGCACTCGCCACGGCTGGCGATGCCCCTGAAAAGCCGTCAACTGCGTGCCGAGTTCGGCGGACGTGTACTCCGGGTAAAGCCGGGCCAGGGCCGCACGGGCCGCGCTGGGATGCCCGTTACGCGCCAACCAGCGCGGCGATTCCGGGAGGCCGCGCCGCAACCACAGGAGAGCGAGTGCGGGGAAGGCCGCGCTACCCAGCATCCAGCGCCAGGATGCGGCGCCGGTAAACAGCAGGGCCCAGCCGACACCGGTGGACAGCAGAGCGCCAACATACCAGGCCAGGTTTACCCGGGCGAAACGATTTCCCCGGTTCGCGGGCTGGCTGTATTCCGCAACGATGGTGGCCACCAGCGGATAGTCGAGGCCGATCGCCAGGCCGGTCAGAAAGCGGCCCAGGAACAGTATGGAGACATCCGGGCTGAAGGCGCTGACCAGAGCGCCGATGACATAGAGGAATATGTTGGGGAAAAGCAGTTTGCGGCGACCGAAGCGGTCGGTGAAGACGCCGCCCGCCAAGCCCCCCAGCAAAGACCCGAGTAACGCCATGGCCATGAGCAGACCGGTTTCGGTCGCGTGCAAATGCCAGGCGCTGTGCAACGGGAGCAGAACCACGGCCATAATGCTGAGATCGTAACCGTCCAGCAGCATCCCCAGCATGGCGGCACCCAGCGCGTGGCCGCGCTGCCTGTCCGCCCCGGGCCGGTTGCGGACGTTTGCGGTGGACAGGCCTCCCTGTCTGTTCATGATGATCCCTTGCTATGTTGACCGGACAGAGGGGCTAGCTTATGCGTTGAGGTGCCACCGCTCAAGCCGGGACAACCCCGATTCTGCCGGGCTGGCATCACCAAGGTTGCCCCGGCGCGCCCGGCCACATACAATTGCCGCGACAGCAACAAGGTGATAGGCAACGTATCCCCGTCCATTGATAAATTCTCTCACTTGAGGCCGCGCAATGCATCGTAAAGGGATCATCCTCGCCGGCGGATCCGGCACCCGGCTCTATCCGCTGACCCAGACCGTCAGCAAGCAGCTCATGCCAGTCTATGACAAGCCCCTCATTTACTACCCTCTGGCGACCCTTATGCTGGCGGGTATCCGGGAGATGCTGGTCATCTCCACCCCCGACGATTTACCGCGTTTCCGCCAGTTGCTCGGAGACGGAAGCCAATGGGGCCTGTCTTTCCAGTATGCGGAGCAGGCACGTCCGGAAGGGCTGGCGCAAGCCCTGCTGATCGCCGAGGCGTTCCTGGCGGGGTGCCCCTCGGCGCTGGTGCTCGGCGACAATATTTTCTACGGCCACGAGATCAGCACAACGCTGCAGACTGCCAATACGCGCGATACCGGTGCCACCGTCTTTGCCTACCATGTCGCCAACCCGCGTGCCTATGGCGTCGTCGAGTTCGATGCCGACGGCCAGGCCATCGGTCTCGAAGAAAAACCGGAAACTCCGCGCTCCTCCTATGCGGTGACCGGCTTGTACTTCTACGACGGCGACGGCAGCAGGATGGCTCGGGAAATCCGCCCCTCGGCACGGGGCGAGCTGGAGATTACCGACCTCAACCGCCTCTACCTGCAGGAAAGGCGCCTGCAAGTAGAGGTGCTTGGCCGCGGCACGGCCTGGCTCGACACCGGCACGCATGCGGATCTGCTCAATGCCGGCCAGTTCATCCGCACCCTGGAAGAACGCCAGGGGCTCAAAGTCGCCTGCCCCGAAGAAATCGCTTACCGCATGGGCTACATCGATGGCGCAGCCCTCAGCCGTCTCGCCGTCCCCTTGCAAAAGAGCGGCTACGGCGATTATCTGTTGCGCGTTCTCAGCGAAGGACGCCAGCCATGAACATTGAAGCCCTCGCCATTCCGGAGGTTTTCCTCATCACCCCCAGAGTTTTCGGGGACGCCCGGGGGTTTTTCATGGAAAGCTGGAACCGGCGCGCCTTCGCTGATGCCGGACTGGATCTCGACTTCGTGCAGGACAACCACAGTCGCTCCCAGCAGGGCGTGCTGCGTGGGCTGCATTACCAGATTCGTCAGCCCCAGGGCAAGCTGGTGCGTGTCGTGAGCGGCGCGGTTTTTGACGTGGCCGTAGATCTGCGCCGATCCTCCCCATACTTCGGGCAATGGGTTGGCGCCACGCTCTCCGCCGAAAATCAACAGATGCTCTGGGTGCCTCCCGGTTTTGCCCACGGCTTTTATGTGCTCAGCGAGTCGGCCGACTTTCTCTACAAAACCACGGAGTTTTACGTTCCGGAAGCGGAACGTTGCGTGCTCTGGAATGACCCGGATATCGCCGTGGACTGGCCGTTGCTGGCCGGCAATCCACCCCTGCTGGCCGGTAAAGACGCCGCAGGACTGGCTTTGTCCGCGTGCGAGACCTTTCCATGACGCCCATGGCCGGAGAAGCTGACCGATATCGCGTGCTGCTGCTGGGCGCGCAAGGCCAGGTAGGCTGGGAGTTGCAACGCAGTCAGCCACCCTCAGTCATGCTGCGTGCCCTGGGACGCCAGGATCTGGATATTCGTGATGTCGGCAAGGTGCGTGCGGCGGTGGAAAGTTTCCGGCCCGACTGCCTCATCAACGCCGCCGCTTACACCGCCGTGGACCGTGCCGAATCTGAAGCCGATATGGCCTATGCCATCAATCGCGATGGCGCCGCCCACTGTGCCCTGGCCGCCCAAGCCTGCGGCGCCCGCCTGATCCATCTTTCCACCGACTTCGTCTTTGATGGCGCGCAATCCACGCCCTACCAACCCGGCGCACCGGCAGCTCCTCTCGGCGTCTATGGAGCCAGCAAGGCCGCCGGTGAACAGCAGGTACGGGAAATCCTCGGTGACGCCGCCCTCATCCTGCGCACCGCCTGGGTCTATAGCGCCCACGGTAGCAACTTCGTCAAAACCGTGCTGCGTCTTCTGGCCGAGCGCGACGTGCTACGGGTCGTGGGCGACCAGATCGGCACCCCGACCTGGGCCGCGGGCATCGCCGGTGCGCTCTGGCGCGCGCTGGATCACCCGGATTTTACGGGCATTCAGCACTGGACCGACGCGGGCGTGGCTTCCTGGTATGATTTCTCCGTAGCGATTCAGGAAGAGGCCGTGGCTGCGGGACGTCTGCAGCGCAGCATCCCCATAGAGATGATTCCAACGAGCGGGTATCCCACCCCCGCCCGCCGCCCGGCCTATACCGTGCTCGACAAGTCCACCAGTTACGCCACGCTGGGACCTGCGCCCCACTGGCGGGCGGCACTGCGGCAGATGCTGGCCGAACCCAAAGAAGCCTGATTCCAATAAGGAGCACCCGATGTCCGTCACCGTTGATCCTATTATAGACAAACGCCTGCTGGTCACCGGTGCTGCCGGCTTCATCGGCGCCAACTTCTGCCACCACTGGCTGCGCAAGCATCCGCGCACTACGCTGGTGGCGTTGGATGCCCTCACCTATGCGGGCAATCGCCATAATCTGGAAGGGTTGGAGCAGCACGCAGGGTTCCGCTTTGTGCAGGGCGACATTAACGACGCCCCGCTGGTCGAGCGGCTGATGACCGACCATCACCTCAACGTCGTCGTCCACTTCGCCGCCGAAAGCCATGTGGATCGCTCCATCCACGACCCCGACGCCTTCATCCAGACCAACATCATCGGCACCCATAACCTGCTGCGGGTGGCCAAAAGCCTCTGGCTGGATGGTCCGCAAGGCCGTATTCCCCACCGTTTTCATCATATCTCCACGGATGAAGTCTACGGCACCCTCGGTCCTCAGGACCCGCCTTTCCGCGAAGCGACGCCCTATGCACCCAACTCCCCCTACGCCGCCAGCAAGGCGGGAGCGGACCATCTGGTGCGCGCCTATCAACATACCTACGGGCTCAGCACCACCACCAGCAACTGCTCCAACAACTACGGACCGTATCACTTTCCCGAAAAGCTGATTCCCCTCATCATCGTCAACATCCTGCATAACAAGCCCCTGCCACTCTACGGCGATGGTCGCCAGATTCGCGACTGGCTTTATGTGGAAGACCATTGCCGAGGCATCGCCGCGATTCTGGAGCAGGGTCGGGAAGGGGAGAGCTACAACATCGGCGGCTGCAACGAATGGGCCAATATCGACATCGTCCTGCTGATCGGTCAGATCATGGACGAACTCTTCGCGAGCGATCCCCGGTGGTTGCAGGCCTATCCGCATTCAGCGGCGGCGCAGGGCCGCAAAAGTGCCGACCTGATCCAGCATGTGCGCGACCGGCCCGGTCATGACCGTCGCTACGCCATCGACGCCGCTAAAATCACCCGCGAATTGGGGTTTCAACCGGCCGTGGATTTCCCCACCGGCATCCGCCAGACCATCCTCTGGTACCTGGAGCACCCGGAATGGTGGCGCGCCGTCATGGACGGAAGTTACTGCCAATGGCTGGAACGACAGTACGAGGGCGGGGCATTGGCGTGATGACTATGCCCGCGATTCCTGAAAGGAACGGGTATCTGCGGCGCCTGCCTAGTCTGGGGTGGCCCCTGGATGCGCTGCTGGGCGGAAAACCGTGCCAGCGGGCCGTGCGGAAACCCAAGAGTGAGGTGAGGTTAAGCGACAAGGCGTGCTATAATGGTATTAAGTATTACGTATAAAAGAGGACGCCATGCACAAGAAAATGACCATTTCACTGGATGAAGCCGTGTACGACGGGCTTTACCGGACTGTCGGCAGGCGGCACATGAGCCAGTTCATCGAGGACCTGCTCCGGCCCCATGTCCTGGATACCGCCCTGGACGAGGGATATAAGGCGATGGCGGCGGATCAAGAGCGCGAGGCCGATGCGCTGGTGTGGTGCAACGCCCTGGTGGTGGATATGGCCGATGAAGCGCGGTGAAGTCTGGTGGGTGGAGTTTGATCCGTCCGTAGGGAGCGAGATACGCAAGACCCGGCCCGCCGTCATCGTCAGCAATGACGCGGCCAACCGGAATCTGGCACGGGTGGTCGTGGTGCCACTTACCAGTAATACGGGCCGCCAATATCCGGGGGAAGCGTTGGTCACGCTGGCCGGCAAACCGGGCAAGGCGATGGCGGATCAGGTCATGGCGGCAGACAAGAGCCGACTGAAAAATCCGATGGGGAGCTTGAGCAAGGCGGATATGACCGGCGTGGAGACCGCCATTCTGATCCACCTGGGAATGCCCAGGTGAACGGGGTTTTATCGGACACTGTCGTCATTCTCGGGAACACTAAAATGGTCAATGGCTGCTGGAGGACACCGCCGGTAATAGGCATTGACCCGCCCCGCCGCAGCAAGCACAATCTTTGACCATGCAGACCAACACCATCGCTCCGTCCAGCGCCCCCGCCGCCGGCTTTGCCCGTTACTGGCAATACCGCGATTTGGTGCGCAATCTGGTCATCAAAGACCTCAAGGTACGCTATCAGGGTGCAACACTGGGCTTTTTGTGGTCGCTGGGCAACCCCCTCGCGCTCATCCTGCTCTATGATTTTGTGTTCACGCACATTTTTCGCAGCGACCTGCCCAACTATATCCTCTACCTCGTCATCGGCGTCCTGCATTACAACCTCTTCTCACAGGCCGTGAGCCAGAGTTGCGAGAGCCTCACCAGCGCTTCGGGTCTGATTCAGAAGATTTACTTCCCGCGCATTCTGGTGCCGACCGCCAGCCTGTTGTTTACGCTGGCGCTGTGGCTCATCGCCATCCTGATCCTGGTGGTGCTCTATCCGTTTCTGGGCGGCGTCTATCACTGGGGGCTGCTGCTCTACCCGCTGGCGCTCGGGCTGTATATCGCGTTCATCTGGGGCATCGTGCTGACCTTCTCGGTGCTGCAGGTCGAACTGCGCGACCTCAAGCACCTGGTAGAAATCGCGCTGATGTTCGGCTTCTGGCTCACCCCCATCGGCTATGACATCCACGTCCTCAAGCCTACTACCCGCGAAATCATCGCCCTCAACCCCCTCACCCAGTTCATGGACCTCTTCCACGCCCTGCTCTACGCCGGCACCCTGCCCGCGCTGAGTCACGTCCTTATCGCCACCGCCTGGACCGGCGGCACGCTCACCGTCGGCACGATCCTCTTCCGCCGCAAGGCCCGTCATCTGGTCGAAGACCTCTGATGCTCCCCGCCGTCCTCGTCGAGCACGTTCGCAAGGAGTTTATCCTCCGCCACAACCGCGCCATGGGCCTGAAGACGCGCTTCCTCGCCCTTTTTCACCAGAGCAAGCGCGAGCGCCGCGAGCATTTCCTCGCCCTGGACGATATCAACCTGCGCGTGGAGCCGGGCGAAGCCCTGGGCCTGCTCGGCCACAATGGTTCCGGCAAAAGCACCCTGCTGCAGATCATCGCCGGCATCCTGGAGCCCAGCCAGGGTCGGGTCATCACCCGTGGCCGCGTCGCCCCACTCATTCAGCTTGGCGTCGGCTTCCACCCCGAACTCAGCGGCTATGAAAACATCTTTCTCAACGCCAGCCTCTACGGTTTTCGCAACCGCGATACCCAGAAGCGCGTCAAGGACATCATCGAATTCTCGGAGCTGGCCCACTTCATCGACACTCCCCTCAAGAATTACTCCTCCGGCATGCAGATGCGCCTGGGCTTCGCCGTGGCGGTGCACCTGCAGCCCGACATCCTCCTCGCCGACGAGATCCTCGCCGTGGGCGACCAGCCCTTCCAGGAAAAATGTCACGCCAGGATCGCCGAACTTCGTGCCCAGGGCATGACCCTCATCCTCGTTTCCCACAGTGCGGAGCAGGTCAGCAAATTTTGCGACCAGTATGTGCGTCTGGATCAGGGGCGGGTGGTGGAGGAGGGGCGGATTGATAAAAGTGTGGTTGCTTCGATCTCGGCCATTTCCGCAACCATGTAACTGTGTGGCAAAAACTACAAATTCGGCGGCATTGCCTATCCTGGTGCCCTTCAAGACCGCACGCCCCGGGCTACTTGGGCCATAGAAATTCAGCACCAATGAGTCACTGAATACCGACAAGGAACTAAACTGTAGTGAAAAAAATATTTTTTCAGGTCTCGAATAGCTGCCATAATACTATCTGGGCGGCGCGGAATCACTCAATATGAGTACCGGAAAAGAGGCACAGCAACACCTATATTCCCGTCTTCCACTTAATCTGAGTGCTGAGGACAGCCTGGCCAAGATCGCCCGGCGCATTCCGCGCGGCAGCACGGTGCTGGACGTGGGTTGCGCAGTGGGTGTGCTGGGTCAGTATCTCACCGAACAACAAGGCTGTAGCGTCGACGGGATTGAGGGGAATGCTGAGGCCGCCAAGATCGCGCAGCCCTTTTACCGCCGGATCATGGTCACCGACCTGGAATCTGCAGACCTTCGGTACCTATTGGAAGGGGTACGTTATGACCGGATTGTCTGTGCGGACGTGCTTGAACACCTGCGGGACCCGGGCCAGGTGCTCCAGCGGCTAAAGGATCATCTGACACCTGACGGCAAAATCCTCATTTCCATACCCAACATCGGGCATATCGGCGTCTTCCTGGAATTGCTGTCCGGCGACTTTCGCTATCGTGAAGAAGGACTGCTCGACAAGACCCATTTGCGCTTCTTCACCCGGAAAAGCTTCCTGCGGCTATTGGCCGACCACGGTTTCACCGGGCAGATAGTGGACCGAACCGTGTTGGACCTCCAACACACCGAGTTTTCCAGCCGGCAAGCACAAGGGATTGGTGGCGCTCTACTCCGCGAAATCCAGGGCATAACGGACAATCTCACCTACCAATTCATCGTTGAGGCCATCCCTACAGGTGCACAGGCCCCTTTGATCTTAGCTGACGACGCGATTGCAGAGACAGCATCCCCCATAGGCCCCCGCTTCTACGTTTCGGCTTATTGGCGCACGGAGGATGAAGATTTTGATGTGTCTCGGAGTCTATCCTTTCCTCGCCCATTTGGGGTAGAGCGGAGCCTTGTGCGTTTCGACCTACCGACCTTATCCGACAAGCATATTTTACGTCTCGACCCATCGGATCAACCCGGATTCCTCCGACTGTACAGCCTCAGCCTCTTCCAGGGAGATGAAAGGCTCTGGCATTGGGATGGCGGTATCGACAGTTTCATTTCCGGGGCGCACCACGATCTGCTGGCTTCGCCGGTTCAACTGGGTGACCTGGGTATCAGCCTTCTGGCAACAACCGAAGATCCGTGGGTAGTGTTGCCTATTCCAAGCACATCCATCTCCGGTGCAGACAGGCTGGAGGTCGAGTTGTCCTGGCCCATGTCGCCTGACTATGTGTTCGCTCTTGAACGAGTGGCGCGCAGCTTCAAGGACGAACAGCTTTTGCAGCAATATCACCAGCGCGCTAAAGCATTGGAGGACGCCAACCTGAAGAGCCAAATGACACTCGCTAAAACAGAGTCGCAGCTAAAGCAGGTAACCGATCTCGCTGATTCTACGCAGATCCAGGCGCGCAAGTTACAAGCGCAATCACACGCGCTTCAGCAGGAAAATACTGCGCTAACCAACGAATTGGCAATGATCACCCGCTCACGTTCCTGGCGCATCACCAAGCCACTGCGCGCAATCAAAAAGCCGTTTCTTATGCTTCGCTATCTGTTCACATCAGGTGCGCACGGAAAAGAGCGGCGCTACGCCTTAGCGCGGTCCCTGTATCATAAACTCTCCATACCCGCTGGATCTAAACGGCGGCTGCGCGTCATCGGCAAACGGCTGCTTTCACCCCACGCTGAACAAGATTACCAGACCTGGATACGTCGCTACGATACGCTCAGCGACACGGACCGAAAGGCTATCCATCTGCAGATCACCACTTGGGAGAATCCTCCAAAGATCTCCGTCATTCTGCCGGTCTACAATGCACCCGAGAAATTCCTGAGACTGGCCATCGAGTCGGTCAGGGAGCAAATATATCCCCATTGGGAGTTGTGTATCGCCGACGATGCCTCTTCGCAGCCCGATGTACGCAGGGTGCTTGAAGCGTATGCCGAAGAAGACGAACGGATCAAGGTGACATATCGCTCTGAAAATGGCCATATATCGGCGACCTCCAACGATGCACTCGCCTTGGCCACCGGCGACTACATCGCACTCCTTGATCATGACGATGCGCTGGCCGAACATGCCCTATATTGGGTAGCGGCGGAGATTATTCGTCATCCTGATGCGAAACTGATTTACAGCGATGAGGACAAGATCGATGAAAAAGGCCGCCGCTGCGATCCTTACTTCAAACCTGACTGGAACCCCGAACTCCTTTTGGGTCAGAACTATATTAGCCACTTGGGAGTTTATAAACGGGAGCAAGTGCTGAATATTGGTGGATTCCGACCAGGATTCGAAGGCAGTCAGGACTGGGATTTAGTCCTTCGCTTCACAGATGACCTGGCCCCTGCGCAGATTCGCCATATCCCAGCCATCTTGTATCACTGGCGGATACTCAGCGGGTCTACGGCGAGTGATCTAGGGGCCAAACCCTATGTGGTCGACGCGGCGAAAAAGGCCATTACCGAAACTTTGGAGCGGCGGGATGAAGATGCCATTTTAGATAGCGCTTGCAATGGTGCATTCCACTTGCCTCGTTTTACAGTCAACGAAAATCCTTTGGTCAGCATCATCATACCTACCCGCAATGGACTGTCCGACCTCAGACAATGTCTCGATAGCTTGAATCGGACGGATTACCCCAATACCGAGATACTGGTCATTGACAATCAAAGTGATGATCCCGGCACGTTGGTATATCTCACAGAGCTTCAGCGACGCACCAATCTACGAGTACTGTCCTATCCGCATCCTTTTGATTATGCCGCTATGCACAATTGGGCGGTTCCCCAGGCCCGTGGCGAATACGTCTGCCTCCTGAACAATGACACGGAGGTGATTGCTGATCGGTGGTTGACGGAAATGCTCGGTCAGGGACAGCGTCGTAATATCGGCGTAGTTGGCGCCAAGCTGCTTTATCCAGATGGGACAATCCAGCACGGGGGTGTCTTATTGGGCATAGGGGGCATAGCTGGTCATGCGCACAAATCGCAACACAGCGAAAGTCGGGGACATTTTAGTCGAACGGCTCTGGTACAAAACTTCAGTGCTGTAACTGCGGCCTGCCTGTTGATGAAAAAGGATCACTGGAATCGAGTGGGGGGCATGGCGCAGGAACTTACTGTGGCCTTCAATGACGTGGATCTGTGCTTACGTTTGCGGGAAGCGGGCTTACGGAATGTCTGGCTTCCGCAGGCATTACTCTACCATCACGAATCCAAATCACGCGGCACTGATATACATCCTGACAAACTACGCCGATTTGCGCTAGAGCACGCCTATATGCAATGGCGTTGGGGGTTTGTGCTCCGCAACGACCCCGCCTACAACCCGAATCTCACACTGGGACGGGAAGACTTTTCCTTGGCATGGCCGCCCAGAGTGCGGCACCCTTGGCGTTCCGAATGCATATCCGTAGAGATCCCTTACGGTCTTCCACAGGCGAATTCTGAGCCACTGACATTGCCTCCTGGTGGCGAGATTTCTGGGAGCTTTGCGGTACCTGTTGGCACTCGTGGTGCTCTGAAGGGTATATCTTTGCTGATTGGCAACTACTCCGGCTCATCAAATGGCACGTTGATTTTGCGGTTGCAGGACGCGGATCATCAAACGGCTCATGCGCATAGCACCCTGAGTAGCTCTCTGGATAACGCCATGCTCCCACTGACCTTCAGTCATGGCGAAATCCTTCTGCACGGTCAAGAACGTCTATTCTTCCGGCTGCGCCTGGAAGGCGCGACCCATCCCGTGGCAATCTGGTCCTATCTGCTCGACGAGCGCTGGGGTCATCAGATATTGGGACATGAGGACCAGGCGCTACGCATTGTACTGCAGGTGATGGAGGACGGCATGGAAGCTCATGAGCGATAAAAAAACGCCGCTCTGTGTTGACTTGGATGGCACCCTGATCCGCTCGGATGTATTGGTGGAATCTCTTCTGTTGCTAATGAAACAACGACCCTGGACCACTTTTTTGATCCCCTTCTGGCTATTACAGGGACGATCGGTACTCAAGCAAAAAGTTGCCGAGCGGGTTGACCTGGACGTTGAAAAGCTTCCTTATCAAGCTGGCTTTGTGGACTTCCTAAATAAAGAGCATGCAGCTGGCCGTTCCATCGTCCTCGCCACAGCTTCCCATCGTAAATTCGCAGATGGCGTGGCACGGTATTTGGGTGTGTTCACTCGTGTTCATGCCACCGAGGCGGGTAACAACCTCTCCGGCCGCGCCAAAAGAGACCTTCTCGTCCAACACTATGGGGCGAAAGGTTTTGATTACGCAGGTAACAGCCGAGCGGATTTTCCGGTATGGGGCATGGCCCGGAAAGCCATCGTTGTAAACCCGGCAAAGGGCGTCCTGCGCGGCGCGGCGAATCAGTGCCCAGTTTCACACACTTTCGAAAATCAGCATCCGACCTTATCCACCTACGCTAAGGCGTTGCGCGTCCATCAGTGGCTGAAAAATATCCTGGTCTTCATTCCCATGCTGCTGGCCCACCAAATCAGTCATGTCAGTTTATGGGCGAATGGATTATTGGCGTTCATCAGTTTTTCCCTTTGTGCCTCCAGCGTTTATTTGCTCAATGACCTCCTTGACCTGTCGGCGGATCGGCTACATCCACGAAAGCGGCTTCGACCTTTTGCGTCAGGAGATCTATCCATGGTCCAGGGGATGGTCCTTATCCCCTTGTTGCTGCTCTGCGCCCTTGCCATCGCCGCCTTATGGCTGCCCACCGATTTTGTCATCGTGCTGGTGGGTTATTATCTTCTCACCGTCAGCTATTCCTTCTGGCTCAAGGCGATCGTGCTGCTCGATGCCCTGCTGCTGGCCGGTCTCTATACTATTCGTATCATCGGAGGCATGGCGGCAACGCAAATAGGGCCATCTTTCTGGCTTCTAACGTTTTCCATCTTCCTGTTCTTTAGCTTGGCGCTGGTCAAACGTTACTCGGAACTGCTGGTCCTGAAGCAACGTGGCCAGTTGACCACTCATGGCCGTGGTTATCATGTGGAAGATCTCGTGATGCTGATGGGCTTTGGGGTGGCCAGCGGCTTTATGGCCGTGTTGGTGTCCGCCTTTTACATAGACAGCGACAAGGTCCGTACCTTATACCACCATCCCGCATTTTTGTGGTTGGTACCGCCAATCTTGCTCTACTGGATCAGCCGCATCTGGCTCATCACCCATCGCGGGGGAATGCACGATGACCCCGTGGTCTTTGCCGCCAAAGACAAGGGTAGTTGGGTGACGGCGGCAATTGTTGGCGGGCTCATTTGGCTCGCCGCCATATGAAGGGCTATGCCTCCTGGGGCCGTTATCCCAAGGCAATTCCTGCAATGGTGTATGGTCCTCACTGGGCTGATGAGCTGTTCCCCAAAGATGCGCACTTTCTGCTTCCTTACGGTAACGGACGCAGTTACGGAGATAGTTGCTTGAATGATAGTGGAGCCCTGCTGGATATGCGCGGCCTCGACCGATTTCTCTCCTTCGATCATTCTACAGGAATACTGCGCTGTGAAGCGGGAGTCCTCCTGGCGGATATTTTGGCATTGGTCGTGCCTATGGGCTGGTTCCTGCCCGTCACGCCAGGTACCCGCTTCGTGACGGTAGGTGGAGCCATCGCCAATGACGTTCACGGGAAGAATCATCATCGCACGGGCACCTTCGGGCAGCATGTACAGCGATTGGCTTTGCGTAGATCTGATCAGGGAGTTGTCCTATGCTCGGTCACCGAAAATGCTGACCTCTTCCATGCCACCATCGCGGGGTTGGGCTTAACTGGTGCCATCCTTTGGGCGGAAATCCAGCTACGTCCCATTGCCAACGCTGCCATGGATACAGAAACCATCCGTTTCTCCAATCTGGATGCCTTCTTTGATCTGTCGGGCGAATCAGACCGGGACTATGAATATACGGTTGCCTGGATCGATTGTCTGGCTCAGGGAAAGTTCCTGGGAAGAGGTCTATTTATGCGAGGGAACCATGCCACTCCCCAAGAGAAGTTGCCAGCCCCGCCGGGCAAGACACGCGGGTTCCCGGTAGACATGCCGTTTCCCTTGGTCAACGTCTGGTCCTTGCGGGCCTTCAACAGCCTGTACTACCGTAAACAGTTTGCCAAAATGCGCCGTACCATTACCCACTATGAGCCATTCTTCTATCCCTTAGATGGTGTACTACACTGGAATCGACTCTATGGCCGTCGCGGTTTCCTCCAGTACCAGTGTGTAGTGCCTCCAGAATCTGCCAAAGAATCTATCCGAGCCCTTTTGGAAATAATCGCTACCGCCCGTAGCGGGTCATTTCTAGCCGTACTCAAGGTCTTCGGCAACCGATTCTCGCCGGGCCTGCTTTCTTTCCCACGCCCAGGCGCGACACTTGCCTTGGATTTTCCCAACCAAGGACAACACACCTTGGACTTATTGGATCAATTGGATACTATCGTCGCGTCGGCGGGCGGCGCAGTATACCCGGCTAAGGATGCCCGGATGTCCGGGGAGCATTTTCGGCAATACTTTCCCCGCTGGGAGGAGTTCCAGCGCTACATCGACCCACGATTCTCGTCATCCTTCTGGCGACGCGTTACAAGGACATAAACATGCGCCATATACTGATCGTTGGAGCGACGTCCGCCATCGCCGAAGCCACGGCTCGGCGGTTTGCTCAAGAGGGCGACCGGCTCTATCTCGTCGCAAGGAATCCTGAGCGTCTGGCTGCAGTGGCCAGCGATCTCGAGACCCGTGGCGCCACCCAGGTGGAGACTATGGTGCTGGACGCCAACGACACGACCAAGCACTCGGAACTGATCACTCAGGCCGAAACCACGATGGGAGGACTAGACACCATCCTTGTCGCACACGGCACGCTCTCCGACCAAAAGGCTTGCGAGTCATCTTTCGATGAAACGCTGAAGGAGTTGCAAACGAACTGTCTCAGTCTCATCTCGCTGCTGACCCATGTGGCCAATCGTTTTGAAGAACAGAAACATGGCACCATTGTCGTCATATCTTCCGTTGCCGGGGATCGTGGTCGGCAGAGTAATTATGTCTACGGCACTGCCAAAGCCGCCGTCTCGACTTTTCTGCAAGGTCTCAGAAATCGCCTCTATCGCTCTGGGGTGACAGTCATCACCATTAAGCCTGGTTTCGTGGATACGCCTATGACGGCAAGTTTTCGCAAGGGTAAGTTGTGGGTGTCGCCTGAGAAAATCAGCGAAGGTATCTCCCGAGCCATTCAAAGGAAAAGTGATGTTGTCTATCTTCCGTGGTTCTGGAAATTCATCATGGTAGTTATCCGACTTATACCAGAGAACTTTTTCAAAAAAATGAAACTATAACGACACACAAAAATTATAGGAAAATATCATGTGGCAACCCAACCAGTTTAAAGATTATATGCCGCGCCAGACAACGCTAGCAAAAACGCTATTCTATTATGGCATATTTGCTATCTTGCTAGCCTTCACGATGCCTTGGCTTATGGAATCATTTTCCCCTACAGGGGACACCTTAGACGTGTCCTGGGCATGGATGTTAGGCTATGGCTTACAGCACCATCTGCAATGGGGTCAATCTATTCTCTTCACCTACGGCCCACTCGGCTTTCTAGCAAATCCATACTTCTACTCAGATCATATGCTGTGGGGTATGGCTGCCCTAGCTAGGATGGCAAGTTGGATCATCTTCGGTTTGGGCTTTGTCCTGATTCTTTCACGCTTGCGACCTGAGTCAAAAATATTTCCTAGATTTGCATTGCCTGTAGTAATTGCATGGCTGGTCGGCGCTTCTTTGGTAGATCTCGCGACCCAGTCTGCTTTTATCGGCATACTCCTGTTGGTACTTGCTCTTGGCGATAAAGATAAAAAAGTAGTCATCATTTCCTTGCTAACTGTTGGCATTCTCCTAGCGCTTGGATCTCTAATTAAATCTACATCGCTCATTATTGCCATTTTTATATTATTTAGCTATCCGATTCTCTGGTGGTATGCTCAACCACAGAAGCGAAGATCCGTTCTTTCACTGCTTCCATTACTCAGTTTTATAATCTCGTTTTGCGCACTGTGGGCGCTCGCTGGGCAGGACATCACCCACCTTCTGGCATATGTTCAAGGAACATGGGCTATCGCTAGTGGATACACACCTGCCATGTCCATTCATGGCAAAGGGCTCCAAACTGTAGTCGCATTAATCATTCTGCTATTGTTCATCATTGCCACATTAATACTTCTTATTAAAAAGGAGCATACTCGTCTGTCTCAGAGTTTAATTCTCGGTGTCATGGTATTTTGGGCATGGAAGGAAGGATTTACTCGTTATGACCCGGGATTCGGTGGGGGGCATGCCATGGCGTTTTTTGGAACCGTGCTGCTTGTAGCTGCCGTAGGCTTGGTACTTTTCTCCGAGGAGCCTCTAAGAAGTACCGCTATCAATGTCGCAGGTATATATCTTTTAGCTCTAACGTTCGCACTGTCCGGCGCATCCATGTTTTCCGTTAATGAGATAGATAATTATAAGAATTTCGTATCCTTGATTTCCTCAAAAGCGCATAGAGAGGTGCAACAGTATGAGGAAACAAGCGCAATAGCGAGTCAGTTTCACCTCAATTCAGCATTGCTGCGTGCCGTTAATAATCATTCAGTGAGCATTATACCCTGGAATCTCATGATGGCCCAGGGCTACCGTATGGATCTTGTTGCAAGCCCTGTCTTCCAAGCGTATTCGGTGTATACACCATATCTCGATCATCTGAATGCACAGCAGGTTTGGAAAGGGAAAAGTGCAAATAAGATTTTATACACCTTTGCAAGTATTGATGGTAGGTACCCGATATTTGATGAACCGGCAACATTCAGAGCGATTCTGACATGCTATAAAACACAGTATCCCAGCAACCCCTACACTGTTCTTAGCCGTAATCAGTGCGTGAAACCAAAATTGACCAAGGTTGATGGGCTAAAAATTGGGTTATTTAATAAATGGGTGCCGATGCCAGCACACTCGAGCTATGTTGATCTGGGGGTGCGGACTACTATAGCAGGGCACATAATGAATATTTTATACAAGCCGAATCAGGTCCATATACTATTCAGACTTGCGGATGGGTCAATAAAAGGACCATATAGATTTATTTATCCGCTAGGCGGCGATCATCTATTCGTGAAATATTTTATCGGCTCACAGAATGAGGCTGGCCGATTATTTTCCGGAAACGCATCCGGATTGCAGAGAATCGTTGCTTTCAAACTGGTAACAGCATCGAAAACCATCGATTACGCCAAGCACATCTCAATTCGGTTTTTTTCAGTGATGCCGCCGCACCAATTTAAAATCTTATGGGGCGAGATCAAAACGACCGTTCAATCTATTGGTAATACACCTTTGCCGCTTGAAAACGATCAAAAGGCTACGGTTGAGTTCTCTGTACCGAAGCAGCAGTTAGATGTTTTGGCACAAGTATCTTCAGTGAGCGTGTACCAAGGAAACTACGGTAATTCAGCAACCGGAAAGCTCGAAGTGAAAGTTTGCGACAAATCAACGTGTGTGCAGGGGGGGAGGCCGCTTTCGGAATCCCACGATAATTCTTTTTTCACAATCCCGCTCAAATCGCCGTTCAAGGTAGAGCCCGACGAAATGGTGAAGTTGACCATTCGCCACCTTGATGGAGACAAGCCAGACGCGCTCTGGGTCTGGCCGGAAAAAGTTGGATATCCGCAGGAATTGATTGGACCGCAGGGACCTCTCCCCGGTAAGGCCATACGTATTGCCCTGAAATATCATGTACAGGACCAAAAATGAATCAAACTGATAGCAAGGAATGCAAACTCGTTCTCCCCGGTGGTGCTGGACTGGTTGGGCAGAATCTCATCCCCCGACTCAAGGCCAAGGGGTACACCAACATTGTGGTGCTCGACAAGCACAGGCACAATCTAGGCGTTTTGCAGCAGATGCACCCCGACATCACGGCGGAGTGGGCTGATCTCGCTGCGCCTGGACCTTGGTCCAAGCACTTTGAAGGGGCGGATACCGTGGTTATGCTCCAGGCGCAGATCGGGGCCAAAGAACGGGACTCCTACGTTCGCAACACCGTGACCTCCACCCGGCATGTGCTAGATGTGATAAAAAAGTACCAAGTGCCCTACATCGTCCACATCAGCTCTTCCGTCCTGGAATCCAAGGCAGATGACTATTATACCCAGACCAAGAAAGAGCAAGAGGATATGGTCGTGGCGAGCGGCGTGGACAATATCGTGTTGAGGCCGACGCTCATGTTTGGCTGGTTTGACCGCAAGCACCTAGGCTGGCTCTCCCGCTTCATGCGGCGAGTACCCATATTCCCTATCCCCGGTGATGGAAAGTATCTGCGGCAGCCGTTGTATGTGGGGGACTTCTGCGACATCATCGTGAGTTGCGTCGAGCAACGCCGGATCGGTGGCGTTTATCATATTACGGGCATGGAAGAGATTAACTATATCGATATCATCCGTACTATCCGCAAAGCCGTTGGGGCGAGGACTATGATCGTACACATTCCTTACTGGCTCTTTGCCGGCCTCCTGCGCACCTGGGCTGTCTTCGACAGCGACCCGCCGTTCACCACGTCCCAGCTCAAAGCTCTGGTGACCCCAGATGTGTTCGAGGTGATCGACTGGCCCGGCATCTTTGGGGTGAAGGCCACGCCGTTTGCAGCCGCTATCCAGGAAACCTTCCTCGACCCCACCTACAGCAAAATTGAGCTGGAGTTTTAGGCCATCCCATGGAAAAACCCAAAAACGTAGCGGTGATTGGTGCAGGCCCCATGGGGCTGGCCGTAGCTTATCAGGCCGCTAGGGATGGCCATCAGGTTACGGTCTTTGAAGCAGATGACCGTATCGGCGGGATGACCGCCGCCTTCGACTTTGATGGCCTGTCCATCGAGCGCTTCTATCATTTTATCTGCACATCGGACCATTCCTTGTTTGAACTCCTGGATGAACTGGGGATTCAGGATCGCTTGCGCTGGAAGGAAACCCGTATGGGTTACTACTATCGCGGTGTCGTGCATCCTTGGGGAAACCCCATCGCCTTACTCCAATTCCCTGGTCTTGGCGTAATTGGCAAGATTCGCTATGGGGGGCATGCTTTCTTGTCCACCAAACGCAAGGACTGGCGCCCACTGGATAAACTGGAGGCCACCCAATGGATCCGCAAATGGGTCGGTACGGAGGCATTTGATGTCCTCTGGCGCAGGTTGTTCGATCTCAAGTTCTATGATTACGCCAACACCCTATCCGCAGCCTGGATCTGGACGCGAATCAAGCGTGTCGGTACCTCCCGCTACAGCATGATGCGCGAGAAGCTTGGCTACCTGGATGGCGGTTCGGAAACCCTGTTGAGCGCCCTGCGTGTGGCCATCGAGCAGGCGGGGGGCAACATTCGACTGAACACCCCGGTCGAACGTGTCTTGCACGAGAACGGAAAGGTCACCGGGGTGCAGGTGGCGGGACGACCGGTATACTTCGACGCCGTCGTGAGCACCGTACCTGTGCCCTTCGTACCTAGGCTGATCCCCGACCTCCCAGAGTCCTTGCTCAATCAGTACCGGGCGCTCAAGAATATCGCCGTCGTCTGCGTGATCGTCAAAACCGCCAAGCCCATCACCCCGAACTTCTGGCTCAACGTTAATGATCCGCAAATGGATATTCCTGGTCTGGTGGAATTTACAAACTTGTGTGGACTGCCAGAGCACGTCACCTATGTGCCCTTCTATATGCCGGGAGAGCATTCGAAGTACCAGGATTCTGATGAAACCTTCATGGACAAGGTGCGCCACTATCTCCAAACCATCCATCCGGATCTGAAGGATGGGGACATCCTGGCCATGCACGCCAACCGTTATCGCTACGCCCAACCCATCTGCGGTCCGGGTTATCTGGATACCCTGCCGGCTATCCAGCTCCCCATAGGAGGGTTGTATGTGGCGGATACTTCCTACTACTATCCCGAGGATCGTGGCGTATCTGAAAGTGTCCAGATGGGCCGCCATATCGCCCGGATGCTATAGGTACAGAGATATGCGTATTTTCTTTTCCCGCCAATTCATCGTGTTCATTCTGACGGGTGGATTTGCCGCAGCCGTGAATTTTTCTAGCCGTTTTTTTTATAATACCTTTGTGGATTTCCCTATGGCGGTCACCTTCGCGTATCTCACCGGCATGGTTACGG
>NZ_JAAZTY010000279.1 GCF_018854775.1 Acidithiobacillus ferriphilus | reverse complement strand
ACGCGGCATTTTGCGCATCCGATTCCCAGGCCAGCGCACGCGCCTTGATGGCAAGCGGAAGCGGTGTCGCCGGTGCGACGATGACGGGCATCCGCTTGGGGCCGGACAGCAAGGTGACTGGTTCCGCCCGTGGTGAAGGACTGGTTTTAAGTGGAACGCCCTATGGTGGTGCGGATCAGCGGGTACCGCAGGGGGGTGCGGGAACGCGGATGCATCCCCTCACCCGTGCTCCGGCCGATGCGCCACAAACGACCGTCGCTGCCCCGGAGGTGGCGGCGGTCCGCGGAAATTTTAGCGTCACGACCCCCGCGCGCAGTGCACAGGAGAGCCCGCTCAGCCGCGTGACCGGCACGGCCTATGGCGCGGTCGGACGCATCACCGGTCCGGTGAATCTCGCGGCGGGTCTGGTTTCCGGCACCCCCGAGTTCCGTTATCGGGATGAGGCCTATAGCGCCGCGCCGGTGGTCGCAACGCGGGAAGCGCCGCGCAATCGCCTTACCGGGGACGGGCGTGAAGGGGGTTTTGCCATC
>NZ_JAAZTY010000278.1 GCF_018854775.1 Acidithiobacillus ferriphilus | reverse complement strand
ACGCGGCATTTTGCGCATCCGATTCCCAGGCCAGCGCACGCGCCTTGATGGCAAGCGGAAGCGGTGTCGCCGGTGCGACGATGACGGGCATCCGCTTGGGGCCGGACAGCAAGGTGACTGGTTCCGCCCGTGGTGAAGGACTGGTTTTAAGTGGAACGCCCTATGGTGGTGCGGATCAGCGGGTACCGCAGGGGGGTGTGGGAACGCGGATGCATCCCCTCACCCGTGCTCCGGCCGATGCGCCACAAACGACCGTCGCTGCCCCGGAGGTGGCGGCGGTCCGCGGAAATTTTAGCGTCACGACCCCCGCGCGCAGTGCACAGGAGAGCCCACTCAGCCGCGTGACCGGCACGGCCTATGGCGCGGTCGGACGCATCACCGGTCCGGTGAATCTCGCGGCGGGTCTGGTTTCCGGCACCCCCGAGTTCCGTTATCGGGATGAGGCCTATAGCGCCGCGCCGGTGGTCGCAACGCGGGAAGCGCCGCGCAATCGCCTTACCGGGGACGGGCGTGAAGGGGGTTTTGCCATCACGGGAGCGGCCTGGAGGCGGAATGAAAGCATTACCGGCACCGAGGGCAGATCCACGCGCCGCAACCCGACCTTGCGCGGAGAACAGCGCG
>NZ_JAAZTY010000277.1 GCF_018854775.1 Acidithiobacillus ferriphilus | reverse complement strand
AGTTCACCGAGATTCTTCCCGCTCAGCAGCGCATGAACACCGGCTGGTACAAGGGCACCGCCGATGCCATTTTCCAGAACATCGACATTCTCCGCGCCCATCGACCGCGCTATGTGATCATCCTGGCGGGTGATCATATTTACAAAATGGATTACGGACAGATGCTTGCCGAGCACGTCCAAAGCCAGGCCGACATGAGTGTCGCCTGCATTGAGGTGCCGCTGGAGGAAGCCAAGTCCTTCGGTGTGATGGCCGTCAACAGCGAGGATCGTGTCATCGCCTTTACCGAAAAACCCCAGGACCCGGTCCCCATTCCTGGCAATCCCGATCGCGCCCTGGCAAGCATGGGTGTCTACGTGTTCAATACCGACTTCCTCTATGAACAGCTCATCCGCGATTCCGACAGCCACGACTCTACTCATGATTTCGGTAACGACCTCATTCCCTACATGGTATCGCGCTACCGGGTAATCGCGCATCGTTTCCGTAATAGCTGTATTTCCAGTTCCGAAGGAGGTAACAGCCGCTGTTACTGGCGGGATGTGGGCACAGTGGATGCCTACTGGGCCGCCAATATCGACCTCGTACATGTCACCCCCGATCTTGATCTTTATGACAACCGCTGGCCGATCTGGACCTATCAGGAACAATTACCGCCGGCCAAATTCGTGTTCGACGACGAAGGTAGACGCGGTATGGCACTGGACAGCATTGTTTCCGGCGGCTGCATCATCAGCGGCGCC
>NZ_JAAZTY010000276.1 GCF_018854775.1 Acidithiobacillus ferriphilus | reverse complement strand
AGGCAGGCATGCGCGATATCATTCAGATCGTCCAGTGTGTAGAGAAAACATTGCTCAACGCCTTCCACTTCCGAGGCGATATCCCGGGGTACGGCGAGATCCACCAGCATCAGATCTCTCTGCGCCCGCCGTAGCATAGCCGCGGAGACTGTCTCCAGCGTGAGTATGGGCAACAGACTCGCCGTGCAACTCACCACCACATCGGCGTCATGCAGGAGCTCCGGGATGGCCTCCAGTGCATGGGCATTGCCAGTAAATTTCTCGGCCAACTGCTGGCCGCGTTCCGCGCTGCGATTGGCTACGGCAAAACTCCCCACCCCATGCTCGCGCAGATGAGTCGCCACCAGTTCGATGGTATCCCCGGCGCCGATCAGCAACACCGACTTGCCTTCCAGGCTACCCAGCAACTGCTTGGCCAAGCTCACGGCAGCATAGGCCACACTGACCGGGGCTGAACCGATGGCCGTCTCCGACCGCACCCGCTTCGCCACGCGGAAAGCCCAATGCAACAGGCGATTCAGCACCGGCCCGGCGGCACCACTATCCGCAGCAGCCTGATAGGCATCCTTGACCTGACCAAGGATCTGCGGCTCACCGATGATCATGGAATCCAACCCGCAGGCCACGCGAAACAGATGGCGCACGGTCTCCGCATCACTGGAGTAATAAATATGCCCATCCAGCAATCGCGGGTCCACGCCGTGAAAGTGACAGAGCCAATCTTGCAAGGCTTGGCGATGGTAGCCCTGCCCGCCGTGGACATAAATTTCCGTGCGGTTACAGGTCGATACGATCAGGGTTTCCCTGGCCAACCCTTGCTCCAGCAAGTAGCGATAGGCCGCAACAAGGTTCTCCGGAGAAAAAGCGACTTTTTCCCGAACCGCGATAGGGGCAGTATGATGACTTAGACCAAGGCAGAAAATAGCAGCGACCGTCCCTGCAGAGCGACGATGAAGGGGCTGAATTGTCGCCGACACCGGACAGGATTGCAAGCCAGGTCCCTAGCGGTTATTGTGCTTGCTGGCAAAAAATGCGGGGAATGGGTAGATGAGGAGCAGGCTTGGGGGCATCGTGGCAGGTATTGTACTCAGCCTCGCCGCCGGAGGTGCAGCCGCCGACCCCGCCTCGGATGGCATGACCGGGGAGCAGCTCTATTATCTGTTAGTAGCCGAATTCGCCACCGTGCAACGGGAGCCACAACTGGCCATTCCAGCTTGGCGGGAAGCCGCCAAACTGGCGCCAGAAGCC
>NZ_JAAZTY010000275.1 GCF_018854775.1 Acidithiobacillus ferriphilus | reverse complement strand
CCGCCATATCGCCCGGATGCTATAGGTACAGAGATATGCGTATTTTCTTTTCCCGCCAATTCATCGTGTTCATTCTGACGGGTGGATTTGCCGCAGCCGTGAATTTTTCTAGCCGTTTTTTTTATAATACCTTTGTGGATTTCCCTATGGCGGTCACCTTCGCGTATCTCACCGGCATGGTTACGGCTTTCGTTTTGGCTAAATTTTTTGTGTTTCAACAGGCGTCATACTCCACAGCTAAATCTGCCACCCTATTTGCCATTGTCAACATATTCGCATTCGCCCAAACTTGGGGCGTCAGCGTATTCTTAGCGTATCACCTGCTCCCGGTCATGGGTATTCATCAGTTCGACAAGGCGATCGCGTCCGCTGTAGGAATATCCATCCCAGTTTTCACCAGCTTCATTGCGCACAAGTACATCACTTTTCGGGAGGTGGCATCTTGAGTGCGAAAGACGGCGACGCAATTGCTGACGAGGTAGGGATCATGGGTGCGGGAAGCGGCATTGGCTGATTGCAAGGCCGCCAGAGCAGACGCGTCACGAAAGGTGTTGCTGAAGGCTGTGCCGCTGCGCAGGGGAAGGAAGCCAAGGCGTTCTATGCGCATTATGGATTTACACCCTGCCAGGGTAACCCGATGATCCTGTACCTACCGCTTGGCGCGAACTGATACATGACTGAGAGGAGCGGCTTGGATCAAGCTGCGGTGTACATCATTCTGCTCAACTGGAACAGCGCCGCCGACACCCTGCGCTGCCTGCGCGCATTGACCCTGTTGCGCGGGGTACAGGCGCGGGTGGTAGTGGTGGACAACGGCTCAGAACCTGCGGATCTGGAACGGCTGCGCTCGGGCATCGCCCGCTGGGGCCTTGCGGTGGAGCTGGTGGAAACGGGGGAGAATCTGGGCTTTGGCGGCGGCTGCAATGTCGGGATGCGCCTGACCCTGGAGCGAGGCGCCGAGTTTGTGTGGCTGCTCAATAATGATGCGGTGCCCCACCCCGAGGCCCTGCAGGCGATGTTGCGGGTGATGGCGCGGGATGGGGAGGTCGCGGCGGTGGGCTCGGTGATTTATGACCTGGAGCGGCCGGAGCGGGTGCAGACTTGGGGTGGG
>NZ_JAAZTY010000274.1 GCF_018854775.1 Acidithiobacillus ferriphilus | reverse complement strand
CCTTCCCCGCCTGTTTCCGCTCGGGTGCCTCGCGCTCGGCGCCCCGACGCTCCTCCTTGCGCTCCTGGCGGGTCTCCTCGCGCTCCGGTCTGGCGGTCTCCTTGTCCATCTTGAAACCGGCCTGCCTCTTGGCCTTCTCGACATCCTGGGTGTAGACCTTGACCTCCATCCGGGCGCGGGTGACGTTGACGTAAGTCTCCCGGTCACCATGCCGGCCCGACTCGGTGTTGTGGTGGATCATCGCCCGGTCCACCGTCTGGCCTTGGGCCTTCATACTGGTCATGGCGTAACCGTGATCGATGTTCCGGTATTTCTCCAGGTCCACCGTGCGCCGCTCTCCATTCATCTCCACGACGAGGCTTTTCTCCCGAATCTCCAGCACCTTGCCCTGGTGGCCGTTTTTGAACCCGGTCTCCCGGTCGTTTTTGGAGAATGCGATCTTGTCGCCCTCCGCGAACTCCCGCTTGACCTCCCTGCTGGCCTCCACGCCTTTAAGGTCCCCGCGCATCTGCACCACGCGCCCGCCGTCCAGTTCGACGCTCACCCGGTTGGTGCGGTCGTCCTTGCCGACGACGCGCCCCTCCGCGCCCTTCTCCACGTTCAGCGCCCGATACTCGGAAGTGAACTTGACCACGTCGCCCCGCTCGTAGGCCGCCGCCCGCCGTTCCGCGCCAGTCATGTCCTTCTTCTCCAGAACGGCGAACTCCTTGCCCCGCCCCAGTTCACCCTTGGCCTTCAACTGCTCCCGAACGGCGTCATTGACGGCCCGCCGGTCGACGTTGGTGGAGGTAAGTATGGCGGTCTTG
>NZ_JAAZTY010000273.1 GCF_018854775.1 Acidithiobacillus ferriphilus | reverse complement strand
CCCCGCCGATGAAAACTCCCCAGGCCACTGCTATAGCGGGTTGTTGAAGGTGCGGCGCCCAGAAGACCGCCGCTGCGATAATGCTCAGATTCAAAAAGACCGGTGTAAAGGCGGGTACCGTAAAACGTCCGTAGGTGTTCAGCACACCACCAGCCAGTGCCACCAGAGAGATGAAAAAGAGGTAGGGAAAGGTGATGCGCAGCAGCTCTACGGTGAGGTGAAATTTGTCCGGGCTGTCCGCAAAACCGGGGGCGATGGCATAGACAACGGCACTGGCCCCCAGTATCCCCACGATGGTGACGACTGCCAGGGTGAGGGTCAGCCAGCCTGCTACGTCCGCGACAAAGGCTCGGGTTTCCTCGACGGAGCGGGTGGCCCGATACTCCCCCAGCACCGGGACGAATGACTGGGAGAAGGCGCCTTCACCGAAGAGACGTCGGAATAAATTCGGGATACGGAAGGCGACAAAAAACGCATCGGCTATTGCGCCAGCACCGAAGAGCCGCGCCAGAATCACGTCGCGAGCAAAGCCCAACAGGCGTGACAGCATGGTATTGCTGCCTATCTTGAGCACGCTGCGCAGGGGGTGGTGGCTGCTCATGGCGAGGTAATCGTCAGGTGGGGAGGGTTCATCGTTGGATGATGGCACGCGGCTGAGGGTGCGCCAAGAGCACGCGCAGTATGTCGACAAGTAATGTAGCCATTTTATAGGGTGGCCTGGTGTTCCGCGAATGACGAAAAACTCGTTGCGTCTTCTTGGCGGTGGCCACGCACCATAGTCCACCAACTTGGTGGACTATGGGTTTGCGCTATTGTCCAGCAAGGCATTGACGGCTTCGAGATCCGCCATATTGATTTGACCAGAGGCAGCCTTAAGCTGTACCCGCGCTATTATCTGATTATAGAACGCCACATTGTAGTTCTGCTCGGCGCGGATGTAATCCGTGGCCGTCTGCAGCAGGTCGATGATGGAGCGGGTACCCACCTCATAGCCTTTGCGCGTGCCTTCCAGGGAAACTTTGGCCGAGGCGGCGGTTTCCTTGGCGGCGCGTAATTGTGCCACGCTGTCCTTGAGGTTGAGGAAGGCGGTCTGGGTATTGAGCGTGACTTCATCGCGGACACTGGCGACGTGATCAACACTGGCGATGGTCTGCGCCTGCGCCTGTTGTACGGAGGCAGAGGTGTGTCCGCCCTGATAGAAGGGTACGGAGAGGTTGAGACTCACCCCGGCCTGATTCAGGGCCATGCCGGGGAAGGGGCTACCCAGGGAGTGTTGTGCGATACCCTGAAGATTCACCACCGGCCAGCGCGCACGGCGGTTATATTCGACTTGGTCATGCGCGGTTTGCAACTGCGCTTCCGCCTGATGCATCAGCGGTTGATCCTTGACGGCACTCTGTACCCAACGGGTCATATCGTCGGGCTGGGGACCCATGGCCTCGTAATGCCCCAGGTTGTCGAGCACGCCGATGGGATGATGGGTGAGTCGTTGCAGGCGGCGCTGGGCAACAGCGACCCCGTTGCGGGCCTTGATGAGATCGGCTTTGGCGGCATCAAGGCGGGCTTGTGCCTCACGTACGGCAATGATGTCCCCGGTGCCGATTTTCAGGGTGGCGTCGGTCTGTTTGTAAATACTTTCGAGCAGCGATTTCTGTTTTTCGGCGACGTGTTTCTGGGCCTGGGCCTCCAGTACGCCGAAGTAGGCCTGAGCCACCTTCAAAGCCAGTTGTTGCTCGGTATAAGTGAGAGCTGCGGCGCTGGCCTGAATCTCGGTGTCGGCTTGCTTGAGCGCTGTCCATGCCTGACCATCAAAAACGGATTGGGTAATGTTGACGCTATAGTTGTCGGACAGGTAAGCGCGATTGATGGGCCCCGCTCCAAAGCCGGTGATGTCGGCGGTGTTAAAGCCAACACCGGCACCGGCACCCACATGGGGGAGCAGGGCGGAACGGGCGAGAGGCTTGTCCTGCATCTGAGCCGACAGTTCGGCGCGGGCCTGCGCCAGTGTCGGATCTGTCTGGTAGGCCTGCTGATAGGCCTCAACGAGGCTTTCCGCCCCGGCGGGCGTCGCGCCCAGAAT
>NZ_JAAZTY010000272.1 GCF_018854775.1 Acidithiobacillus ferriphilus | reverse complement strand
GTTTCTGAACAAGGCCGACATGGTGGACGACGCCGAGTTGCTGGAACTGGTAGAAATGGAAGTGCGGGAGCTGCTTTCCAAGTACGAGTTTCCAGGCGATGACATTCCGGTGATTATCGGCTCCGCGCTCAAGGCCCTGGAAGGGGACCAGAGTGACATTGGCGAGCCGGCCATTTACCGGCTGGCCGAGGCAATGGACAGTTACATTCCGATGCCCGAGCGTCCCATTGACAAGCCTTTTCTGATGCCGATTGAAGACGTGTTTTCCATTTCAGGCCGAGGCACGGTGGTGACCGGGCGCATTGAGCGTGGGATAGTCAAGATAGGCGATGAAATTGAGATTATTGGCATACGTGATACAGCCAAGAGCATTGTCACCGGTGTTGAGATGTTCCGCAAGATTCTGGATCAGGGTCAGGCTGGGGACAACGTTGGTGTGTTGTTGCGCGGCACGAAGAAAGATGACGTAGAGCGTGGG
>NZ_JAAZTY010000271.1 GCF_018854775.1 Acidithiobacillus ferriphilus | reverse complement strand
AATCCCGCCACCGCCGCTTCTACGCGAGCGGTCAGCGAGAATGTAGGCGAGGCCCACCAGACTGGCGATGGTAAAGTTCGCATAAGACACAAACATCATGGGCACATGCAGTTTCATCCAGAAGCTCTGCAATGCCGGAATGATAGGGGCTATGCGATTCATATGCTGGACAAACGTGAGCCAGAGCAGAAACACTGCGGCCACAGCCACCAACGGCATCACAAAAGCGCCTAGCGCTTTGGACTTGAAGCGGGATTCATAGTAGAGGTAGAAGAGGGAGGTGGCCGCACAAAATACCACCATCACCTCCCAAAGATTGGTCACCGGAACATGCCCCCAGTCGGGATGCCCGATGTAGGTTTCGCGCCAGCGCACACCAAGGGCGATGAAACCCATGAGCACGCCAACCCAGGTCAGCCCCGTTGCCAGACGCCCCACCTTTTCCGAGAGGGTAAAGAAATTTATCAGGTAGGCCGCCGTGGCCGCCAAAAAAAACCCGACCATCCACATGACGCCGGCGTAACCCTGCAGCACGTAGCGCAAGATGACGTCGTTGGCGGGCGTTTGCCCAATGCTATATAGCCAGACACCCAACAACGCGGCACTCAGCACGGTCAGGAAGGCCACTTGAAAGGCGCGCCAATGGATGCCAACGGCAACGAGCGTGACA
>NZ_JAAZTY010000270.1 GCF_018854775.1 Acidithiobacillus ferriphilus | reverse complement strand
CACCGCCTCGGGCGTTGGCAATACGTACCACCGCCGCCGCTGCCGCACCCGCTGCATCAGGGTCATCGCTGGCGATATCCGTGAGCAACAGCATCTTCGGGCGTTCGTGGCGGGGGGCCTTGTTGCTGTACTTGATGGCTTTGAGATAGCGCTCGTCCAGATGCTCCAGCCCGGTGAGCAGGACATGCTCCAATCCCTCCACATAGGATTTCACTTCGATGATGGCTGGTACCGCGGCATCCAGATCGGTGCCATAAAACTCCAGGCAGACCGTGCGCACATGGGCTGGCATCTGATGGAGCAGGAAGCGTCCGGAGGTGATAATGCCGTCGCAGCCTTCTTTCTGGATGCCTGGCAGACCGCCGAGAAACTTGTCGGTGACATCCTTGCCCAACCCGGCCTTGCGGAAGCTGGCACCGGGCAGGGTGAGTACTTCCGGCTCTCCGAGCGTTGTATGTCCATCGGCGGCAAAGCGATTCAGGCGAAAACGGACCACCGGCTGATCGTGAATTTTGCCGAGATTATGATCCAGGCGCTCCACTTCCAGCCAATTCCCATCGGGGGTCACCATGCGCCAGGAGAGCAGGTTGTCGAGGGCCGTACCCCAGAGCACAGCCTTCTTGCCCCCCGCATTCATGGCGATATTCCCGCCGATGGTAGAGGCGTCCATGGATGTGGGATCGACGGCAAAAACGAGGCCTGCCGCATCGGCCGCATCGGCCACGATCTTGGTGACCACACCTGCACCCGCAAAGATGCTGGGGACAGGGCTGCTCAGGCCCTGCGGCGTGACCATCTCGATCACCGACATTTGTTCCAGCTTTTCGGTATTGATGACAGCGCAGTGGCGGCGCAGTGGAATGGCACCGCCGGTATAGCCGGTGCCACCACCGCGCGGGATGATGGATAGCCCAATTTCGCGGCAAACGGCGACCATGCGCTGCACCTCGGA
>NZ_JAAZTY010000027.1 GCF_018854775.1 Acidithiobacillus ferriphilus | reverse complement strand
AGGCGGTGGAGTCAGCGCATCGTGATGGTGTGCTGACTACCGCCAGTCTCATGGTGGCTGCGCCAGCGGCTGAGGATGCCGTCGTCCGTGCCAGAGCACTGCCACGCCTGGGCGTAGGCCTGCATCTCACTCTGGTTGATGGCGCACCCTTGCTACCTGCGGAGCAAGTGCCCGATCTGGTGGATGGGCAGGGACGCTTTGCGGCTGATCTCTGGCGGCGCGGGGTGCGTTATTTTTTTCTGCCCAGGGTGAGAAAACAACTGGCAGCCGAGATTCGCGCCCAATTTGTGGCTTTTGCGGCCACTGGTTTGGCACTGGATCATGCCAACGCCCACAAGCATCTGCATTTGCATCCCACGGTACTGACGCTGATGCTGGATGTTGGGGCGGAGTTTGGCTTGCGGGCGGTGCGCTTGCCGTGGGAGCCTCTGCAGGCAGCGCGCTGCGGCGGTGCAAGGGGTTTAGCACCGGCACTATGGTCTTTTTTTCTACGCCCCTGGTTGGCGCGGATGCGCCGCCAACTGAACCGTCGTCAGATTATGCACAATGACCTGCTCTACGGTCTGGATGCCACGGGTCATATGAATGAAGCGCGCCTGCTCCAGATGCTCCACTGCCTGCCTGTGGAGGGGATTACCGAAATCTATTTCCATCCGGCAACCCTACAGACCGCTGCGCTGCATGCCCTGATGCCGAAGTATGAGCCGCACGCCGAGTGGGCGGCATTAATGAGTCCTCGGGTAAAAGATTATTTACGCGATCAAGACATCGCGAAGGGTACTTTTGGTGATTTTGCCGTCCGTTGATCGTTTTCTGCAGCGCGCCGGGGCGCGCATTTCCCGGAGCTTGGTGGCTTTGGTCGACCTTGCGGTGCGGCGCGCTGTCTGGATGCTGGTGACCATTGCCCTGGCTACCTTGCTCGCCTTGCTTTATGCGGTGGGCCATTTTTCCGTCGATACCGATACCAGCCATGCCTTGTCTCGCGACCTGCCCTTTCAGAAGCGGGAAATCGCTTATCAGAAGGCTTTTCCGCAGGATAAGAATACTATTGTGGTCGTCTTGCAGGGCGATAACCGGAATCGCACGGATGCGGCAGTTGATCGTCTGAGCACCTGGCTGCGTGCCCGGCCACAGTCTTTCCATGATGTGTATGTGCCCGGTGGCGGATCTTTTTTTCAGCGTAACGGCCTCCTGTATCTCTCCCCCCAAAAACTACAGGATTTTGCCAACCGCATTACCGATGCTCAGCCCCTCATTGCCAGGCTCTCTGCCGATCCCAGCCTGAATGGCCTCAGTGGCCTGTTAAGCATGGCGATCGGTCAACGCTTGACGAATGGCGTGCATCTGCCTGGATTAACGGGCATTTTTTCCGCTATGGATCAAGCGCTCACGGCGCAGATGCAGGGTAAGCCTTATGAGGTTCCGTGGAATGAACTCATGGGGGGCGATCTGGCCCAAATGGGGCCGGCGCAACGTTTCATCGTTATTCAGCCCGCCCTGAATTACCAGTCTCTGGAACCCGCCGCCGCAGCTATACGTACTTTGCGTACTGGCCTCAGCGCACTCAATTTGAATGCCGCGCATGGGGTGAATGTTGGGGTGACCGGTGGCGCTGTACTGGATGCGGAACAACTGAAAACGGTAAGTCAGGGTGCGGCTGTTTCCATGGCACTGACGCTTAGTCTTGAAATTATTTTGCTGATTATTGCATTGCGCTCATTACGTCTGGTTTCCGGGGTGTTGATCGGACTAATCGCGGGCATGATTTTAACCACCGCCTGGGCGCTATTTTTTATTGGTCCCTTCAATCTTATCTCCGTAGCCTTTGCCATTCTTTTCATCGGGCTGGGCGTTGATTTTGGCATTCAGTTCTGTCTGCGCTACCGGGAAGAAGTTTTTAACGGTGCGCCCCACCAGCAGGCCATGCAGAGGGTGACGCATGGTTTGGGCGGTGCCTTAAGTCTCGCTGCTGTTTCGGCTGCCTTCAGTTTTTATGCATTTGTACCTACCAGCTATGCGGGCATCGTTGATCTTGGCCTGATTTCCGGCACCAGTATGCTTATCGCCCTCTTCATGACACTCACCTTCCTGCCCGCTTTTTTGACCCTTTGGCCTATGGTGAGCACCAGTACAAAAGCGACGTACTATCCACACATGCGTCATATTCCTACTTTGGTGCGTCACCCCATCCACCGTTATGCCTACTATATACTGGGCGCGGTGACCCTGCTGACGCTGGCATCGGTGCCGCTGGCATTGCGCACGTCCTTTGATTTTAATCCGCTGCATATGATCGACAGCCATGCCGAGGGGGTACGCGTTTTTGAGAAACTACTCGCTGATCCACAGACGGCCCCGTATCGCATGGACGTACTCACACCTAATATTGCCGCGGCCCAGGCCCTTGCCACGCGTGCAGAACAACTGCCCACGGTGGCTCAGGCCCTGACGGTCTCCAGCTATATCCCGAAACATCAAGCGGAGAAGTTGGCCATTGTGCAGAATCTGCAGATTCTGGTGCCCCCCTTTTCGCTGTTGATGCCCAGCAGTTTGCAGCCGCCGACATCGGATACCAGCACAAATCTTGCGGATCTGGTAACAAAGTTGAGGGATCTCGCGCAAAAAGAGGGTGAGAGCACAGCAGATGGGCGGGGAGCCGCGACGCTGGCTGGTCATCTGGAGCAATTTTTAGCGAAGGACGGCGCTGACCGTAAGGCGATCGAAGATCTGCAAACGCGGGTGATGGGGACTTTACCCGGTGAGTTGAAACGACTCGGTATGGCCTTGTCGGCAGCCCCAGTGACCTTGCAGACTTTGCCGAAGTCCCTGCGGGACCGCTATGTGGCAGCCTCGGGTCAGGCGCGGGTGGAGATTGTCCCTAAAGCCAACCTCAGTAAGAATCGGGAGATGGCAATTTTTGTGCAGAGCGTACTGAAGGTGGAGCCGAACGCCGTGGGGACACCGGTGATGCTGGTTCAGGGTGGGGAGGCGGTGCTCGGGGCTTTTCAGGAGGCCACCTTTATTGCGCTGATAAGCATCAGCTTACTGCTCCTCCTGGCGTTGCGCAGTTACCGGGATGTTCTTCTGATCATGATTCCGCTGCTGCTGGCGGCATTGTTTACCGTGGCGGCCATGCGTTTGTTTGGCTTGAGTTTCAACCTGGGCAATATTATCGTTCTACCGCTGCTCATCGGTCTCGGCGTGGCCTTTGCCATTTACATTGTGGTGCGCTGGCGCAACGGGGTGGATGTGGCGCATTTGCTCGGCACATCTACCCCCATGGCGGTCTTTTTTAGTGGGCTCACGACCCTCAGTGCCTTTGGTAGTATGGCGGTTTCCCGTGATCCCGGTATGGCCAGCCTGGGTGAAGCGCTGAGTCTCGCGCTGGCCATTGTGTTGCTGTGTATTCTGATTGTACTTCCGGCTCTGCTGCTGCTCTTCACCCAGTCACCCCGCGAAGAGGGTATCGCACAGGATGAAGGCAGCTGATTTGTTGAAACGGAAAGGCAACCTCCTGTTTCTGGCGGCTGGTCTGCTCGGTCTGAGCTTATCTGTCTTCCTGATCGTGCAGGCCGGTATTTCCGGCATTGTAAAGCTGTTGGTGGTAGCCGGCTGGGGCTTGCTGTGGCTTCTCCCCTTTCACCTGCTGCCGCAATCTCTGGATGTGCTGAGCTGGAGGTGGCTGCTGCGCGGTGAAGCGCGCGCCCACTATTGGTTTTTACTATGGGTCGCGTTGGTCCGCGAGGCGGTCAACGGTCTCTTGCCGGTGGCGCGGGTGGGCGGTGATTTGCTCGGTGTACGCCTCTTGACTCGCCATGGCGTACCCGGCTATATCGCCGGGGCGAGCGTTATGGTCGAAGTCACTTTGACCTTGTTGAGCCAGTTTGCTTTCACGCTTGCGGGGCTCATGGTGCTCAGTTACGAGGTGAGTGATCACCATCTGCAACTGGATGTGGTGTTTCTTTTGGCGTCGGTATTGCCGCTGCTGGTGGTTTTTATCTGGATGCAGCGGCACTGGGGTTTATTCACTATTTTACAGATGCTGATGAAAAAACTCCTGGGCGGCAAGGACCTGCTTGCGCTCATGGGCGATCCGCAATGTCTGGATACCGAAATTCGCAGACTCTACGCCCGCCGCTGGGGTCTGCTTCCGGTCAATTTCTGGCAACTGGCGAGTCTATTGGCAGGCACCGCGGAGGTCTGGTTTACCTTCTGGCTGCTTGGGCATCCTATTCCCTTCTGGGCGGCGCTGCTCATGGAAAGCCTGGGGCAGGCCCTGCGCAGCATGGCCTTTCTGGTGCCTGGGGGGCTGGGGGTACAGGAGGGTGGCTTTATCCTTTTCGGCAGCGCTATCGGTGTAGGTCCCGATCTGGCGTTGGCCTTTTCGCTGGCGCGGCGTTTCCGTGAAATCGTGCTAGGCATTCCGGTACTTTTGTCTTGGCAAGTATTAGAGGGCCATCATATACATCTTCAGTGGCGGCAGAGACCCGGCAATGAGGAGAGCGTTTCATGATCGCCATGTCTTTGGCTATGGGCCCCGACACGCATATTCATTACTAAACGCTTGTGACCTTGTCCCACATACGCTTTGGTATGTTATACTAGCCACAGACTGTTGTTCATTACTTACATGCTGCGTTGCAGCGATGCGGGGGTATTTTATCATGGGCGTTCCTTTAATTCAGAGCTATCGGGTAGGCCGCTACATCCTTGCGCAGAAATTGCGGGGGCGTAAGCGCTATCCATTAGTGCTGATGCTGGAACCATTATTCCGCTGCAATCTTGCCTGCGCGGGGTGCGGAAAAATTGATTATCCCGATGAAACCCTCGACCGACGCCTTTCTGTAGATGAGTGTATTGGCGCCGCCGAAGAATGCGGCGCGCCGATTGTTTCCATCGCCGGCGGCGAGCCGCTTATTCACAAGGATATGCCCGCCGTCGTGGCTGGCCTCGTCAAGCGTAAGCGCTTTGTTTATCTTTGTACTAACGCGTTACTCCTCAAGAAACGTATGGACGATTATCAGCCGTCCCCATACCTGACCTTCTCTGTGCACCTGGATGGCAACGAGCATCGTCATGACGAATCCGTGTGTCAGCCCGGCACCTATCAGCGTGCGGCAGAGGCGATCCGCGAAGCCGTGGCGAAGGGCTTCCGGGTCACGGTCAACTGCACTCTCTTCCAGGGCGAAGGCGCCGAAGAAGTAGCAAGCTTCCTGGATGATTGCAAGGCCTTGGATGTCGAGGGTGTGACCATCTCGCCGGGGTTCAATTACGAGCGGGCACCGCAGCAGGAGGTATTTATCCAGCGGCGTGCCTCGCGCCAGCTTTTTCGCGATATTTTCCGGATTGGTAAGGAGCGCAAGGCAAAGTGGAGGTTTAATCAATCGAGCCTGTTCTTAGATTTTCTGGCAGGTAATCAGAATTATCAGTGCACCCCCTGGGGCAACCCCACCCGCAACATTTTTGGTTGGCAGAAGCCATGTTATCTGCTGGTCAGTGAGGGTTATGCGCAAAGCTTCAACGAGTTGATGGAGACAACGCCGTGGGATAAATATGGCGTGGGCGTGAATGGGAAATGTGATCAATGTCAGGTGCACTCTGGTTTTGAGCCGACGGCCGTCAATGATACCTTCATCCATCCGCTGCGGGCCTTGAAAGTAGCGCTGCTCGGTCCACGTACGGAGGGGCCGATGGCGCCGGATATGCCGGTGTCGCCGCCCCCTCAGGGTCCCAGTCACCCAGTCTTTCCGTTGCGCGTCGAACGTTGAGATTCATTCCGAGCCCACATGAAATTCGGGATAAATCCGGAGGAGCTATGCTGAAAAAGTCGGCAATAATGTTATTGGTCTGTGCGATAATGGGCACCACCCCGGTGCTCTCCGCAGCGGGGGTGACCGCGTCAGCGGCATCCATGCCTGCAACGCCGGCGGATAAGGCGATCCTTGCGAATACGCCGGAAGCAACCATCAATGCATTGGATGCTGCCCTCATCAAATCCATGCAGGGTGGTAGCCGGCTGGGTTACCGTGGTCGTTATCGTATTGTCGCCCCAGTGGTACAGGCTGCTTTTGATTATCCGCGAATCGCTAGCCTGACGCTGGGCGCCTATTGGAATAAGCTCAGTCCGGAACAGCAGAAAGAGTTTGTCGGGGTGCTTGCCGATTACACCGCAGCCACTTATGCAGCACGGTTCAACAGTTTTAATGGGGAGCATTTTGCTATTGTGAGCAGTGAAACCTTGCAGTCCGGTACAGAAGGGATATTCAGTACCTTTACACAGCGCAATGGTAAGGCGCATCGCTTTGATTATATTCTGCAGAAGCAGGGGGGTCAGTGGCGCATCGTTAATGTTTTCGCCGACGGGGTTAGCGATCTTGCCCTGAAGCGGGCGGAATATACCGAAACCGTGCAGAAAAAGGGTTTTGCCGCACTGGTCGCGCATCTGAAAGCACAAATTGCCGGGTACGCCAAAGGATCCCAATGATGCGATCAGGTGCGTATTTATCAGGAGTGATACTGTCCCTTGGTATATTGACCTTGTCTGGCTGTGCCACGGCAAATGGGCCTCAGGGCGCTGTGAAATCTCCCGCGGACCCGCTGGCGGCCATCAACAGGCCGATGTTTCATCTGAATATGGGTCTTTATGATTATGTGCTGGAGCCGGTAGCCACTGGATATAAGGCAGTGACCCCGGATTTCGTCCGCGAGGGGGTCAGTAATGTATTCGCCAATGTGGATATGCCCTATATTTTTATCAACGATTTCCTGCAGGGGCGTGGTCAGCAGGGAATGGAAGATCTGAGCCGATTCCTCGTCAATTCGGTGTTTGGCCTGGGTGGACTCTTCAACGTGGCGAGCAAGTTGGATTTGCCCAGGCATGACAATAGCTTGGGAGTCACGCTGGGCGTTTGGGGAGTGCCGCAAGGACCTTATCTGGTGCTGCCATTTTACGGACCCAGCTCGCTACGCAGTTTGCCCGGCCTAGCGATGACGATTTTTGTCGGACCGGCGTATTACCTGACCAGTGCTCCGGCTCAGTACGCCCTGACTGGTATGGGAATTATCAATACGGGCTATATCGATGAACCTAAAATTCGCATGGTCCAGGATGCCGTTAATCCCTATGTGTTTATGCGTAATGCCTGGGAACAGCATGAGCAGTATCTGATTTCCGGTGGCACCGTCAGTAAAAATCAGTTGCTGGAGGGTCTGCAACTGCCGCCACCGGCGGCCAGTACACCAGATCAAGTCACCCAGAGTCACGAGAGTAAAAAAGGAAATCCATAATCATGGCCTTCGATCAGGATACCGTGCGGCGCACGGCACATCTGGCCCGCATTGCGCTGCCGCAGACAGAAATACCCGCAGTGGCGGAGCAGTTAGAGCGTATCATGGGGCTGGTGGAAGAACTGCGTGCGATTGACACGATGGGTGTCCTGACCATGGCCCATCCCCTGGATCTGGATCAGCCCTTGCGTCCGGACACGGTTGGCAATCATGATCAGCGCGAGCTGCTTATGGCCAGTGCTCCGGCGGCTGAACACGGGCTTTTTCTCGTCCCCAAAGTTATCGAGTAGGAGCTACACTTGGAACTCCACGAATTCTCCCTGCGGGAACTCCGCCGGGGCCTGCAGGAGCGGGACTTTTCTTCCGTAGAATTGACCACGACGCTGCTGAAGCGGATCTCCGCCCTCAATCCGGCACTGAATGCTTTCGTCACGGTTACCGAGAGCAAGGCCCTCGCCGCCGCCGCGGCGGCGGATGCGCGGCGTGCGGCTGGTGAGGATGGTCCCTTACTCGGCATTCCCATGGCCCATAAGGACATCTTCTGCACTGCGGGGGTGCGCACCACGTGTGCTTCAAAAATGCTGGAACATTTTGTCGCACCCTACAACGCCACCGTGGTCGAGCGGCTGGCGGCAGAGGGTATGGTCACGCTGGGTAAGCTGAATATGGATGAATTCGCCATGGGTTCTTCCAACGAGACCAGTTATTTCGGTCCGGTGCGCAATCCCTGGCATACCGATATGGTGCCCGGTGGCTCTTCCGGGGGCTCTGCCGCTGCGGTGGCGGCGGGTCTGGTCCCCGTGGCGACGGGTACGGATACCGGGGGTTCTATCCGCCAGCCAGCCGCCCTTTGTGGCATCACGGGTATCAAGCCGACGTATGGCCGGGTCTCCCGTTACGGCATGATCGCCTTTGCCTCCAGTCTGGATCAGGGGGGTCCCATGGCACGTAACGCCGAGGATTGTGCGCTGATGCTGAACGTGATGGCCGCGCATGACCCGCGCGATTCAACCAGTCACCCGGCCGCCGCCAGCGATTTTTTACGCGGCCTGGATCGTCCCTTGCAGGGTTTGCGGGTGGGGGTTCCGGAGGAGTTTTTCGGCGCCGGCCTCGACCCCGAGGTGGCGGCCGCCGTGCAGACGGGTATTGCGGAACTCGTCCGGCAGGGCGCCACGGTGCAGTCCATTCGCTTGCCGAACAATCCCCATGCGGTGAGCACGTACTATGTTCTGGCGCCGGCGGAGGCCTCCAGCAACCTGGCCCGTTTTGACGGTGTGCGCTACACCCACCGGGCGGCGAACCCTGCCGATTTGACCGATTTGTATCAGCAGAGCCGGTATGAGGGCTTTGGTGCGGAGGTGCGGCGACGGATTTTGGTGGGCACCTACGTGCTCTCTGCGGGTTACTATGATGCCTATTATCGCAAGGCCCAGCAGGTGCGCAGTCTGATTCGCGAGGATTTCCGGCGGGCTTTTGCGGAAGTGGACGTGATCGTCGGGCCGACCACCCCGACCCCGGCCTTTCCGCTGGGGGCCAAAAATGCGGATCCGGTAGCCATGTATCTGGCGGATATTTATACCATCGCGGTGAATCTGGCGGGCATTCCTGCACTCAGCCTTCCCTGTGGCTTCACTGCGGCCGGGTTGCCCATCGGCATGCAGTTGATGGGAGACTACTTCGCCGACGATCTATTGCTCAATGTGGCCCATCGCTATCAGCAGGAAACCCAATGGCATCGTGCGCGTCCGTCCTTGCAGGCGGGGGGGGCTTGAGTATGGACTGGGAAGTTGTCATCGGCCTGGAAGTCCATGCCCAGCTCAATACCGCCACCAAAATATTCTGCGGCTGTCCGACCGCTTTCGGGGCGGAGCCTAACAGTCATACCTGCCCGGTCTGCCTGGCTATGCCCGGTGCTCTGCCGGCCCTCAATGCGGCGGCAGTGGATAAGGCTATCGCCTTAGGGCTGGCGATTGGCGCTGAACTGAATCGCCACAGTGTTTTTGCCCGCAAGAACTACTTTTACCCCGATCTGCCCAAGGGCTATCAGATCAGCCAATACGAACTGCCCGTCGTCGGCAAGGGGACGCTGACGGTGCAACTGGCTGACGGTGTGGAAAAGGTAGTGGGTGTAACCCGTGCACACCTTGAAGAAGATGCCGGTAAATCACTGCACGAGGCCTTTATCGGTCAGTCTGGCATCGACCTGAATCGCGCGGGTACGCCGCTGTTGGAAATCGTGTCGGAGCCGGATATGCGGTCGCCGGCTGAGGCGGTGGCGTATCTCAAGAAACTGCATGCCCTGGTGCGTTATCTGGATATTTGTGATGGTAACATGCAGGAAGGCTCCTTCCGTTGTGACGCCAACGTCTCCCTGCGGCGGCCGGGCGCGGCATACGGGACCCGGGCAGAGATCAAGAATCTCAACTCTTTCCGTTTTCTGGAAAAGGCGATTGAATACGAGATCATTCGCCAGCGCGATATTCTGGAGAGCGGTGGTCAGATTGTGCAGGAAACACGTCTCTATGATGCCAATCGCGACGAAACCCGTTCCATGCGCAGCAAGGAGGAAGCCAACGACTACCGCTACTTTCCTGACCCCGACCTGCTGCCATTGGTGCTGGACGAGTCGCGTATTGAGCGGATACGAGACATCCTTCCGGAGTTGCCCGATGCCAAGCGTACCCGCTTTATGAGCCAGTACGCCCTGACGGTCTATGACGCGGGAGTGCTCACCGCAGGCCGTTTCTTGGCGGATTACTACGAGCAGGTGGCCGCCGGTGTGGATGGTAAGCTGGCGGCGAACTGGGTCATGGGCGATCTGCTCGGCGCCCTCAACAAGGCGGGCATCGAGATTGAGGACTGCCCGGTCTCTGCAGAAAAATTGCGTCTGCTGGTTCAGCGTATTGCGGATCAGACGATCTCCGGCAAGATCGCCAAAGAAATCTTCGAAGAGATTTTTTATCGCGGGGGCGAGGTGGACGCCATCATTGATGGTCGGGGTCTGCGGCAGATCACCGATGTGGCGGCTATTGCCGCAATGGTGGATGCCATTGTCACGGCCAATCCGCAACAGGTGGCCGATTTCCGCGCCGGAAAGGACAAACTGCTCGGCTTCTTCGTGGGGCAGGTGATGAAGGCCAGTCAGGGGAAAGCCAATCCTGATCAGGTAAACGCCATTTTGCTGGAGCGTTTGCAGAAGAGTTAGCAGGCGGGGAGCCTGGCCCAGGCAAAAGGGGCACTTCCAGTGGTTCCGGGGTGCCCTTTTGTTGTTGCGGAGACGACCGATCAGGAGGCTGGAACTGTTGCAGGCACGTCCTTGATGAGTTTCAGGAAAGCAGCGAATGGACCCATGTTTTCCATGGCTTCCATTTTCGGACCCTTGAACTTCAAGTCACCCCACATCATGGCCATCATGGGCGAGCCCATGTGGTGCCAGTTATGGGTGGTAGCCCACATCTTGTAGTCGTAATTGTAGTTAAGTTTGGTGACTTTGATGGGGCCGCCGTAGATGCACTCGGCTTTGCCTCCCTTCAGCGCGATTTCGAGCTGTACAGGCGGAGTGGTCTTCATGTCGGAGTCGGAGAGTTCCATCACTTTGTAGCCTTTGCCACCATTGTTTTTGGCCCAGGAATTGGCCAGTTTTTGGGTCAATGTCGAGTTATTGTTCCAGGCGGTGCAGAGATTTTGCGCCCAGGCGGAGGACATGAAATCCGGAGCAGCGGCGGGAGACTGGGCGGTGCTGGTTGCCGCCGCAGTCGGGGCGTCCGCCGCCGCCGCCATCGTCGACCCCGCCAAAGCAAGCCCCAAGATGGCAGCCATTGTCATTTTTTTGAACATCGACCTTTCCTCCATATCGCTATCGCCGCGCTCCAGATGAGCGTAGGGCCAGTATAGCCTCTGGAGGTTGTTGCCAGCACCAAGGTATTTTTAATTGCTCGATAAATAAGAAGAAAATCATTATATAAGATTTTAGTGGAGAGTGGTGTCGCGTCCATTCCCATCGGGTAGCACTTTCGTTAAACTAGCGGACCACGGAGGTGTGGCAGAGCGGTTGATTGCACCGGTCTTGTCCCCAAATCGAGCCCCTGCCCGGAAACAGGCGGGGTGGCAGGAATCAAATTCGGCGAATCCCCTGGTTTATCCGAGGTAACGCCGAGCCAAGCCGGAAAGGTTCCGGAAGGTGTAGAGATCAGACGGTTCCCACCTACAGCCTCACGGCCAGGGTGAAGGCATGATCCAGACTCCAAAAGGGTCCTCGTGGCCCTGTGGCGAAAGCCATAGCGGGTAAGGAAAACCGGCAGGGGTTAACGCCCCTCGTGAGTTCGAATCTCACCGCCTCCGCCACACAAAAGAAGTAAGTTAATGATATTTAAGTGATTTATTTTTATATGGCAGGCAACGTCTGCCCTATCGTCTGCCCCGCTGATTTTGTGATGTACTGAAAGCTGGATGGGCATCCTCTGCCCTGTGGTAGCACCTAGCCCTAGTTCTTTGTGTTTGCGGGTTGGGTCTAGACGCTATTCAGTCTCGTGGATTTTGCGACGTATGGTTTGGGGGTAAGCGCATTTTCAGCTCCCGACAGTCTTTTGGATATCGTCTGGACCAATCGGAGCGATAGCGTCACCCTTTAAGGTATAGGCCTTCCCGAATCCGGCGATATAACGACCGGATATCGGCCGGAGGCAAAATGCATGAAAATCCGGTAACTCAAATAATACTTCCATGATACCGCCAAACTTGATCATAAACTGCTCGTACAACAAATGGTAATTTTCGGACCCTCTGGAGATTTCATGGACATCACACGTATAGCTCACGCGCCTTCTGCCCAACACCTGAGGGGCACTCTGTTCATCCTCAATGATCATTATCCCCGTGGATTTTTTGGCAGCGAGGTGAGCGGTATGCGGAGAAAGCATGCTCACCACAGTATAAAACTGATGACTTGTTGTTTCGTAAATAAAGGGTGCCATGGATACTTCCGGGACGCCTGCTGAATTTAGCGTTGCCAGGGTCATGGTCTGCGTATTGACTATCAGATTGCTTATTTCTACGGCAACGGCCTCTGTTCTTTCCATCATAGTCTCACCTCATTCAACGGATTTTCGGTTAAGCGCCAGTACTGCTGTCCATCACGTCCCCAAAGATCATCGCATGATTATCCTTTATGGATATACACCCTGCCATAACCCACACACAGGACCTTCCCACCCAGCTGAAATGGATCACCATCAGTAGAATCATTCTGCTGTTATGGGGGTATCTTTCGAATGGTTCACTCTTGGGCATCAATGGAAATTTTCATTATTATTTACAAATACTTATTATCGTCGCCAGAAACCGACAAGGTAATTACCCGCTGGTTCAGCCTACCCCCGATTCCATGTCTGGGAAAGACGACAGATGCGTGTGGATAGAAGCGTGCAACAGTCTGTTTTAGTTGGATGGCATGATCCATGCTATAGCTCTGCCGCAATACGGCCATTTCTATTTATCGAGGAGAACATCATGAAACACATTTCTGCTATTGTTGCTGCTATTGTCGTGAGCTCTTTTTCACTGTCTGCTTTCGCTGTCACCGATGCCCCGGTTAAACATGCTGTTACCAAGCATGCCGTAGCCAAGCATGCCGTAGCCAAGCATGCCGTAGCCAAGCATGCCCCGGTGAAGCATGTGGTGGCCAAGAAGAAGTTCATGAAGCACAGCATGGTCAAGAAGGCCCCAGAGAAAAAGGCCAAGTAAGTAGCACGGTTGCTGTAACCCAAACCCCGCCAAGAATATCTTGGCGGGGTTTTTATTGGCCCACTCCCGTTCCCCATTGCATTCTTTATTGATGGCGAGAATGACCACGGCGGCAATGCCCCACTTTTGATGGAGCGGCTGCCCACCTCATAGCCTTCGGCGTGTCTTCCAGGGAAATTTTGGCCGAGGCGGCGGTTGCCTTGGCGGTGCGCAATTGGGCCACACGCTCCTTTTGATCGTCATCAGACGGTTATGTCATCAGTTAAGCCTTATAAAAAAAATAATTAATGCTGATTAGTATTTATGGTTTTTCCGCACTATAGTCCGTCAATCGCTGCAGACGCAGCGATTGACGCCGGTGCCTCCGGCGTCGGGCAACTGCATGGAGGTGGCATATGGCCGTCAAGACCTATAACGCGGGTGTGAAGGATTACCGGAACACCTATTGGGAACCGGATTATAGCGTCAAGGATACGGATATCCTTGCCGTATTCAAGATTACTCCCCAGGCGGGCGTGGATCGTGAGGAAGCCGCTGCTGCGGTTGCCGCCGAATCCTCCACCGGCACCTGGACCACGGTGTGGACCGATCTCCTCACCGATCTCGATTACTACAAGGGCCGTGCGTATAAGATCGAAGACGTTCCTGGCGATGATACCTGCTTTTATGCGTTCATCGCCTACCCCATCGATCTGTTCGAAGAAGGTTCCGTGGTTAACGTCTTCACCTCGTTGGTCGGTAATGTGTTTGGCTTCAAGGCTGTCCGTGCCCTGCGTCTGGAAGATGTGCGTTTCCCAATCGCGTACGTCAAGACCTGCGGTGGCCCCCCCCACGGCATCCAGGTCGAGCGCGACATCATGAACAAGTATGGTCGTCCGCTGCTGGGCTGCACCATCAAACCCAAGCTGGGGTTGTCGGCCAAAAATTATGGCCGCGCCTGCTATGAGGGTTTGCGTGGTGGTCTGGATTTCACCAAGGACGACGAAAACGTCAACAGCCAGCCCTTCATGCGCTGGAAGCAGCGTTTCGACTTCGTCATGGAAGCGATCGAGAAGGCAGAGCGGGAGACTGGTGAGCGCAAGGGACACTACCTGAACGTCACCGCGCCAACCCCGGAAGAGATGTACAAGCGCGCGGAATACGCCAAGGAAATCGGCGCGCCCATCATCATGCATGACTACATCACCGGCGGTTTCTGTGCCAACACAGGTCTGGCCAACTGGTGTCGCGATAACGGTTTGCTCCTGCACATCCACCGCGCCATGCACGCTGTGCTCGACCGTAACCCGCACCACGGCATTCATTTCCGCGTGCTGACCAAGATTCTCCGTCTATCCGGCGGCGATCATCTGCACTCCGGTACGGTGGTAGGTAAGCTCGAAGGCGACCGCGAGGCGACCTTGGGCTGGATCGACATTATGCGTGATAAGTTCATTAAGGAAGACCGCAACCGCGGTATCTTCTTTGATCAGGACTGGGGTTCCATGCCGGGCGTGATGCCGGTCGCTTCCGGTGGTATCCATGTTTGGCACATGCCGGCGCTGGTCACCATCTTTGGTGACGACTCGGTGTTACAGTTCGGCGGCGGCACCCTGGGCCACCCCTGGGGCAATGCCGCTGGCGCCGCTGCCAACCGTGTTGCGCTGGAAGCCTGTGTGGAGGCTCGCAATCGCGGTGTGCCCATCGAGAAAGAAGGCAAGGCCGTCCTCACTGACGCTGCCAAGCATTCTCCCGAACTCAAGGTGGCCATGGAAACGTGGAAAGAGATCAAGTTCGAGTTCGATACCGTCGACAAGTTGGACGTCGCCCACAAGTAAGCACGTTTATCGTGTACCCCGGCGCGGATACTTTGTTTCGCGCTCCGGTGGGCACGTCTTGATGCCTAGGAGCTTTTTATGAGTGAAGTGCAGGATTACAAATCCCGTCTCTCCGACCCGGCGAGCCGGAAGTTCGAAACCTTGTCTTATTTGCCCGCTTTAACTCCGGCGCAGATTCGTAACCAGGTCGAGTATATCGTATCCAGGGGCTGGAACCCGGCTATTGAGCACACCGAGCCGGAGAATGCCTTTGATCACTACTGGTATATGTGGAAGCTGCCCATGTTCGGTGAAACCGACGTGGATCACATCTTGAAAGAGGCGGAGGCCTGTCACAAGGCCAATCCCCATAACCACGTCCGTCTGGTCGGTTATGACAACTTCAAGCAATCCCAGGGCGCCGCCCTGGTGATTTATCGGGGTAAGACCGTATAAGTAAGCAGTCCCGTGCCGTATCTGTAAGGGCTTCGTGCCAAGCAGATACGGCGCTTGTCGAGAGTATTCCGTAGCCTGTCTTCGCGCTTGTTGTGAATATTCTCGTCAAGTGCCGTGTTTCCCTGTCCGATATTGTCCGAGGAGAATCATCTCATGCGCGATCAACTGGCCGAATACCATATTAAAGAAGCACCCTACTACCGGGCTACCGGTGATGAAATAGAGCTGTATGAAGCCGCTTACGGCGTTCGCATGCCAATGATGCTCAAGGGCCCGACGGGTTGCGGCAAGACCCGTTTCGTGGAATACATGGCCTATAAGCTGGGTAAGCCGTTGATCACCGTGGCGTGTAATGAAGATATGACGGCCTCCGATCTGGTCGGACGTTTCCTGCTCGATCCGCAAGGCACCCGCTGGCAGGATGGTCCGTTGACCATGGCGGCGCGTTTGGGCGCCATCTGCTATCTGGACGAAGTCGTGGAGGCTCGTCAGGATACCACCGTGGTCATTCATCCGCTGACCGATAACCGCCGGATTTTGCCGCTGGAAAAGAAGGGGGAGTTGGTCCATGCACACCCCGATTTTCAGTTGGTGATCTCTTACAATCCGGGCTATCAGAGCCTCATGAAGGATCTGAAACAGTCGACTAAGCAGCGTTTTGGTGCTCTGGATTTTAATTACCCAGAGCATGAGGTTGAGACGGAAATTGTTTCCCATGAGACGGGTGTCGGCAAGGACGTCGCCGGTAAGCTGGTGTCCATCGCCGAACGCGCCCGCAACCTGAAGGGCCATGGTCTTGATGAGGGTATCTCCACCCGTATGCTGGTCTACGCTGGTTCGCTGATCAGCAAGGGCGTCGAAGCAAAAGCCGCTTGCCGGGTGACGCTGGTGCGTCCGATTACCGATGACCCGGATATGCGCGATGCCCTGGATGCGGCGGTGACCACTTACTTCTGATGAGTTCTCACGTTCGCCTTGCAGTAAACAGGGTCGCAACGATCACGGAGGACGCATGAAACGTCTCGAAGATTATGCAGAACTGCTGGAGGTTTTCGGCGAGGAAAGCCAAGCCGTTCTGCAGAGTAATTGGCAGGAGGCCGCCCGGATTTTCAGTCCGGCCGGCCTGGATCAATACCTGGATGGCGCCATGGGTATGCGCTCGCTGGGCAAGGGCGATGGCTTGGTGAGCTGTTATCTGGATGCCGTCCCCCACGTCGCCCGCGAAGTGGGGGAAGATGCCGTCTGGGAACTGGTGGGCGCCGTTATGAAGATGGCGTCCAAAACCAGCGGTGCGGTGCTGGAGGCGGTGGTATCCACCAGTCCGACAGCCGCCAACCGTCTGGCCGATCTGGAGCTTTTCAAAAGTTATCTCGGCATGCTGGACCGCCTGCTTGCACAAGTGCCGAGAGCCGTGCGGCCGATGCTGGAAAATATCGACCAGCTTTTCGGTTATTTGACGCTGGGTGGTTTGCGCCGCTGGGCATTGTGGGGCGCGCACGCCCATCGCACCGATTTTGTGGCGCAAATTGCGTATTTCTCCCTGAAAAGTCCGGAAGCCTTGGCTATGCTCCAGCAGGAGCGCAAAGGCACGCTATTTGTGGATATCCAGCGCCGCCTGCGTATGTATCTGCGCGCGTTGTGGGGACGGGATTTTTTTCTGCGTCCTACCAGTGGTGACTTTGAGGAACGCGAAGGGTACCGGCCCTTCATCGAGGGGGTTTTTATCCACATTCCAGACGCTTACGACGACTGGGAAGGCATCGATGGGATGACTCGTTATCGCGCCGTGGCGGCCCATGCCGCGGCGCATATGGTTTATATGTCAAAGGCCATCTCGGCCGAGGCGCTCAATCCGGAACAGATGGCGGTCATTGGTCTGTTTGAAGATGCCCGGGTGGAAGCGCTGGCCATGCGCGCTTTCCCCGGAATCCGGGCCATCTGGTTGCCTTTCCATACGGCGGTGGCGGGGCCGGTCGCCAGTATGGGAGAGCTGTTTTCCCGGCTGGCGCGGGCCATTATCGATCCTGTCTACGAAGATGATAACGCCTGGGTGCGGGAAGGTCGGCAGGCCTTTATGGAGGCCGAGGCGCGTTGGGACGATCCACAGCTCTCCTGGGATTTGGGGGTGCGACTGGCGGACAAGCTGCGTAAAGAGAAGGTGACTTACCACGCCCGAACCGATATTCCCGATGTCCTTTACCGCGATGACAACCGCTATATCTGGGAGTTTGAAGAAATCGACTGGGAGCACGAGGTGACCCTCTTGCCGGGCGCGCAAGTCCGAAAGTATGTCAGCGTCATGGAGATGATCAACGAAATTGATACGGAACTTGCTGGCGATGATGCGCAGGAAGTCTGGGTGCTGCAATCGGAGCTCTTTCCCTATGAGGATATGGGGGTAAGCTACAACCAGATGGAGGGTAAGGAACCGCTTTCCGATCCTTTTCATTACGCGGAGTGGGATTATCAAATACAGGCCAGTCGTCCCCACTGGGCGACGGTGTTGGAACGGCGCCCCCGCATGGGCGATCTAAACGTCGTGCGTGAAGTGCTGGAAAAGTATAAGCCCGTTTCCAGCCGCCTCAAGTATCTGATCGAAGCCTTGCAGCCCCAGGGCGTGCAGCGTTTGCGCAAGCAGGAAGACGGTGACGAGATCGATATGGAAGCGGCGCTGCGCGCCCTCGTCGATATCCGCATGGGCTTGGCCCCGGATACCCGCATTCACATGCGCACACTGCGCAAGGTGCGCGATTTGGGCGTGCTGGTGCTGATGGATTTATCGGAGTCTACCAACGATAAGGTCTATGGTTCGGAGGATACGATCCTTCAGCTCACCCGTGATGCGACCGCTTTACTCGCCGATGCCATGAACCGTATTGGCGATCCTTTCGCTATTCACGGATTTCATTCCGACGGACGGCATGATGTGGCATATTACCGCTTTAAGGACTTTGATGAGGCATATGGCGACGAGGCCATGGGGCGCATTGCGGGCATGACGGGTAAGTTCTCGACCCGTATGGGAGCGGCGTTGCGGCATGCCGGGCACTATCTCCGTCAGCAGCGGCAGAGTAAAAAGCTGCTGCTGGTCATCACCGACGGTGAACCGGCGGACATCGATGTGCGCGATCCGCAATATCTGCGCTACGACGCCAAGCGTGCGGTGGAGGAGTTGCAGCGGGACGGGGTGATTACCTATTGCCTCAGTCTGGATCCTCACGCCGACGAATATGTGTCGCGGATTTTCGGGGCGCGCAACTATCAGGTAATTGACCATGTCGAGCGTCTGCCGGAACGTTTGCCCATGCTTTACGCCGGCCTGACCCAATAGCTTTTTGCTCAGGATGGAGCTGTAGATTTCAGGGCCTGCTCTCTTCGGGCTTCCGGGTGCGCGCCAGCATTGAGGCAGCGGCTCGCACCATAGTCTTATTGCTGCGATGTTGGCTCGCCTCCACCGGGCAAGCGGGCCTGCGATGATGGCGCGCATACAGCAGTTCCCAATCACGGCGGGCTTCGGCAGGCTTGGCGCGTGCCAAGGCCAGCATGCCAAATCCATCGTCATCCCAGCCACAATCGCTCAGCACGGCTTCGGGCCAGCGCTGCATATAGGCATCGCGCATAACTTTTTTGCCCAATTCGGCCAGATCCTCCGTAATGCCCAGCGCCCGTGCCCGTGTCTTCCATGCATCCCATTCGAACAGCATTTCTTCCGTGGCAACCATTTGACACCCTCCCGCAGTTGTCATGATGATCGGCGTCCCTGTTTTTTATGGGTACAGTTTTTTAGGTGTAGTTCGGGATCATGATGGTGTCAAGGATGTTTCTCGATATTCTGCGCTTTGCAGGCTTATGCCGGGGGTCGCCGGACTGACGGTCATATGCTAGTTTATATAGGCAATGTCTGTAGTTCTGTGAACTGGATTGTGCCGAGGGGTCAAGAAAATGATACGCAGTATGACCGGGTTTTCCCGCTGTGAATGTCATGAGGCCTGGGGCACGCTTGCCTGGGAGCTGCGCTCCGTAAATCATCGTTTTCTTGATATTGGTCTGCGTCTGCCCGAGGGCTTGAGCGCCCTCGAAACAGCGGTGCGGGCACGCTTGCAAAAAACGCTGGTGCGTGGCCGGGTGGATGCCTGGTTGCGTTTCCAGCCTGTGGCGGGCGGATCGTTGCGCCTTAATACGGCACTGGCGACGGAACTGCACGGGCTCCATGCGGAACTGACTGACATTTGGGAACTAGGTGAGACCGCGTTTAATCCATGGGATGCGCTGCGCTGGCCGGGTCTGGTGCAGGCATCTGGCACAGATACGGAGATGCTGGAGGCAGAAGTGTTGGTTCTGCTGGATCGGGCGTTGACCGAGTTGCAGGAAGCCCGCGAGCGGGAGGGCGCGGCCTTGGCACAGCTGTTGCTGAACCGTGTGGATGCGCTTGCCGAACAGACCGCAGCTTTGCGCAAGCATTTGCCTGAGCTGGAAAAGGCGCTGCGCGAACGTTTGCAGGCGCGTCTGCGGGAACTGGCGCAGCAGGTGGACGCGGGGCGTTGGGAGCAGGAGTTGCTCTTTTATCTGCAACGTCAGGACGTAGCGGAAGAGCTGGACCGGCTGGATACCCATCTGACCGAATTGCGGCGCATCTTGCAGCGGCGTGAGGCAGTGGGCAGGCGTCTGGATTTCCTCATGCAGGAACTCAATCGGGAGGCCAATACCCTCGCTTCCAAGGCCGGAGACAGCCAGGTGACTTTTGCCTCGGTAGAGCTGAAAGTGCTTATCGAACAGATGCGGGAACAGGTACAGAATGTGGAGTGAAAGCCAATGACGGGTGGAGCAGAACGCGGTATCCTATGGATTATTTCCGCACCCAGCGGGGCGGGAAAGACCAGTCTGGCGCGGGCGCTGGTAGCAGCGACTCCGCAATTGCGGACTTCCGTCTCTTACACCACCCGGTCCCCGCGGCCAGGTGAGGTAGAGGGAACGGACTATCACTTCGTTCCCACGGAAGCCTTCACGGCCATGGCGGAACGCGGTGAGTTTCTGGAGTTCGCCAAGGTGCATGGCAATGGTTATGGCACCAGTGAACCTTGGGTGAAGAGCCAGTTGTTCGCTGGGACGGACTGTCTGCTGGAGATCGACTGGCAAGGTGCGCGGCAGGTGCGGGAAAGATTGCCGGGGCAGGCGGTCAGTATTTTTATCCTGCCGCCTTCTGTCGCCGCCTTGGCGGAGCGTTTGCGCGACCGTGGCCAGGATTCAGAGGCGGTCATTGCGCGCAGGTTGGCGGCGGCACGTGAAGAGTTGTTGCATTACGACGAGTTTGATTACCTGGTGGTGAACGACCACTTCCAAGATGCGTTGGCCGACTTGCAGAGCATTGTCCATGCCGAGCATTTGCGGCGGGGTTATCAGCAGTATGCACAGCATCAACGATTAAAGAATCTTCTCGGTATGAGTGGTTAATTTTACTAAAAAGGTGAATAGACGATGGCACGAGTAACAGTAGAGGATTGTCTGGATCATGTGGATAATCGTTTCGAGTTAACGTTGGTAGCCGCCCGCCGCGCGCGGCAATTGGCTTCCGGCGCGATTCCGGCGGTGGAAGCAGGGCGTGACAAGAATACGGTCGTTGCCTTGCGCGAAGTGGCTGCCGGCAAGGTGAGCCGGGCGATTCTGGACGAGCAGATGCCGCCACCGTTACCCAACTTCCCCGGTGCAGTGAACCGCGAAGCGGCTGGAGCTGAGGATGCCGCTGGCGAGTGAAAACGAGCTAGGCGCAATGGTGCCGAGACTGCCTCTGGCGACAGCGGTGGGCGAGGTGCTGCGTCTGCCGCCGGTTTCTCCGGCTCTGGAAGATCCTTGCGCGCCGCTGCGCGCGTTGCTCCAGCAATACATGACGCCGGAAGAGGTGACGCGCGCGCGCGAAGCCTACGAGTTGGCGGCCACCGCACACGGCGCACAGACCCGGCGTAGTGGTGAGCCCTATATTCATCACCCGGTAGCGGTCGCCTGCATTCTTGCCGAGTTGCAGCTGGATATTTTCACCATCCAAGCCGCCTTGCTCCATGACGTGATTGAAGATTGCAACGTCAGCAAGGAAAGCATCGTCGAGCGCTTCGGGCCAGAAGTGGCAGAGATGGTGGATGGCGTCAGCAAGCTCGGGCAGGTGCGTTTCGAAACCCGTGAAGAGGCGCAGGCGGAAAACTTCCGCAAGATGTTTCTGGCCATGTCCCGGGATATTCGGGTGGTGCTGATCAAACTGGCCGATCGTCTGCATAATATGCGCACCATGGGCGTGATGACGCCGGAGAAGCGGCGGCGTATTTCCCGGGAAACCCTCGATATCTACGCACCCATTGCGCAGCGCCTGGGTATTCACGCCATTCGCATTGAGCTGGAGGAGCTGGCCTTCTCCCATCTCTACCCCAAGCGTTGGCATACCCTTAATGAGGCTGTAAAGGCAGCGCGTGGTAACCGCAAGGAAGCGGTGCAAAAAATTGAACACGCCCTGGAGGACCGCCTCCGGCAGGAAGGGTTGGCGGCACAGGTCAGCGGTCGTGAGAAACATGTCTACAGTATTTATAGCAAGATGCAGAAGAAGGGCATGCCCTTCAGTGCCATCCACGATCTCCATGCCTTCCGGGTTATTGTCGCCGATGTGGATGCCTGCTATCGCGTTTTGGGCATTGTTCATAGTCTGTATCGGCCGATCCCCGGGCGTTTCAAAGACTATATCGCCATTCCTAAATCCAACGGATATCAGTCCCTGCACACCGTGCTGCTAGGCCCCTTCGGGCATCCGGTAGAGGTCCAGATCCGCACCGAGGATATGCACCGGGTTGCCGAGGCGGGGGTGGCGGCGCACTGGCTGTACAAGACGGGCTCGAATAATGCGCATGCCGAAACGCAGGCGCGTGCTTGGTTGCAGCGTTTGCTGGAACTACAGATACAGGGAGGAGATTCTCAGGAGTTTTTGGAGAGCGTCAAGCTCGACCTGTTTCCTGATGAGGTCTATGTGTTTACTCCCAAGGGCAAGATTCTCAGCTTGCCCCGCGGCGCGACGGCGGTGGATTTTGCCTACGCCGTGCATACCGATATTGGTGATCGGGCGGTGGCCGCCAAGGTCAATGATATGTACGTGCCTTTGCGCAGCCCTCTGAATAATGGGGATAAAGTGGAGATTATTACCGCCGCCTCGGCGCATCCGCAGCCCGGCTGGCTGGATGTGGTGGTGACCGCTAAAGCGCGCGGCAGCGTGCGTGCCTATCTGAAGACCATTCAGCGCGATGATGCAGAAGTGTTGGGCCGCAATTTGCTGGAAAAGGCGCTGCACAGTCTGGGCGCCAACCTGCAACAGGTTGAAGCGGTTGATTTCCGGCGGGTACTGACGACGTTTAATGTCCAGAATGAGGGAGAACTGCTCGCCGCCATCGGCATGGGTGAGGTTTTCCCGCTGGTCGTGGCACACAAGCTCTTGCCTGGGGAGGAAGATCGTGGGCGTCTGGCGCAGACCGCGCGCCGTCTGGGGCATGCGGTCAGTCAACTACTGCCAAGCCGCCTTAATCGCGAGGAAGCCACGAAAAAGCCCCTGTTGATTCGGGGGACAGAGGGCATGCCGGTGACCTTGGCCCGTTGCTGCCGACCTATTCCCGGCGATCCTATTTTGGGTTTCATCAGTGTCGGCAAAGGCGTGGTGGTGCATACCCACGATTGCCACAATATCCGCGAGTGGCGTAAGCGCCGTGACCGTTGGGTGGATGTGCAGTGGGACCCGGAAGCCCCCCAAGGCGAGTTTTTGGTAACGATCCGGGTGGTGGCGGAGAGTGCGCGTGGCGTACTGGCCCGTATCGCCACCCTGATTTCCGATGAAGATTCCAATATTGATCATGTGGACATCGAGCCCCAGGATGGACTCTACACGGGCATCACCTTTACCATACAGGCGCACCATCGTGATCATCTGGCCAAAATCATGCGGAGTTTGCGTAGCCTGCCGATGGTATCCCGGGTACAGCGGGTCAAAGGCTAACAAGGAGTGCGTCTATGCCAGTTCCAGTTCACAGTAATTCAGCACCCCAGGCCATCGGGGCTTACAGTCAGGGTATGGTGCATAATGGCCTGCTCTACCTTTCGGGTCAGATCCCCTTGGACCCCAGCACCGGGCAGATGGTAGAGGGCGACGTCGCCCTGCAGATCCGGCGGGTGCTGGATAACCTGCAGGCGGTCTGCGCGGCGGCGGGTGGGCGGCTGCAGGATGCCGTTAAGTTGCAGGTCTACTTGACGGATCTCGGCCATTTTGCGGAGGTGAATCAGGCCATGGAGGCGGAGTTTGCGCCTCCTTATCCGGCGCGAGCCGTGGTGCAGGTGGCGGCACTACCGCGCGGCGCGCAAGTAGAAATCGATGGTATCGTCGCCTTGAGTGAGGCGAGCTGATATGGCGCGCGCGGAACTGCTTACCCAGCCCATGCATGTGCTGTTGCAGGCACATCCGGTGTTGGTCGCGCTGCTGGAAGAGCGCGGCATTCACTGCGGGGAATGCTTTGTCGCTGATCGAGAGACCTTGGCGGGGGTGGCCATCATGCATCATATCGATCCGGATGAACTCCTCGCGGAATGGGCACGTCGCGAGGAGGCTCTGTCGCGCACCGACTAGCATGGCGGTAGCGAAGACGGGGCTATATCTGCAGAGCTCCGTCTCGGCGTTGCGCGGGGTCGGCCCAGCGCTGGTCCAGCGCCTGCAGCGCATGGACCTGTGGCGGGTGCAGGATATTCTGTTTCATTTGCCCACTCGTTATCAGGATCGCCGCCTCATATGCCCTATAGCGGCTTTGCAGCCCGGTCAGGAGTGCGCCGTACTGGGTGAAATTGTCAGTATCAATCACCAGCGTGGGCGACGCGAACAATGGCTGGTGACCTTGAGTGATGGCAGCGGGTGTCTGCAAATACGGCTTTTTCACATGGTGGCGGCCTTGCGTGGGCAATGGCAGGTCGGGCGGCGGCTCTGGTGTTTCGGCGATTTGCGGGGTGGCTTTCACGGCCTCGAAATGGTGCATCCGGAATGGCAGATGGCCGATGTCCCGCAATTTCAGGCTCCACGTCATCTCACCCCTTTTTATCCCAGTAGTGAAGGCATTACCCAGGCGCAATGGCGGCGCTGGGTAGCGCAAGCCCTGACTTTGCTTGACCAGCTTCCGGACTACCTTGAAGATCGTTTGCCTCCGCACTGGCCCAGTCTGCGCGAAGGTTTGCGTCTGCTCCATGAAAGTGCGGACGAGATTCCCTCCCCGCAGCATCCCGCCAGTCAGCGGCTGGCGTTGGAGGAGTTGCTGGCAAATCATTTGGCGGTACGCCGAATGCGGCAGCCGGGGGCGATGCAGAATGCCCCTTGTCTGCACAGCGACGGGCAGTTGTGGCAGCGTTTCCTGGCGCAACTGCCATTCGTACTGACGGGAGCGCAGGAGCGGGTGATTGCGGAGATTAATGTCGACTTGGCGCGCCATCGACCCATGCGCCGCTTGTTGCAAGGGGATGTGGGCTCCGGTAAGACCCTGGTCGCGGCGGCGGCAGCGCTGACCGCCCTAGAGGCCGGGTATCAGGTAGTGTTGATGGCGCCGACTGAGATTCTCGCAGAACAGTTGTATACGCGTTTCCAGCAGTGGTTAAAGCCCTTGGACTGGGAGGCGGGCTATTTGGTGGGTAGCCGCCCGCCGCGCGCCCGCCGCGAGACCCTGGAAGCCCTGGCCAGTGGCAGGCTTGGGCTGGTGACCGGAACGCAGGCCCTGTTTCAGGAGGAGGTGGAGTTCTCTCGTCTTGGGCTGGTCATTATTGACGAGCAGCACCGCTTTGGCGTGGAGCAGCGCCGTCAGTTACTGGAGAAGGGCGCCATGCCCCACCTGCTGGTGATGACCGCCACGCCGATTCCGCGGACCCTGGCGATGACGGTGCATGCAGATCTGGAGGTGTCGGTCATTGATGCGCTGCCGCCGGGGCGTACCCCCGTGGAAACTCTGGTGATGCCTGACAGCCGGCGGCCCCAATTGATCGGGCGGATGCAACACATGCTGGAGGAGGGGCGGCAAATCTATTGGGTTTGTCCACTGATTGAGGAATCGGAAATCCTCGAATTACAGGCGGCGGAGGCAAGTTTTGCAGATTTGCAAAGCACCCTGCCCGGTGTGACCATCGGGCTGATCCACGGACGGATGCGTGCCGCAGAAAAGGCGGAGGTGATGGCGGCCTTTCAGTCAGGTGCTGTACGCATTCTGGTGGCGACGACGGTGATAGAGGTGGGGGTGGATGTCCCCAACGCCAGTCTCATGGTCGTCGAGCATGCGGAGCGTCTGGGCTTGGCGCAACTGCACCAGCTCCGCGGGCGAGTGGGGCGGGGAGCGCAACAGAGCAGTTGCATCCTGCTGTATCATCCACCCCTGAGCAGCAAGGCACGGGAGCGTTTACGAGTAATGCGCGAAACCCATGACGGTTTTGTCATTGCGCGCAAGGACCTCGAACTGCGCGGACCGGGCGAGTATCTCGGCACGCGGCAGACGGGCATTCTGCAGATGCGTGTCGCCGACATCCTGCGTGACGAGGCCCTGCTGACCCTCGTGCCAGTCTTGGCGGAGCAGTTGCTGCGGGAAGATCCCGATGCGGCGCAGGCTATCGTGCAACGCTGGTTGGGGAACCGGCTGGATTACGGGCAGGTGGGTTAGCGGGAATCTGTCAGAAGATCATGGACCTCGCGCTCAGACTTCCGGTATATTATGAACTCGTGTGAATGGGGATATTTGGGAGAGTAGGGTGATACGCACATGCAAGGGATGGGGGCTGTTGGGGGTTATACCGGGTGCTCTGGGATTGGCGGGTTGCGCGACGACACATCTGTCCTCTGTGCCAGTACACTCGGTGGCCTACTATGCCGCACAGATTCCCCCACCGGTTGTTCAGCCGGTGGCGCCGGTAGTCTCTCCGGTAATCTCCGAGCCCATCGCTCAATCGGTGCATATCGTCATTTCAACCAGCACACACTCCCTGATGGTCTACAAAGGCGCTACCGTGCTGGCGACCTACCCGGTCGCCATCGGTTTTAATGGCGCTGCCCCCAAACGGATGCGAGGTGATGATATTACGCCGATAGGGCGTTATCACATTGGTTGGGTTAGTCGGGACACACGCTATGGCCCGTTCATGGGTTTAACCTACCCTAACCGGAAAAATGCGGCGTGGGGGTTGCGTGAAGGCATTATCACCAGGACGCAATATCGCGCTATTGTCGCTGCCGTCGATGCCGGGCACACACCGCCGCAAAATACCCCCCTCGGTGGCGAAATAGGCATTCACGGCATGGGCCCGCACTTTGCGGATGGCCCTCAGGGCAAGGTGTTCCCTGGGCGCTGGACGGCTGGCTGCGTGGCCTTGTCCAACTGGGATGCACGGCAAATCGCCGCGATGGTGCAGGTGGGGACGCCCGTGGAGATTGTGGGGGATGTGCGTGGATTTCGCCGCAATTTAGAATCAGTCAGTGCCGATGCCCGGTATAAGTCTGCGACCGTGCTCAATACCAAGGCGACGCCTGGGGCTGTTGCGAAGCCCCAGGATACCGCGATGGATACTCTGGTTGCGGCGCTCGCCCCAACCACAACACACTGATTTTCAGTGTGCTTTCAGCGCTGCCAGTCGGCGTCCTGACTGAATCGGTAAGCTTCTTCCATGCAGTCGCCCAGCGCGACGCCCTCCCGCCAGTTGGCCCGGAAGTATAATCCAGGGTGCCGGGCGCTTAGGGCGTCAATCCGCTTTAGCCGATCCAGGTGCCCGATTTCATATTGCGGAATGGCTTTTGGCCAAGTCTGGCAGCGGCTGAAAACGGGCTTGCCGCTGATACCCAGCAGTGGGCCGATCTCGTGTGATGCAGTCGCCAGCAGGTCATCATCAGTACGTCCGGAAAGGTCATTTTGACTGCCGCCGATAAAGGCGGTCAGTAATACCTGATCTGCAGGCGCGCGCCCGGGAAAGAGGGTGGAGGAGAAGAGCACCCCCAGTGTTTCCAGACCCATGACCCGCGGGATCAGCATGCCGAAACCATCCAACGGATGTTGTACCTGTGCGCGCTGAAAGCCAATGGACAGGCTGCCTACTGCGGGATAAGGGATGGCGTCCAGTTCGTGGGCAAGTGCGGCGTCCGTTGGCGCGAGCAGCCTGGCCGCGGCGCCCGCAGGCAGGGCGAGAATGAGCCGTTTGCTTTGCCAGGTCTGGTTGCTGCTGCTGACCTGCCACATGCCATTGCTATTACCCAATTGATCGACTGAAGTGTCGCAATGCAGCGCATCGCCGAGTGTGCTGGCGACCCTTAGCGGGAGGGTCTGCAGGCCTTCGCGAAAAGAAATAAGACGAGTTTTTGGAGTGCCGGGCGACTTCCTGTTCCGGGCGCGCAATGCGCCGCGGAGGAGTGAGCCACCGTCCTGCTCCAGCGCCACCAGGCGGGGAAGGGTAGCTTGTACCGAAAGGCGTGCGGGATTGCCGGCAAAGACACCGGAGACGAAGGGGTCGACCAGCCAGGTGAGTGCTTCATCCCCGAGCCGCCGCCGCACAAAGTCCGCAACGCTTTCCTTAGCGTCCTGCACCCGACGCGGTGACCGGAAAGGCTCGCCAAGGAGACGCAGGCGGCCGCGCGCACTCAGCAGACCGCCGCCGAAAAGCACGCCCGGTCCCAGTGCGACGGGTTGTCGATGGCGATTAAGGATATAGCGGCGTTTGGCGAGCGGGTTGGCTTCGACGATGTCTTCTTCCAGGTGTAGTTCGCGGAGCCATTCCGGGACAATCTGGCCTTTGAGCAGGAGCGAGTTGGGTCCCATATCCCGCAGATAGCCTTCTTCCCGTCGACTCTGCAGGTTGCCGCCTGGCGTGGCAGCTGCTTCCAGCAGCAAGGGCGACCAACCCCGTTTACGGAGGAAATAGGCGGTGGCCAGGCCGGAAATACCCGCGCCGATAATGATGACTTCTTCCACGGGATTATGACCCCTTACCCAGGTAATAAGGGCTCTGCAGGTACCAGCCATGGGCGTGGCGCAGCAGAGCGATGAGGACGGCGGTGACCGGTAGCGCGAGCAGCAGACCGACGAAACCGAAGAGTTCGCCGCCCGCAAGCACGGCGAAAATAACCGCGACCGGGTGTAGACCGATGCGATCCCCCACCAGATAGGGGGTGAATACCATGCTCTCCAGTATCTGACCGATGCCAAAGACAATCAGTACCCAGAGAATGGGCAAAAAAGCACCGGTCTGCACGTACATGGCGAGGCTGGCCATGGCTATGCCGCTCACGACGCCAAGATAGGGCACAAAACTGAGCAGTCCCGCCACCAGACCGACGAGGATGGCGGTTTGCAGGCCGACAATACTGAGGCCAATCGCGTAACTGGTGCCGAGGGCCAACATCACCAGGAGTTGTCCACGCAAAAAAGCCATGAGCATGGCGTCCGCATCGCCGGCCAGGCGTTGGGAAAGCGGCAGATAGTGCGGCGGGATGAATGCGGCAATACGGGCAATGAGGCGTGGCCAGTCGCGCAGCAGATAAAAACCCAGAACCGGCACTAAAATGACGCTGAGTACACTGCTGATCAGGCCGGAGCCGGAGCTCAGCGCTACCTGGAGGCTGCGCCCCAGCC
>NZ_JAAZTY010000269.1 GCF_018854775.1 Acidithiobacillus ferriphilus | reverse complement strand
CACCCGCCTCGCCCTGGCGGAGTCTTGTACCGGCGGTGATCTGGCCGCGCGGATCACCGCCCTGCCAGGCTCCTCGGCGCTGCTGCGCCACGGGTTTGTCACCTACAGTAATGCCGCGAAAATTCAGTTGCTGAAGGTGCAGGAAGCGACCCTCGCGCGGGTCGGGGCCGTAGCGGAGGAGACCGCCCTGGAAATGCTCGGGGGTGCATTGCACGAAGCGGACATCGCCGCAGCGATCACCGGCATCGCCGGGCCGGGAGGCGCCGTGCCCGGCAAGCCGGTGGGCACCGTCTGTATGGCCTGGGGCGCGCGGGGCGCGGAACCGCAGGTGAGAACCTGTCACTTTCACGGAGACCGTTGGTCGGTGCAGTATGCTGCGGGTTCGGTAGCTTTGGGCGGGTTATTGGGATTATTGCGCGGGGCTGGTTGAACGGCGGCCACCGTGCCGGATAAGAATTATGCCGCAGTGGTTTTCAGTCGTTTGCCCCGCCCGCCCGCTCAGGTAGAATGCCGGAAAAGGTTGTTCCGATGACTCCCGCAGTACCGGATCATCAGGCCCTGCCGCGCGCCACTACAAACATGGTGTTTTGCAAGGATGGGTTAACCCTCAATTCAGGAGAAGGAAAGCATTATGGACGAACAACGTAGCAAGGCTCTTTCGGCGGCCCTCTCACAGATTGACAAGCAATTTGGTAAAGGCGCCGTCATGCGTCTCGGTGATCATAATGCCATCAAGGACATTGAGGTCTACTCCACCGGTTCGCTGGGATTGGACCTTGCTCTAGGTGTCGGTGGCCTGCCGCGGGGCCGGGTGGTAGAGATTTACGGACCGGAATCTTCGGGTAAAACGACCCTTACCCTGCACGCCATAGCCAGTTGTCAGGCTGCCGGAGGCACGGCGGCTTTCATTGATGCCGAACATGCTCTGGATCCCGGTTATGCCCATAAGCTTGGCGTCGATCTGGAAAACCTCCTGATCTCCCAGCCGGATACCGGCGAGCAGGCGCTGGAAATCGCCGATATGCTGGTGCGCTCCGGGGCGGTTGACCTCATTGTTATCGACTCCGTGGCCGCACTGACCCCCAAAGCGGAAATCGAAGGCGACATGGGCGACTCCCACGTCGGCTTGCAGGCGCGTCTGATGAGCCAGGCCCTGCGCAAGC
>NZ_JAAZTY010000268.1 GCF_018854775.1 Acidithiobacillus ferriphilus | reverse complement strand
GCGCCGACACATTTGAATCCTTTTGCGCAACCCGGCCGGCGCTTACGCCGGCCAAGGTCGGCGTAAGCGCCACCGAGGCGGGTCAGCGCGTGAGTGGAACCGAAGTCGGACGCAGCGTCAGGGTGACCGGGGATGAACCCGGATCCTGCCGCAAGCTCACCGGCAGCCCATATTACCAGCCGGAGTCGTTCGGCGGCCCGTGTCGCGACGGCGGCAACGCTCCGCACAAGGTGAGCGTGATGAGTACGCTGCGCGAGCAGGTTTTGACCGGTACGGAAACGGCCCCCGGAGAGCGCGTGACGGGTACGGAACGTGGGGCCTGCGCCAGTGTGACGGGCACAGAATCTGCCGGACTGGCGCAATATCAGGCCTGCAACCGCAAGCCCGTTCCCGGAGC
>NZ_JAAZTY010000267.1 GCF_018854775.1 Acidithiobacillus ferriphilus | reverse complement strand
CCGGGTCGATGTGCGCATTATCACCGCCACCAATCGCAATCTCGAAGAGGCGGTAAGCAAGGGTGAGTTCCGCGCCGATCTCTACTACCGAATCAATGTCGTCAGTATCTTTTTGCCCCCACTGCGGGAGCGTCGTGAGGATATCCCCGCCTTGATCGAACATTTCCTCGCCCGTTACAACGCCGACAACCAGCGCAAGCTGACCCTCACCCCGGAAGCGTTGCAAACCATGGTGTCCTGCTATTGGCCAGGCAATGTGCGGGAACTGGAAAACTGCGTCGAACGCACCGCCACCATGATGCGCGGGGATATCATCCACAACCTCGACGTGCCCTGTCAGCGCAATCAGTGCCTTTCCATGGCCTTACGACCACTGGAAGGGAGCCATCCCATCATCACCATGAAGGTGTCCGACAGTAATAATATGTCGCCGCCCATCATGCCCGAGCCGGCGCGGCACGTGGTGGCTGCGTCGGTCGCTAACGGTGAGGAGAACACGGCACCATTGTCAGAAAGGGACCGCTTGATCCAGGCGATGGACCGTTGTGGCTGGGTACAAGCTAAAGCCGCCCGTTTGTTGGGGACAACCACCCGCAAACTCGGCTATGCCCTCAATAAACATGGCGTGGAAGTCAAAAAACTCTAAATTCGCGCCTGCCGTGCCATTGTTACCCCCCCGTTTGTCCGGTTTTCGACAATTTTCGCCGCGCTGCTGGAAACACACGTAACGTTACCGACAAAGCGTCGGATGGTTTATCAATAACGTATTGAAAAATAATATTTCCAATCCCTGGCATCACTTTTGCTAAAAATAATGCAAGCGTCAGCTTCTTAGGAGCAAGCCGATACATCCATGAGGCGCGCGGTTTTCCATCGTTCACTGAAGATCCGTATGGAGGATTACGCCCATGGCATCCCAAATAATTTCTCTTTCCAGTATTGCCACACCCAATAACGGGGTGGATCTGGATGAGATCATGCAGCAAAAGGCAGAACACCAAGGTTGTGGCACGAGCGGCGGTTCCGGCAAGGCCAGTTGTGGCACCGGAGCGGGGCAGGGAGATCTGGCACCGGAAATCTGGGAAAAGGTCAAGAATCACCCCTGCTATAGCGAAGAAGCGCATCATCATTACGCCCGCATGCATGTCGC
>NZ_JAAZTY010000266.1 GCF_018854775.1 Acidithiobacillus ferriphilus | reverse complement strand
GTTTCTGAACAAGGCCGACATGGTGGACGACGCCGAGTTGCTGGAACTGGTAGAAATGGAAGTGCGGGAGCTGCTTTCCAAGTACGAGTTTCCAGGCGATGACATTCCGGTGATTATCGGCTCCGCGCTCAAGGCCCTGGAAGGGGACCAGAGTGACATTGGCGAGCCGGCCATTTACCGGCTGGCCGAGGCAATGGATAGTTACATTCCGATGCCCGAGCGCCCCATTGACAAGCCTTTTCTGATGCCGATTGAAGACGTGTTTTCCATTTCAGGCCGGGGCACGGTGGTGACCGGGCGCATTGAGCGTGGGATAGTCAAGATAGGCGATGAAATTGAGATTATTGGCATACGTGATACAGCCAAGAGCATTGTCACCGGTGTTGAGATGTTCCGCAAGATTCTGGATCAGGGTCAGGCTGGGGACAACGTTGGTGTGTTGTTGCGCGGCACGAAGAAAGATGACGTAGAGCGTGGG
>NZ_JAAZTY010000265.1 GCF_018854775.1 Acidithiobacillus ferriphilus | reverse complement strand
ACCGCCACCGAACTGGAATATTGCATCGTCGCCGAAGATGGCTAAGAGCGCCGGCATGTGCCAGACGTGGATGCCGCCGGAAGCCACGGCGAAGACCCCCGGCATGGAGCCCCAGTCCTGGTCGAAGAAGATGCCGCGACCGCGGTCCTCGGGGACGAATGACTCGCGCAGCAGGTCGACCCAGCCCTGAGTGGCGGCACGGTCACCTTCCAGCTTGCCAACCACCGTGCCGGTGTGCAGGTGATCACCGCCTGACAGACGGAGCGCCTTGGCCAGCACGCGGAAGTGAATGCCGTGATGGGGATTGCGGTCCACCACCGCGTGCATGGCACGATGAATGTGCAACAGGACGCCGTTCTTCCGGCACCAACGCGCCAGACCGGTATTGGCACAGAAG
>NZ_JAAZTY010000264.1 GCF_018854775.1 Acidithiobacillus ferriphilus | reverse complement strand
CCTGCCGCCATGGGGTAGTGCAACTGAGTGAAGCGCGCGAAGGCAAGCGTCTGGCGCGCTGGCGGGACATCATCATTGCCGCCTGTGAGCAAAGTGGCGCCACGACCATTCCTGAGCTGGCCCCGCCGGTCGCTTTGGAGGCGGCATGGGGCGCCGTGCGGGGAGCCGCTTTTGTGCTGGATCCGGGGGAGGGCGAGCGATTTGCTGGCATCGCCCCTCCGGGGCCGGAAATTACCCTGCTCAGTGGCCCTGAGGGTGGGTTGGCAGCGGAGGAGGTGGCCGCCGCGCGGGTCCACGGTTTTCGCTTGTTGCGCATGGGACCACGCATCCTGCGCGCGGAGACCGCCGCCATCGCCGCCATCGCCGTCGCCCAGGCGTTGTGGGGCGACCTTTGAGTCGCCCCCGTCAGATCCAGCCTGTCTTCTTGAAATGTCGATAAAGATAAATGGCGCAACTGGCCATGATGAGCAACGCCAGCGGGTAACCGAATTTCCAGTGTAATTCCGGCATGTACTTAAAGTTCATGCCCCAGATGCCCGTAAAAATGGTGGTGAGCACCAGGATGGCACCCCAGGCGGCGAGCTTTTTGTTGACTTCCCCGTGGTCAATGGTGATGAGGGAGAGATTCACCTGAATGGCGGTGGAAATGGTGTCGCGCATGGAGTCCAACTGGCTGTTGAGCAGCATGATGTGATCATGGACATCGCGGAAGTAGTTTTCGGCATCGCCCACCAGCGCCGGAACCCGACCCCCGTAGAGTTTGCTGAAACCATCGGCCAGGGGCAGGAGGGCGTGACGCAGCACGTTGACCTTGTATTTAATCTCGTAGAGCCGCTCCATGTTTTTGCGGGTTTCCTGATTATGAAACATGGCGGTTTCCAGTTGTTCCAGTTCATCATCCAGGGCATCTACCACGGGGAAGAAGAGATCCACAACGGCGTCCGAAAGGGCATACATCACATAGACAGAGCCATATTTGAGCAGATGCGGTTCCCGTTCCGCGCGCTCGCGCACCCCCAGTAAGGTCTGTTCGCAGTTCTGGCGTACCGAAAGCACGAAATCGGGTCCGACAAAAATGCTGATCTGACCGATATGCACCTTCCCGCCATGGTAGGCAGGCACTTGCAGGTAGACAAAAAGGTGCTCGTCATACTCCTCGACCTTGGGCCGCTGTATCCCGTTAAGGACATCCTCTACAGCCAGTTCATGCAGCCCGAACTGCTCCTGCATGGCGCGCAATTCTTCTTCGTTGGCGTCTTGCAGCGCCACCCAGACAAAGTTATCGGGCTGGTGTAAGTGCGCTGAAATCTCTTCGAGAGGAATATCCGCTTGTTTGCGGCCATCGTTATACACTACGCAGTTGATGAGCATCCGTTCAGTCCTCAGATGGGAATGATCCGCCTTAAAAAACAGGCCGGAGATATAAGCCCTGTTTTCATGATACTACGCATCAGACCTGCGGTTACACCCGTGCCCCGCACAGGTAGGCTCCCTGCCGGAATAGTCAGTTCGCGGTGGTTGACAGGGCGGGCGGCAGGATAGAACATCGAAGCTGATTAATTTTGGGAATCTCAGCATGGAAATTTTATTGGCGAATCCGCGTGGATTTTGCGCCGGAGTCAATCGCGCGATCCAGATCGTCGATCGTGCGTTGGAGCTTTTTGGCGCGCCCATCTATGTGCGGCATGAGGTCGTTCACAACCGTCATGTCGTCGAAGATCTGCGCGCCCGTGGCGCCATTTTTGTCGAAGAGCTGGATGAAGTGCCGGACGCGGCGACGGTGATCTTCAGCGCCCATGGCGTGCCCATCATGGTCCGCCAGAATGCGGCGGCAAGAGGGCTGAGCGTCTTTGATGCCACCTGCCCACTGGTGACCAAGGTGCATATGGAGGTCAAGAAATACAGTCGGGACGGCATGGAGATGGTGCTCATTGGTCACGCCGGACATCCGGAGGTGGAGGGCACCATGGGGCAGGTCGCGGAAGGCATGATGTATCTGGTTTCCAATGTCGCCGATGTGGCGGTTCTGGCGCCCCGCAACCCGGAGCGGCTCGCTTACATTACCCAGACGACCTTGAGCATGGACGACACCGCTGAAGTGATTCTTGCCCTGCGTGCACGCTTCCCGCTGATTGAAGGGCCGAAGAAAGACGATATTTGCTATGCGACCCAGAACCGGCAGGATGCGGTGAAGTTGCTGGCGCCCGGCGTCGATATTCTGCTGGTGGTGGGCGCCCCGAACAGCTCCAACTCCAGCCGCTTGGCGGAATTGGGTACTCGGCTGGGGACACCGACGCATCTCATTGAGGATGCGCAACAGCTGCGCCGTGAATGGTTTGACGGTGTGGAGAAAATCGGCATCAGTGCCGGAGCGTCGGCACCGGAAAGCCTGGTACAGGAGATTATCGACACCCTCCAGAGCTGGGGCGCGCAGATTCCGAAAGAGACGCCTGGTGTAGAGGAGAAAGTCACCTTCAGTCTGCCCTTGGCACTGGTGCAGGCGCAGACGCGGCGGGAAAACGCCTCCTGACACTGGTTGTCCCGCTTCCGGGCGAACTGGTGTACGTTAGCGCCGATCCGGGAGCGGGTCCGTTGTCTCTGTTCCAGTGATCTCATCAGCATGAAGGATGCGCGGGGCCAGTTCCACGGGTTCTATGGCGGGCATTTCTTTGTTATCCGGCGCGGCCTTGAGGTCACGGAATTTGCGCGCCGAGATCAGTACACGGCCCTCCAGTGATCCGGTCGCTTTGTTGTAAGCTTCTACCGCCTGGCCCAACCCCTTGCCTACCCGCGTCCAGTGACCCGCCAACGTGCTCAGGCGATCATAGAGTTCTTTGCCAAGATCACTGATCGCCCGGGCGTTCTC
>NZ_JAAZTY010000263.1 GCF_018854775.1 Acidithiobacillus ferriphilus | reverse complement strand
ATCGGCGGGTACTTTCGTCCATTTCACACTGCCACCTGTAGGGTTATTCCAAACGCGATCCTGCCGTATCGTCAAGATTTCGGATCCATTTTCGCCCGCATTCAGATGAAAGGTGTATCTCTCCCGATGGGTAGGTGCCACGGTGTTCCCCAGTACAAAGGCCAGACCGCTGCGGAAATCCCGCCAGTTGGTGACCAGCTCGTCCTGTTGCGGAGAGAATTTCGCCACCGTAGTCTCATCTGCTGCCAGTGTCGCTTTCAAGGCAGCCCAAATCTGGGCCGGCTTCGCGCTTGTGCTCAAACGCAAATCCGCACCGGCACCCAGAATTTGCGCGCTCACACCCGGCAGCATGTTTTCTTCGACTGGCTGCTGCCCGGCCGCCGTGTGGGGCTGAAACAGCCCGTAACCACCGGAGGCGCTATCCTTCGACAGCTCGCTGGAAGTTACCGCCCCCCCCGGTATGGTAACTCCCGGTTGCGGCGCCTGCGCCAGCAGATCCGGTGGAATCTTCAGGGGTTCCATCACCTTGGAATCCTGGTATTTCGGGCCACTGTTAGACTTGAAGAAGGGGATGTAGGAACATCCCCCCAAACCCAGACTGGCAACCACGGCAAGAGCTACGTAACGGCGCATGCAAGACTCCACTAAACGCGACCAGGCGCGAGAATAATTAGACACACTGCGCCCGACGCAAACTTTCGCGCAGACGCTCATGATGAACAGACGAAAAAGGGGTCAGGGGCAGACGCAGAGCCGCTCCCATGCGGCCCATCTCGTGCAGGGCCCATTTGACCGGGATGGGGTTGGACTCCAGAAAGAGATCCCGGTGTAACCCCACCAGTTGCGCGTTGACCGCACGGGCACCAATAAAGTCACCGGCCAGCGCCAGATCACACATCCGCGCCATCAGCCGGGGCGCCACATTGGCGGTGACCGAGATCACGCCACGTGCACCCAATGCCAGGGCGGCCAGGGCGGCACCATCATCGCCGCTGTACACCTGCACCTGATCCCCACACAAAGCCAGAATTTCAGCAACCCGCTCGACTTTACCGCTCGCTTCTTTGATGCCGATGATATCGGCACGCGGCGCCAGACGCGCTACTGTCTCTGGTAAAATATCCCCAGCGGTGCGGCCAGGGACATTGTAGAGAATCATGGGAAAGTGGCATTGCTCGGCGATCGCCGAATAGTGCTGGAACAGCCCTTCCTGGGTAGGCTTATTGTAATAAGGGGAAACCAGCAGGGCCGCATCAGCTTTGACTTCCATGGCCGCACGGGTGAGCTCTATGGCCTCATAGGTCGCATTGGCTCCGGTCCCGGCGATCACCGGGATGCGCCCTTTGACCTGCTCCACGACGGTCCGAATCACCGCCACATGTTCCCTCATTTCCAGGGTGGCGGATTCTCCCGTGGTACCGACGGCAACCAATGCGTGCGTCCCTTCGGCGATATGCCACTCCACCAGATCGCGGAGCGCAGTGTCATCTACCACGCCGTCCGCCCGCATGGGCGTCACCAAAGCTACCATACTGCCATGAAACATGATCCAGCTCCCGCTTTAACCCATGCCTTTTCTGCTAGGGATGGTACTTGCCCAACGGCGGGCTTGGCAAGGCAAGAATCACCCACACCGCCACG
>NZ_JAAZTY010000262.1 GCF_018854775.1 Acidithiobacillus ferriphilus | reverse complement strand
ACCGCCCCGGCCTACAGCGTCGGATCTTCCACCTACGATAACGTGGGCGGGGCCATTTCGGCATTGAACAGCGCGCTTTCTTCGGCTTCGGGAAGCAATGCCGCCGTATCCAGCCTGCAAAGCCAGCAGCAGACGGACGTGAGCAATATCTCCACGCTCCAGACCCAGCAGCAGACGGACGTTTCCAATATCCAAAGCGCCCAGAGCGCGGCGACCCAGGCGGCCACCACGGCGAGTAACGCCGCGACGACTGCGGGGCAGGCGCAGACGACCGCCCAAGCCGCACAGGCCACGGCCAACACGGCGGAAACTGCCGCCCAGTCCAACACCAAGGCCATCACCACCGTCCAAGGGCAGCAGCAGGCGGATGTGGCGGCCATCTCCACCATCGGCCAGCAGGTCCAAACCCAGGGCGGTTACATCCAGCAACTGCAAAGTGCCGTCGGGAACATCAACGGCAAATTGCTCCAGAACACGGCCCAAGGGAATGGTTCGCTGGCGACTGGGGGAGGAAGCACTGGCGGCTATGCGGGGGCGGTCGCCATCGGACAGGGGGCGGCGATCACCCAATCCACGGGACAAGATCCGAACACCACGGGCGCGGTCGCCATCGGCGCGGGCGCGCAGGCCAACGCGGATCCCGGCACGGCGGTGGGCGACGGGGCGGACGCGGCGGGAGCCAACTCGGCGGCCTTCGGATATGACGCTCAGGCCAACGGGCAAAACAGCATCGCCCTGGGCGCCGGATCCGTCGCCAATCGCACGGACAGCGTGAGCGTCGGAGACGCGGCCACCGGCTTGAATCGGCAGATCACCAACGTCGCGCCCGGCACGGCCTGGAACGACGCCGCCACCGTCGGCCAGGTGGAGGGGGCCATCGGCCAGGCTAATCAACACGCGGACCAGCTCGGAGCCATCTCCCAGGCATCCATCAACGCGGCTGCGGCTGCTGCGGCGGGCGGAGGATCGCAGAGCGTGGCGATGGGCGTGGGGTACATGCCCAACGGCGGCGAGGGGCTGGCGATCTCCTACCGAGTCCGTCTCACCCGCCAGATCAACGTCGTCGGCACGTTCTCGGGCAACCCGGAAGGGGGAGAGGTCCAGGGCGGCGCCGGCGTGGCGTGGAATTGGTGATTTTTCATTGGAGGGAAAAATGAAAGCGAACGAGTTAGAAGAGTATCTGTATGTTGTACAGGACTGTTGTGATGCGATCGAGGCCGAAGAAAGGTCATATGAACATAGTATATGGATTGCTGACGCCAGCGAAATCATAGGGAGCCTAGCAATAGATGGGTTCTCTATGGAATATCGCTCCCGATTTTTGAAAGAAATCAGCGGTGCTTTGGGACGGCTGGAAGCATGGGCAACTCAACGGTCCGATATCTGGAGTAATGAGGTGATTGATCATTTCATTAAACCTTGTTTTTTAATCAGAGAAAAACGGTACGGTAGACTTGGCTATCATAAAGAGTTCACAAGGCATAATAGCCTAATGAGTAACTTGCAAATAGCTTGGGTTTGTTCGGATCGGATCGAACAGAACCTTTATTCAAGACAGAAAGCCTTTGATAGGCATGCAAATGCGATTAAGTACGCGGCCGATTCAACGAAACACCTACTTGCAAGTAATCCATCTCGTTTCAACTTTGAAATATGGGAAGCTATCGACCGGCTTGCGAATTGGGCCTGGCAAGTAGAAGGTGGAATAAGGAAATGACCATAGATAAATTGGTAAGTAAATTCCGTGATGGATTTTGCCTTGCAGCAACCCGTCCTCAGACAGCCTTAGCAGAATGGAAATGTCCACACCTTCATCAATTTCGCCGATCTCCTCTGGAGTGGATGGAAGCGCGTAATGGTGGAGCATCTGCCGGGTATCCTCATACTGCGGGCGAACGTAAAGTTTCCTATTTCCAGACCCAGCAGCAGACGGACGTTTCCAATATCCAGAGTGCCCAGAGCACGGCAGCCCAGGCGGGCGCCACGGCGAGCAACGCCGCGACGGCGGCGGTACAAGCGCAGACAACCGCCCGACATGGCCTGGAGCGACGCGGCTGCGGCGGGAGGAGGATCGCAGAGCGTGGCGATAGGCGTGGGATACATGCCCAACGGCGGCGAGGAGCTGGCAATCTCCTAC
>NZ_JAAZTY010000261.1 GCF_018854775.1 Acidithiobacillus ferriphilus | reverse complement strand
GGCGCTCTGCCACGCGCAGAACACCTTCTTCTACCGCCATTTCCAGGTTGAGGCGGGTACGCAGTGTCTGACTGAGAATTTCCACATCTCGTTCCAGAATATGCCGACGATCCTCACGCAGGTGCGTGGTAATGGCGTCCGCTCCGGCACGTTCCGCGACAAAAGCCGCCTCCACCGGATCTGGATAACGGGTACCACGCGCCTGCCGCAACGTGGCCACGTGGTCTATATTTACCCCCAAAGCAATCATTCGCTGTGCTCCTCTCTTCATGTCGTCGACGTGAGCCGTGTTCTGCGCAAGTACGCCGCAAGGAGGCGGCGGCTCTCCAGCGGGCGCCCACCCAGATGGACTTGTAACTCCTGCTCCAGGCAGTGCCGCAAAGAGGGACCCCAGCCTCCCACAATTCGTGTCTGCATCGCCCCCTGCAACCAAGCCAAAGCGGCCGCCTCCAAGGTCACCACCGTGGCATCGGGCGCATGTGCCGGACAAAGCACCCCACGTTCTGCCTGGTAAAACCAGTGCTCTGAAAGCGTAGGATCAAGAGATCGGCCACACTTCGCGCAGCGCTCCAGGTCGGGTGCCCAGCCCAGGTTTTCCAGCAGGCGCCGCTCGAAGCGTCGCAAATACCAACCCGCACCGGGTTCACCGCGTAATACCCTGATCGTTTCTTCATACACCAGAAAGAGTGCAGGAAAGGGATCCCCGCGCTGGGTGAGCCTTAACAGCAACTCGTTGATGTAAAAGAGGCTGAGGCTTTGCAAGCTATCGAGTGGCAGCGCTGGCTCAAGCTCTTCCGCCTGCGCCAGCACCGGTAACTCACCCCGCCCCAGCCAACGCACCCATAAGGGGCGCCCCGCCTCAATCCGCGCCAGCGGAGAGCGGGCGCGCCGAGCACCTTTGGCCAAGACCCCCAGCCGACCCTGTGTCTGCGTAAACA
>NZ_JAAZTY010000260.1 GCF_018854775.1 Acidithiobacillus ferriphilus | reverse complement strand
TGCCGGAGCCGCTGCCAACCGCGTGGCACTGGAAGCCTGTGTGGAAGCGCGCAATGAAGGGCGCGATCTGGAGCGCGAGGGCAAGGACATCCTCACCAACGCCGCGAAAGACAGTCCAGAGCTGAAGATTGCCCTGGAAACCTGGAAAGAGATCAAGTTTGAATTCGATACCGTGGACAAATTGGACGTGGTGAATCGTTGATTCGGTAACAGAGATCGCAAAGGCGCAAACGAAAACCCGCGCGGCGTGTAGCTTGACGGCCCGCTCCGCGCGCCACAGAAAGGAATAGAAAATGGCTGACATTCAGGACTACAACTCAACACCCAAGTACGAAACCTTCTCTTATTTGCCGGCAATGGGGCCGGAAAAAATGCGCCGCCAGATCGCCTATCTCATCAATCAGGGCTGGAACCCCGGCATCGAGCATGTGGAACCTGAACGCGCATCGACATACTACTGGTACATGTGGAAGTTACCCATGTTCGGCGAACAGTCGGTGGACACCGTGATCGCGGAGTTGGAAGCATGCCATCGCGCTCACCCCGGCCATCACGTGCGCCTGGTCGGGTATGACAAT
>NZ_JAAZTY010000026.1 GCF_018854775.1 Acidithiobacillus ferriphilus | reverse complement strand
GTGCAGACCCTCAAAGGAATGATCCGTGGTCGCGGGCAACGGCAGCGCCGTTATCTGGAGTCCATCCGCCATAATGATCTCACCTTCGGCATTGGCCCAGCCGGTACGGGCAAGACCTATCTCGCCGTAGCCGCAGCGGTGGAGCAGATGGACAGCAATCAGGTGCGGCGTCTGGTGCTGGTCCGCCCAGCCGTAGAAGCGGGCGAACGTCTGGGTTTTCTGCCGGGATCCCTGAGCGAAAAAGTCGACCCCTATCTCCGCCCGCTTTACGATGCTCTGCATGAAATGCTGGGTTATGAGAAAGTCGCCAAACTGATGGAACGGCAGGTGATTGAAGTGGCGCCACTGGCCTATATGCGCGGGCGTACCCTGAACGATGCCTTTATCATTCTTGATGAGGCGCAAAATACCACTCCGGAACAGATGAAAATGTTCCTGACCCGCATGGGTTTTGGCGCTAAGGTCGTGGTAACCGGCGATGTGACGCAGGTAGATCTGCCGCGCGGGCAGCTTTCCGGGCTGGTGCAGGTCATGGATGTGCTCGGCGATATGCCGGGTGTGGATATGGTGTTTTTTGAAAGTGCCGATGTAGTCCGCCATCCGCTGGTGGCCCGGATTGTGGAGGCTTATGACCGCTTCGGGGCGAAGGTATGAGCCGTCTTTATTTGCGCATGGCTGTGGATGACGCCGTTGCGGCCTTGCCCCTGCCATCCCGCGCCGAGGTGCGTCGCTCGATATTACAGGCGCTGTCCGCTCCTTCGGCGCGGGCATCTGCGGACGACCGGATGTACGATCTATCCCTGACTTTTGTGGACGACACCGAAATTGCCGCCCTGAACGAGGGATATCGGGGTAAGGCAAGGCCGACCAATTGTTTGTCCTTTCCGCAGGATGTGCAGTTGCCCATGTTTCGCCGCGATTTGCTGGGCGATATTGTTATCGCGCCGGCGGTGGTGATGCGTGAGGCCGTCGAGCAGGGCAAGCACCTGCGCGATCACTATCGCCATCTGCTCATTCACAGCACCCTCCACCTCCTTGGCTATGATCATGAAGTGGCCGTCGAGGCGCAGGAGATGGAGGCGCTGGAAACCCGATTGCTGGCTGCAATGGGTGTGGCCGACCCTTACCTGAACCAAATGCATGAGTGATGATCGCAGTAGCCAGGAACGACCGCGGGGCTGGTGGGAGCGTTTTACCCAGTCCTTGCGTGGCAATGTGGAAGATCAGGATACCCTGCTGGAACTGGTCCGTGAGGCGGGCGAACGACAGATTATCGATGCCGAAGCGGCGCGGATGGTGGATGGAATTTTCCGTATGGGCGAGCTCACGGTGCGGGATGTGATGATTCCTCGGCCACAGATGGAAGTGATTGAACTGGATATGCCTTTAGCAGAGATTGTCGCCCGGGTGTCCGAGGTGGGGCACTCGCGTTTCCCTGTGGTGGGGAATGATCGCGATGATGTGCGTGGCATTCTCCTGGCCAAAGATCTGTTGCGGGGTTGTCGGGGTGATATGCCGACGCCGCGGCTGACGGAGTTACTCCGTCCGGCGACTTTTATCCCTGAAAGCAAGCATCTGGATCATTTGCTTTACGAGTTCCGCACGGGTCGGCATCACATGGCCGTCGTGGTGGATGAGTACGGTGGGGTCGCCGGGCTGATCACCATCGAGGATGTTCTGGAAATCATCGTCGGTGAAATTGAGGATGAATATGATATTGATGAGGATGTGATGATCGCGCCGCGGGAGGATGGGGATTTCCTGGTAAATGCTTTGATTCCTCTGGAAGAGTTTAACGCACATTTTGTGGCACACCTGGCGGATGGGCATGCCGACACCCTCGGTGGTTGGGTGGCTACGCGCTTGGGGCATGTGCCGCGTATGGGTGAAGTGATTGAAGAGGGGAATTTGCGCTTGGAGGTATTGCGAGCGGATCGTAAGCGGGTGCAGATTTTGCGTGTGACGCCGCCACCGCCACCGCGTAGCGCATTTCTGCCGGAAACGGCGCCTCAAGAGAGCGCGTGAAGGGTGGTGCACTGAAAACGCCGCACTTTCTTGTGCGGCTTCTGGCCGCGTTGATTTTGGGTGCGGCTTGGCCCTTGGCTTTTGCGCCCTTTGCTTTGTGGCCGCTGGCCATCGCCCTGCTTTTTGGCCTGTTTTGGCTGGCGAGCGCGGAGGAGCGTCCGCGCCGTGCGGCCGCTCTGGGTGCTGTTTTCGGTTTTGCGGCCTTTGCGGCGGGAACCAACTGGATCGCCATTACCCTGCATAATTTTGCCAACATGGATTGGGCCTTGGCTGAAGGGGCCGTGGCTTTACTGGCGGCTTGTTGTGCCGTCTATCCGGCGCTGGCCTTATGGCTGGCCACCCGCTTTTTTGTCGGCAATGCCCGGTTGCTGGCCCTGCCGGTGCTGTGGATTTTGGGGGAGTGGGCGCGGGCACGTCTTTTTACAGGCTTCCCCATGTTGGCGACGGGGTACACCCAGACCCATGCCTTCCTTGGCGGCCTTGCATCCTGGCTTGGCCAGTACGGGGTGGGGCTGGCAACCGCCGGGGTGGCGGTTATTCTGGTTTATATGCTGCGACGGCGGCAGTCCCGCCCAGTGTTGATGGGAGGCGTCGCGGCGCTCCTCATGATTTACGGTGTAGCCATGGCGGCGGCATCCGTGTCGTTCACCCATCCCGCAGGCAAACTGCTGCGGGTGAGTCTGCTGCAGGGGAATGTTGCCATCACCGAAAAGTGGAATGCGGGTAAAATCAGCGACATTTTGCATCACTACGTCGATCTGATCTTGCGGACACCGCCGAACACCCAATTGATCGTTTTGCCGGAAACAGCCTTCCCTGTTTTTCAGACGGAAATTCCGGGCTTGATCGCGCAATTGCAGCGGTGGTCAGCGATGCACCATAAAATCCTGCTCATCGGTGTCCCCGAGGATACGGGTCACAAATATTACAATGCGGCCATGGAAATCGATGGTACGGCACCTTTGCGCTGGTATAGGAAAGAGCATCTGGTGCCTTTCGGAGAATACATCCCGATGCCAAGCCTGCTCACGTCGCTGGTGCATCATTTTTTACCGGGACTGGGGAGCTTTTCTTCCGGGCATGGGCCTTATGTTTTGCCCGTGGATGGACAGAAAGCCGGTATAACCATCTGTTATGAAGAGTCCTTCTCCCGGGATGTGCGCAAGGGTGTGGAAGAAGGTGCCACCTTTCTTCTGAATATCAGTGATTATGCCTGGTACGGCCATAGCATCGCCGCGGCGCAGAGTCTGCAAATGGCGGCGATGCAGTCCTTGCAGGAGCAGAAACCCGATATTCGGGCGACCAACACCGGAATAACAGCCCTGATTTCGCCACGCGGGCAGGTGCGTGCGCAATTGCCGCAGTTTGTGGTGGGCACCCTGAATGAGGCCATACAGCCGATGGCGGGGGAAACGCCTTACGGGCGCTGGGGCAGTCTCCCTTATCTGTTGTTGAGTTTGATCCTGTTGCTGATGGCCGTCCTCCTCAGTCGCCGGCGATCGTCATCTCGTCAACAAGAATGGAGGGGCAGCCGGTATTGCCGTGGATGAGCATATCGCTGCCCACCACACTCATGCCCTGGAACATGGCCTGCAAGGTGCTGGCGATGGTGATCTCTTCAACAGGATATTGAATTTCCCCGTGTTCGACCCAGAAGCCGGCCGCGCCCCGTGAGTAGTCGCCGGTAACCATGTTGATACCGAAGCCGATGAGCTCGGTAACCAGCAGGCCGCGTCCCATCTGGCGGAGCAGGTCCTCCAGAGAGGCGTCTCCGGGTCGCAGGGTGAGATTGTGGACGCCGCCGGCATTACCCGTGGTCTTCATGTTTAATTTGCGGGCGCTGTAGCTGTCGAGAATGTAACCTTCCAATACACCGTCGGCGATAATATCGCGGTTTCTGGTGGCGACGCCTTCGCCATCGAAACTGCTGCTACCCAGTCCGCGTCGCCGTAACGGTTCTTCATAAATGCGGATGTGTTCCGGGAAGAGTCGCTTGCCGAGACTATCGACCAGGAAGGAGCTTTTGCGATACAGGCTGCCACCGCTGATGGCGCTGGCGAGGTGGCCGATGACGCTGGAGGCGACCTGATTTTCGAAAAGCACCGGGGCCTTGGTAGTGGCTACCTTGCGGGCACCCAGTCGGCGCAGAGCCCGTTGTGCTGCTGTTTTGCCGATCGCTTCCGGAGTTGCCAAAGCATCCGCTGCGCGCGCCACATCATACCAGTAATCCCGCTGCATACCACCTTTGGTATCTTCGGCAATCACTGAACAGGACAGGCTGTGCCGCGAGGAACGGCTGCTGCCTATGAATCCCAGCGTATTGCCGTAAACCGAGACTCCCTCGCCGGTGCCGAGACTGCCGCCCTCGGAGTTGTGAATACGCGAATCGCAGTCGCGGGCGGCAACCTCGCAGCGGCGTGCCAGTTCAGCGGCGGTATCGGCATCTATGGACCAAGGATGATAGAGGTCCAACTCCGGGAACTTTGTGGCAAACAGTGCGGGGTCGGCGAGCCCGGCAAAGGGGTCTGCTGCCGTATGCCGGGCAATGGTGAGTGCCGCAGAAACCGTCTCTGACAGCGCCTTGCGGGAGAAGTCAGAGGTAGAGGCGCTGCCTTTCGACTGGCCCAGATAGACGGTCACCCCCAGCCCTTTGTCCTGATGATATTCAATAGACTCGACCTCCCCCAGCCGTACCGTTACCGATAAGCCTTTGCTGGTGCTGGCGGAAGCTTCTGCCGCACTGGCCCCCTGCTCGCGGGCAAGGTCCAGTATGTCATCAACAATCTGGGTCAGTATGCCGGTATCGAGGGTGGGGTGGGGGGCTTGGCTCATGAGGTATTTTCCCGCAGGTGATGGAGTTATCGCCTTATCTTACCCCCAAGCTTCACGGCAGGGGAAGCTTGGGGCCAGGTTGAGTGGAGGCGCGTCACTTTCTCGTGCGTTTTCACGCTTGACAATGACGTGTTGTTTCACTAGATTGCAACAATGTTGCATTACAAAGATTGGTGTCTGTCTGCTGGTTGTGGCAGTGGACTCCGAGGGTTTGCCCGTGATTCCGTTTAACCACCAGAAGACCTTGGTCTGTTCAATGCCTAACCATTGCTTACGAAGCCGGATGCTTGCTCGGTTGCCACGGATCGCTTTATTTGTTGGGCTGGGTATGGCGCAGATGGCTACCGCAGCGACGATTTATGCGGTGGGCGTAGAAAATGAGTATGCCGATGTGATCGGCCAGATCGGCGGGGGCTATGTCACCGTCAACACCATCGAAAGCAATCCTAATACCGATCCCCATACTTTTGAAGCCAGCCCTGCTGTGGCCCGTGAGATCGCTGGGGCGCAGATTGTGGTTCGTAATGGCGTGGGCTACGATGGCTGGGCCAAAAAGATTCTAGCGTCCAACCCTAATCCCAAGCGCAAGGTGATTGTGGTTCGGGAGTTGCTCCGCCTGCCGGAAAGCACTAAAAACCCCCACCTCTGGTATAAACCGGAGACTATGCCTGCAGTCGCCCTGGCGGTTGCCCGAAGCCTGACGGAGCTGGATCCGGGTCATGCTGCTTATTTTGCCGCCAATGTGCGCAAGTTTGATACCTCTCTGCAGCCCTGGCATCTGGCTATCGCCAGTTTCAAGGCCCAGTTCGGTGGCACGCCGGTAGCGGTGACCGAGCCTGTTGCAAACTATCTGTTGCAGGCTGCCGGATGCGATATCAAAACACCTTGGAATTTGCAGGCCGCCGTTATGAATGGTACCGACCCTGCGCCGCAGGACGTGAGCATCCAGAATCGGCTCATCAAACAGCATAGCATAAAAATATTCGTTTACAATAAGCAAGTTACTAATTCTTTGACGAATTCTTTTCTGAGCAAGGCGAAAGCAGAGAAGATCCCCGTGGTCGGTGTCTATGAAACCATGCCGACGGGCGATAGTTATCAGTCCTGGATGCTGACGGAAACCAATGCCCTGCGTAACGCCGTGGAACGTGGCACTTTGACGACTGTGCCGAAGTAGCCCGTGTTGGCCATGTCCGATCCGATACTTTCGGTCGCTCATCTCTCGGTAGATTTGGGTGGCCGCAGCATTTTGCGGGATGTCAGTTTTGACCTTTATCCTGGCCAGCTCTGCGCCCTGATCGGTGAGAATGGGGCAGGCAAAACAACCCTGCTGCGTAGCCTACTGGGCCTGACGGCGCAGCGCTCTGGGCAGGTTCTGATTGATGGCGCACCGGCGGATCAGCGCCGCGCCCTGGTGGGCTATGTGCCACAGAAAATTGCCCTTGATCCGGACATTCCCCTGCGGACCCGTGATTTGGTGCAGTTGGGGCTGGATGGGCATCGCCTTGGTCTGCCGTTGTTTTCCGGTCGCAAGAAAGCCCTGGTAGATCAAGCACTGTACGCGGTCGGAGCTGAGGCCTTTGCCGATCAGCGGGTAGGAGAACTCTCTGGTGGTCAGCAACAGCGGGCGGTGATTGCCCATGCTTTGGTGCGTCAGCCGCGCCTGCTGATTCTCGATGAACCTCTGGCCAATCTGGATTTTGGCAGTGCCAACGCACTGGTGGCACTGCTTGGTACGTTGACCCACATCCAGCACATTGCCGTGCTGGTGACGGCTCACGATATGAATCCTCTGCTGCCGGTGATGGATCGCCTGGTCTATCTGGTGGGTGGACAGGCCGCTACTGGGAGCGTGGATGAGGTGGTGCGGCCTGAAGTGTTGGGTAAGCTCTATGGTCACCCGGTAACGGTATTGCGACATGGGCGGCGGATACTCGTGCTACCCGATGTCGCCGCTGAAGATGCCGAGGCGTGCACGGCAGCGCATATGTCGCATCCGGAAAAGGCCGATTAACGCCATGTGGAATCTTTGGATGCTTTTGGGGAATTCCGGTTTCTTCGGCAGTGAGCCGGTGCAAACCGCGCTGATCGTAGGGACTTGCGCAGCGTTGGTTAGCGCGCTGATCGGGATGTTTACCGTATTACGCGGTAATGCCTTTGCTGGGCATGCCCTGGCCGATGTGAGCAGCGCCGGAGGGGCGGCTTCCCTCCTGCTGGGCGTCAGTCCCTTGCTGGGTTTTCTGGGTATGGCCTGGATTGCGGCTTTCGGGATGGAATTTCTGGGGGTACGCAAGGTACGGGAGCGCGATCTTGCCACGGGTATTGTTCTGGGGGCAGGGTTGGGTCTATCGGCGCTTTTACTCTATCTGGATGTGACCACTACCAGCACTACGGGTGCAGCGGTATCGGTGATGTTTGGCTCCATGTTTGCGATTCCCCGGAGTCTTGTCGGTCCTGCGTTGATGGCCTCCGCTGCGGTGTTTTTACTCGCTGGTCTGCTCTACCGGCCTATGCTGCTGACGGCGGTGGACCCTGATCTGGCGGCAGCACGGGGTATTTCCCCGCGTTGGATCGGTTTGCTGCAACTGCTGACTCTGGGGCTGGCGGTGGCGGTCTGTGCCCTGGCCATCGGCGCGGTGCTGGCGACGGCTTTGCTCATCGGTCCGGCGGGTGCGGCGATTCGCCTGAGCAGACGCCCTGCGCAGGCGATATTCTGGGCTAGTGTTATCGGTTTGACGGCAGTCTGGGGTGGTATCTGGATGGCCTATGAAAGTTACTATTGGTTTTCCGGTAATGCCTGGCCAGTGAGTTTTTTTGTGGTGACGCTGGTATTTCTGTTTTATCTGGTGGCGGTGCTGGTGGCTAGGGTGACGGGCTTGTCGGCGCGTCCGAAACCGGTCATCTGGCCGCACTGCGAAGCATAAGACATGTTCTCCAGTTTCATGATTAATACCTGGATAGCTGGCACTGCCATCGCGTTTGTCGCGGCTTTCGTCGGATTTTTTGTGGTGGCCAGGCGTTCGGCTTTTGCCGCCCATGCCCTACCGCTGGGAGCCTTTCCGGGGGCGGCGGCAGCCAACCTGATGGGGATCAACCCGCTGATCGGGCTGCTGATTTTTGTCGGAATAGGTGTTTTTCTTCTGCGCCAATTGGTGCGCATGGGGCGCCGCGATGTGGGTACGGGGCTGGTGTTGGTGCTGTTTCTGGGGATGGGTGCGTTGTTACTCAGTATGACCAGGGAGTATGCGCCGGCGGTATTTTCTTTGCTTTTCGGCGAGGTGCTTGGGGTGAGCGACGCAGATTTGCTGCCCATACTGGGTATTTGCGCGCTAGTGGTTATGGGGATCTCTCTGTATTTTCGGCCACTCTTGCTGGATTCGACTTTTCCCGATCTGGCGGCCTTGCAGGGGATCCGTGCCGCACGCATGGATCTGGTGTTCCTGACCTTGCTGGCCTTGGTGACTGCCACGGCTTTGCCGGTTGTGGGCGCCTTTTTGGTGTTCACCCTGCTGGTCGGCCCGCCAGCTGCCGCCCAGGCGTTGAGCGGCAATCCCATGCGCGTGCTGATGCTATCCGTGATGCTTGCAGAGGGTTGTATCTGGAGCGCCATTGTGCTCTCTTACTGGACCAACTGGCCCATCGGTTTTTTTGTCGGGAGCATCGGCGCGGGCTTGTTTACGGTGGCGCGTTCTTACCGGCACTGGAATCAGCGTTGATTCAGCACCCTCAAACTGCCGGATTTTGGATTAATCGTTATCAGGGAGTTCCGGCCTTTCCACCAGGGGTTCGATCTCCGGGGGGCCAAATTCCGGGCGCTCGATTTCGGGATGATGTAATACGGGAGGGAGCACGGGCATCCGCGGTATGATGGGGAAGTCAAAGTCCATGGGGTTGACGCTGAAAATGATCCGCTCTGCGTTGACGACCCCCGGTGCCTGGACCCTCCCCTCGATGGCGACCATGCTGCCTGCCTGCATGTCCGCGGCATCCCCGTTTTCATAGAGGGTGTGGTGGTTCTCCACGAGGGATACCCCGTGGGTGGTCCATCCATCCGTTCCGCGATCCAAGTAACCCAGCAGTGACACCCGGTTGCCGACCTCCTGCGCTGCCAGCGCAGTGGGGCTTATACTTTCCGCGCGGGTCTTGCCGTCGGTGTATTCGCCCCTGACCACCACGGATTGCCCCACCTGGATGGCACGGAGCAGAGTTCCGTTGACCTTGAGTTTGGTTGCCCCGACTTCCAGGGTGTTCTGACCGGGATAAATGGCGTCCACCCGGCCTCGAAGCAGCAACGGGACCCGGGCGGGCGCGGCATCCGCCGGATAGCGACGACAGATTTCCGTCGCCAGCCAATGGCCATTCCCCCGGTCCAGGCCGCTGACCGATACCACGTCACCGGCCTTCAAGGCCGCGAAGGGCAGGGATTGGTCCGAGTTGCGCACGGTGAGGGGGGTCATTTTGCCCGCCTGGATGGTTTCGCCGAGAATGGTGAATTGTCGCTTGGCCGCATCGACGTTCGTCACCCTGCCGATAACGGCATGTTCCACCCGTACTACCTGGGCGACGGCCTGCCCGTCGGCGGCGGCTTGGACGGTGACCCGGTCCCCGAGGCGCAGGTCTTTTGCCGTGCCCGCAGTGCCGTCGACGCTATAGCGGGTCTGTGGGCTCAGGACATATTCCTGACCGTTGACATAGATGCTGCCGAAGCGCTGGATTACTCCCAGGGCCGTGATGCCCGTGCCCCCGATGCCGCCGGGATGGATGCCCGTGCCTCCGATACCACCGGGGTGGATACCCGTGCCCCCGATGCCGCCAGGATGGATGCCCGTGCCCCCGATACCATCCGGGGTGGCACCCGATCCACCAACGCCGCCCGCCGGGTTGGGAAGGGCCCATGCCTCCGGCAGGGTCGCCAATCCCAGGACCAGGACCCACCAGCGCAGAGCTTTAGGCATGCTCCCCTTCCCCCGTCACGGCGTCCTCTTCGTAATAATAGACGCCCAGGCGCAGCCGCCGCCGCGGTCCCTCGGGCGACTCGGCCGCGCTCAGCCGTTGGTGGGCTTCCCGCAGTAGTCGTTCGCTCATCCGATAGATCTCCGGCCGCGCCTCCTCCAGCACCGCCGCGGGCAGCGCATCGAAATACAGCGCCCGTTCCAAAAAGGGTTCCCCCCCTTCCAGATTGTGTACCGCGCTGCGCAAGTGATCGCCGACGTTCTCCCCCAAAAAGGCTACCCGGTCTTCCGGCAGGGCGGAAATATAGGCATGGCGCAACAGACGCACTATCCCTTCCTTTTCTTCCGCCACCCCCACCCGGCCCAATTCGTCCAAAATGGCGCGCGGACGCATGTCGGCCTTGACCCGGCGTGCCAGCCCCTCAAAGCTCGGGGACGCCTCGCTGCGCAGGGGCAGCGGCTGGGGTTGCCCGGCGGGGTCTGCATAGTCCGCCATCGACACCCAGGCGGCCACCACCTGCGCCGCGATGTTGGCCCCGTGCCGCAACATCGGCCGCTCGCCGTGCTCCTCCAGCAGAAGTCGCAGCCGTTTGACCTCCTTGCGGTGGATCCCGGTCAGCAGGCTGACCCGGCTGTCCGTCAGCGTCCGTCCGTCGGCCTCCCCATAGTGCTGGCTCGCCTCCGCCACGTACACCATCTTGAGCGCCTCCGCCAACGCTCCATAGGTCCACCCCTGTCCGATCAGATACCGGACCAAAGGGCGCAGGATCGCCAACACCGCCGTTTTCAATGTGCCATTCATGGCCTGCCTGGACTCGTTTACCTAGTTTCCGTATCGATTGTAGCATGTCGTGAAATATGGACCCACCATTCTACCTCTTGCCTCACTACTCGTGACGCACACGCAATGCCCCTCCGTTAGCCAAAGCAGAACACGGGGGCAAGATTTCACCCCGCGCCGACTGCCATTATCGCCCGACAACCGGTCAGCAGAAGCGCCGCTATGTCCAATCCATTGTGCCGTGGTGCGGAGTCACCTGTTTTCAAGAGGCGTCGTAATAATTCCGATACCAGGCGACGAAACGGGCAAGGCCATCACGTAAGGGGGTGGCGGGGGAAAAACCCACCGTCTCCTGCAATTCACCCACATCGGCATAGGTGGCAATAACGTCTCCGGCCTGCATGGGTAGCCATTCGATATCGGCCTTGCGCCCCAGCAGATCCTCCAGGATCGCGATGAAATCCAGCAAGGCTACAGGGGTATGGTTGCCAATATTGTAAAGACGGAAGGGGGCATCGCTGGTGCTCGGATCCGGTTGCTCCGTCGAACTCGGAGCAGGGTGTGGTGCGAAGTCCAGGAGCCGTACTACGCCTTCGATGATGTCGTCGATATAGGTGAAATCCCGGCGCATCTGACCATGATTGAAAACTGGGATGGGCTCTCCGGCAAGGATCTGGCGCGTGAAACGAAAATAGGCCATGTCCGGTCGACCCCACGGTCCGTAGACCGTGAAGAAACGTAAGCCGGTGCAAGGAATGCCGAAGAGATGTGCATAGCTATGGGCCATGAGTTCACCGGCCCGCTTACTGGCGGCGTAGAGGCTGAGCGGATGATCGACCCCGTCATGGACGCTGTAGGGCAGACGGGCGTTGGCGCCATAAACCGAACTGGAGGAGGCGAAAAGCAGATGATCAACGGCCTGGGCGCGACAACCCTCCAGAACATTGGCGAAACCGACCAGATTGCTGTCGACATAAGCGGCGGGATCCTGGAGGGAATGGCGGACGCCCGCCTGGGCCGCAAGATTCACCACCACATCAAAATGTGGCCCGGCGAAGAGACTTTTCATGGCCTCCCGGTTGGCAAGATCCACGGTGTGGAATTGAAAATCCGGATGGTTTTCCAGATGCGCCAGGCGATCCCGCTTGAGGGCGGGGTCATAATAGGCGTTGAGGTTGTCAAGACCATGCACGATCCACCCTTCGGTCAATAGACGGCGGCACAGGTGGTAGCCGATGAAGCCCCCGGCCCCGGTGACGAGAATCCGCCTGCTCATGAGAAAGTCTGCGCCAGGAGGGTGTGCAGACAATGGCTGCCCCCTCCCTGCACCGTACCGACGTTCGTCCCCGCACCGCTCTGGTAATTGCCCTGCAGGGTCTTGGGCATGAGGATATGGCGGCGGCGGATCACGCCATCGCCCCTGCAACGCCGCCGAACGGTGTTCGGCGCGGCCTTATTCCGTCTCCAGGTCACTGATGAATATGCCAGGGTCTTGATCCCCCGCAGGTTGTTTTCCAAGTTCATCGCTATCTTCCATCTCCATGATTAAATTTAAGATACGGGGTACCACTCAGTGATGGTGATATAGCCTTGCCTTAATCGCCATCAAGGAGTTCCGGCCTTTCCACCTGCGGTTCCAGCTCCGGGCGCTCGACATCGGGTCGCTCGATTTCGGGGCTATTGACCTCTGGGCGCTCACCCTCATTTTCGGATCGTTCCCAGTCATCCCGCGCGCCCTGCGCCATCGGTGGCAAGACGGGCACATCAAAGTCCATGGGGTTGACGCTGAAGGTAACGCTTTCCACCGCGACGACCCCCGGGGCTTTGACCTTCCCACTGATGGCGACCATGCTGCCTGCCTGCATGTCCGCGGCATCCCCGTTTTCATAGAGGGTGTGGTGGTTCTCCACGAGGGATACCCCGTGGGTGGTCCATCCATCCGTTCCGCGATCCAGGTAACCCAGCAGTGACACCCGGTTGCCGACCTCCTGCGCTGCCAGCGCAGTGGGGCTTATACTTTCCGCGCGGGTCTTGCCGTCGGTGTATTCGCCCCTGACCACCACGGATTGCCCCACCTGGATGGCACGGAGCAGAGTTCCGTTGACCTTGAGTTTGGTTGCCCCGACTTCCAGGGTGTTCTGACCCGGATAAATGGCGTCCACCCGGCCTCGAAGCAGCAACGGGACCCGGGCGGGCGCGGCATCCGCCGGATAGCGACGACAGATTTCCGTCGCCAGCCAATGGCCATTCCCCCGATCCAGGCCGCTGACCGATACCACGTCACCGGCCTTCAAGGCCGCGAAGGGCAGGGATTGGTCCGAGTTGTGCACGGTGAGGGGGGTCATTTTGCCCGCCTGGATGGTTTCGCCGAGAATGGTAAATTGTCGCTTGGCCGCATCGACGTTCGTCACCCTGCCGATAACGGCATGTTCCACCCGTACTACCTGGGCGACGGCCTGCCCGTCGGCGGCGGCTTGGACGGTGACCCGGTCCCCGAGGCGCAGATCTTTTGCCGTGCCTGCAGTGCCGTCGACGCTATAGCGGGTCTGGGGGCTCAGGACATATTCCTGACCGTTGACATAGATGCTGCCGAAGCGCTGGATTACTCCCAGGGCCGTGATGCCCGTGCCCCCGATGCCGCCGGGATGGATGCCCGTGCCCCCGATGCCGCCGGGGTGGATGCCGAGTCCGCCAATCCCACCGCCCGCCGGGTCGGAAAAGGCCCTCGTTCCGGGCAGGGCCACCAGGGCCAAGGCCAGGACTAGACTCCACCGGCGCAGGACCTTAGGCATGCGGCTCGTCCTCCGCTGCCGGTTCCTCAGTCGGTTCCGCCGCGGCGTCTTCTTCGTAGTAATAGACCCCCAGGCGCAGCCGCCGCTGCGGCCCTTCGGGCGACTCGGTCGCGTTCAGCCGCTGATGGGCCTCGCGCAACAAGCGCTCGCCCATCCGGTAGAGTTCCGGCCGCGCCTCCTCCAGCACCGCCGCGGGCAGCGCATCGAAATACAGCGCCCGTTCCAAAAAGGGTTCCCCCCCTTCCAGATTGTGTACCGCGCTGCGCAGGTGGTCACCGACGTTCTCCCCTAAAAAGGCGACCTGGTCTTCTGGCAGATCGGAAATATACGCAGCGCGCAGCAGGTGCACCACGCCTTCTTGCTCCTGGGCCACCCCCACCCGGCTCAACTCGTCCAAAATGGCGCGCGGGCGCATGTCGGCCTTGACCCGGCGCGCCAGTCCCTCAAAGCTCGGGGACGCTTCGCTGCGCAGAGGCAGCGGCTGGGGTTGCCCGGCGAGGTCTGTATACTCCACCATCGATATCCAAGCGGCCACCACCTGTGCCGCCATGTTGGCCCCATGCCGCAACATCGGCCGCTCGCCGTGCTCTTCCAACTGCACTCGCAGCCGCTTGACCTCCTTGCGGTGGATCCCGGTCAGCAGGCTGACCCGGCTGTCCGTCAGCGGTCGCCCAGTGACCTTCCCGTAATGCCGACTCGCCTCCGCCACGTACACCATCTTGAGCGCATCCGTCAATGCACCATAGGTCCACCCCTGTCCGATCAGATACCGGACCAAAGGGTGCAGGATCGTCAACACCGCCGTCTTCAATGCTTCGTTCATGGCATGTCCAGGTTCGCCTCAATTCAGCTTTCACGTTAAGTGTAGCGTATTGTGGTATATATTCCCACTCAGATGCTGGCCTTAAGTGGTAAAATATCCCACATTTATGATCATACGACAGCGGAATACCGATGTCGACAGGTCATCGGAAAGCGAAGGCGTCATCTACCAGACGACCTGCATATGCACGAATTCGATGACCGGGCGGTGTCTTGCCGGGGAAGAGCTCATAGCCAGGACCGAAGAATGGCACGAGTGCATGGTTTGAGTCTGAGTGGTTGTTGACAGTGGGAAAAGTTACCACTAATCTATTTCGGGTGCCGAGATCGGTGGCATTTCCCAACATTGGAGAGAGTCAAGGAGAGTGTTATGACAACCACTTATGAACAAAAGCGAGTTCTACACGACGAAGCTCCCCTTATGCTGGGGGCTTGGCAGTTTGCACCCGAAATGAAGCAGGTGAGGGGGGGCGACGCTACTGTCGGCACGATTTGCGGCCATCACAGCCCGCACGCGGTGCGTATTTTTCTCGACGGCGCCTGGACGACGTTCTGTATGGATTGCTGGCGCAGGAATCGCCATTCCTACCGTCGTCCGAACGGTTTATTGCCGCAGACCGAATCCTCGGCTGAACAAGTCTCAGCAGCGACGATTCGGAAAACCTTCGATAATCCATTTCTCCAATCTCTCCGTTCAGGAGGGCGGTGATGAAGCCCCTCATACAGCGGGGAACGGAGCGATACCGCCGCCTGCCCGGTGCGCAGGCGGCGGATTACATGCCCGCCAGCCAACGCTACGCGGGCCGGGAAATCCGGCAGAATCAGTTGTTTGCCGGTGATTCGCCATCCCCCCCGGGGACTTTCGTAGCAACGGGGCAACCGATATCCACAGTTGCCTTGCGCCAGTGGTCCGCCGCAAAACATGGGCGATCGGCGCGACGAGTACTCCTCTATTCTCATGACACCTTCGGCCTTGGCCATTTACGGCGGAATCTGGCCATCGTCGAGCACCTTATGCAGCGTAAACCGCCTTTTTCCGGGATGCTGCTGACCGGTTCCCCCATGGCCGGTTCCTGGCCGATGCCGACAGGCCTGGAAGTGCGGGCCCTCCCGCCCGTCATCAAGGTTGGTGCCGAGGAATATGCGGCCAGGGATCTTTCCTCCAGCTTCGAGGTGGTCAAGGCGCAGCGCGAGGCGGCGATCCTGGACGCCATTGCCTCCTACCGGCCCGACTTCTTCCTGGTCGATCATGCTCCGGCGGGAATGAAAGGGGAGCTGTTGCCGGCGCTGCGGTTCATCCGGGAGGAGATGCCGGCGACCCGCACCGTGTTGGGGCTGAGGGACGTCATCGACAGCCCCGAGACCGTGCGCCAGGTTTGGCAGGCCCAAGGCATCTACGAGTTGCTGGAAACGGAATATGACCAGATCCTGGTTTACGGCAGTCGCCACCTGTTCGACGTGGTGAGTGCCTACAAGCTTTCACCGAAGGTGGCGGCCAAAGTGCGCTACTGCGGTTATGTCGCCCGCACGGGCCTGCACGGCATTGCGGACGTGCCGGTGGCGCCGTCGGGGTTACCGGTGGTTCTCGTTACCGTCGGCGGCGGCGGCGATGGATATGCCTTGATTGACGCCTATCTCGAGGCCTTGCGCCGGATTCCGCAGAACACGGTACACAGCATCGTCGTTCCCGGGCCGCTCATGCCGCCGGACCAGTATCAGACGCTGGCCAGGCTTGCTGCTCAGCGCCCGGACATTCAGATTATCCCCTATACCACCGAACTCGTGGGCTTGCTGCACATTGCCGATCTGGTGGTGGCGATGGGAGGGTACAACACCACCGCAGAGATCCTCGCTGCCAGGAAGTCGGCCATCCTGGTGCCACGCTCGACACCGCGCATGGAGCAATGGCTCCGCGCAACGACGTTGAGCCAGCTCGGGCTCGTGTGGATGATACAACCCGAGGAAGACCTGGTCGACCGGCTGGTGGAACTGGTGCCGGTCGCCGTTGCCAGCGATCGGTCGCTGGGAAAGCAATGGGATACCGTGGACCTGGGGGGTGTTCATCGCGTTGCCGAGGTGCTGGAAGAGATGCTCTATCCCGGAACGAGCACGGAGGTATCCCTATGACGGCGACAACCCCAACGGTAGGGTATGTACTGAAGCGCTATCCACGCCTTTCGGAGACTTTCATCCTCAACGAAATGCGCGCCCTGGAGCGTTTGGATACTCCCTTGCATATTTTCTCGCTCCTGCGGCCCGAGGACGCCCCCCGGCATCCCACGGTTTCAGAGGTCCGGGCGACCGTGACCTATCTTCCCCTCAGCTGGCCCCGGATCATTTTTGCGGTAGCCAGGGGGCACGCCGTCGTGGCGGCCCGGGCGCCGCTGCGCTACCTGCACGCCACCGGGCTCGCGTTGTGGTGGTCCATCCGCACCCGTCGGCCGCTGAGCGTCGGGAAACAGTTCCTGCGTTCCGGTTATGTGGCGCATGGTTGTCTGCAGAACAACATTCAACACCTCCACGCCCACTTCGCCAATGCACCCGCTACGGTCGCCCGCCTGGCCGGGGTCATGTGCAATATTCCCTACAGCTTCACAACGCACGCCAAGGATCTCTACCTGACCCCCCAGGAGGTCATGCGCCGACGGATTGAGTCGGCGCATTTCGTCCTCACCTGCACCCGCTACAACGTCGAATACCTGCGCGGTTTTCTGCCGCGCCAGGACTGGGACAAAATCCATCTCGTCTACCACGGTATCGATCTCGCGGCCTTTCCTCAGGGCGATTCTTTTGCGGATTTGCCGCTGGGGGAAAATGCCGATCTGCCCTTGATCCTTTCGGTGGGCCGCCTCGTCCCCAAAAAAGGGATGCGAGACCTGGTTACCGCTTGCCACCTGCTGCACAGCCGAGGGGTCGCCTTTCGCTGCGTCATCATCGGGGAAGGCCCGTTGCGCCAGGAACTGGAGACCCACATCGCCGAACTGGGTCTGACGGCTATGGTAACCCTGCCGGGCGCCATGGCTCATGATCGCCTCCTGGCATTTTACGGGCAAGCCACTGTTTTCGCTCTCGCCCCGCATGTAACGGAGGACGGAGACCGGGACGGCATCCCCAACGTCCTGGCGGAAGCCATGGCGGCTGGTACGCCCGTGGTCTCAACCGCGGTTTCAGGTATCCCCGAATTGATCGAGGACGGCCGTACCGGGCTGCTGGTACCGCCGCGGGACCCGGTGGTGTTGGCCGATACCCTGGAACGGCTGCTTGCCGATGCGCCGCTGCGCCGCCGCCTCGCGGCGGCGAGCCGGGGCAAGATAGAGGAGCGCTTCGAATGCTGGGAGACCGCCAAGGCCCTGCGCACCCTTTTCGTGCAGAGTGTGCAGCCATGAATATCGTATACCTGTGCGCGGATCGCGGTATCCCCGTCCTCGGGGACAAAGGGGCGTCGGTGCATGTGCGGGAATTCACCACTGCGCTCGCCGGCGCCGGACACGAGGTCACGCTACTCTGCGCCAGGCAGGGGAAAGGGAATCCTTACCCACCGGCGCGGCTGATCGAGTTGCCGCCCGACGCCGATCCCACAGAGATTCGCAGTGAGGGGGAACGGCTGGGAATCGGGCAGGAGGAATATGACCAGACTGTGCGCCGGGAGATCGACAAGCTGATCTGCGACCGTCGGCTCGCGGCGCGCGCCCTGGATGCCTTGGATATGGCGGGTGTGCGGCCGGACGCGCTCTATGAGCGTTATGCGCTCTTTCATCGCTCCGGCGGCGACCTCGCCAGCGCTTTGAGGGTGCCTTACGTGCTGGAAGTGAATGCGCCTCTGGTCTACGAACAGGAGCGTTTCCGGGGATTACGGCTGAAGGCCATGGCGGAGGAGGCGGAAGTCGCGGCCTTCCAGCGGGCCGACCATATCGTGGCCGTGTCAGAGGCCGTTCGTGAGCACGTGCTCTCCCGGAAGGTGCCGGCGAATCGCGTGACCGTGCTACCCAACGGGGTGGATATCAACCGTTTCCACCCGCAAGTGGATGGACAGGGGATTCGCACACGCCTCGGGCTTGATGGGCGACCGGTCATCGGCTTCGTTGGCAGCCTGAAGCCTTGGCATGGCCTGGATTTTCTGCTCGACGCCTTTATGCTGGTCAGCCGACAGTCGCCCGAGGCGGTGCTGTTGGTGGTGGGCGAAGGTCCCGGCAGCGCCGCCCTTCAGTCCCGTGCGACGGAAAATGGTCTCGGTGGCAAGGTCATCATGACCGGGCGCGTACCTCATGAAGATATCCCCAGCTATCTCGCCGCCATGGACCTTACGGTAGCACCCTATCTCCCCCAGGATGGGTTCTACTTCTCGCCCCTCAAGGTGGTGGAATCACTGGCGGTTGGACGGCCCGTGGTGGCGCCCCGCATCGGTCAGCTACCCAGCCTGATCGAGGATGGCGTGACCGGTCTGCTCTTCCCGCCGGGGGACCTCGCGGCCTGTGTCGGCTGCATTCTCATTATGCTGAACGGGCCGTCGCAGCGGCAGGCCATGGGACAGCGCGCCGGGGAGGCGGCAGGGGGGATTTTCGGCTGGGACAGGACTGCCCGGCAGGTGACGGATATCATCGCCGCCCTGCGATCCGGGCCGATGTGATGGGCGCGGCCATGGGCCAGGGACAATCCCCCTTCTCCCTTTGGGATTTGCGCCGGTTTCTGCGCCCGCACTGGGCGGCGCTGTCCGGCGCCGCTCTGGCGATGACGGCGCGGGCCATGGTGTTGCTGGTCATTCCCTGGCCCTTGAAGTTCGTCATCGACAGCGTGATTTCCCAGAAACCTCTGCCTGTCTGGCTTGCCGGGTTCCTGCCGGATCCCCTCGGCCATCGTGTGGCGCTGCTGGATGTCCTGGGGGTCGTCATGCTCCTGTTCGCCGTGGCCGATTCTGCGTTGGCCTATGCCGGGGGCCGCCTGCTGTTGCGTGTGGGGCAACGCGCCGTTTTCGACATCCGGCGCACCCTCTTCGCCCATTTGCAACGGCTTTCGCTGGCTTTTCACCGCCGTCAGAAGAGCGGGGATCTCATGGCCCGGCTCGGTGGCGATATTCAGACCCTTCAGGACTTTGTCGTGTCGGTGGGAACGGGGCTCTTCGCCCATCTGCTCACCATCGTCGGCATGGCCGGGATCATGCTCGCCATTGACTGGCGCTACGCCCTGGTGGTGATAGCATCCGTCCCCCTGCTGCTGGTCATCACCCAGCGTCACACCCGGCGTCTCAAACAGGCGTTCCGCCTGGCGCGGCGGAAAGAAGGCGAATTGTGGAGCATGGCGCAGGAAAGCATCGCCGGCATTCCCGTCGTCCAGGCGTATGGCCGGGAATCCTTTGAGGAGAATCGCTTTCGCGAACGCGCCGAACAGAGCCTGGATGCGGCACTGGAAGCCAATGAACTGCAAATGCGTTTTACCCCCCTGGTGGGCGGCCTGGTGGCCGCGGCCGTGGGGATAGCGGTCTGGTACGGCGCCTCCCAGGTGCTGGCCGGGCGCATCTCGACGGGCGAATTGCTGGTTTTTCTCGCCTACCTGCGCGGCATGGCAGCGCCCCTGCGCCAGTTCGCCAAGATGGCTGGGACCGTCAGCAAGGCGACGGTGGCGGCCGAACGCCTCGGGGATATATTCGCCGAAGAACCCGATATCCGGGACGCCCCGAACGCCGTGCCTCTGCCATCCTGTACCGGTGCGCTGGAATTTCGCTCCGTTTCCTTCGGTTACCAGCCCGGTGAACTGGTGCTGAAGGATATATCCTTCCATGTGGATTCCGGTCGGACAGTGGCCCTGGTGGGCACTACGGGCGCCGGCAAAAGCACACTGGTGAGCCTCATTCCCCGCTTTCACGATCCCATAGAAGGGCGGGTCCTGCTGGACGGGCGCGATCTGCGCGATCTGCAAGTCACCTCTGTCCGCGACCAGATAGCCCTGGTCCTGCAGGAACCGCTCCTTTTCCACGGCACCATCTGGGAGAACATCGCCTACGGTCGCGCCGGTGCCGGGCGCGAAGAGGCTATCGGTGCAGCGCAGGCGGTTGGTCTCCATGACCTCATCGGGGGGCTGCGCGATGGCTACGACACCCTGGTCGGAGAGCGGGGGGCGTCGCTGTCCGGCGGGCAGCGGCAATGTGTCTCCATTGCCCGGGCCATGTTGCGGGATGCGCCTATCGTTATCCTCGACGAGCCTACCAGCGGGCTGGATACCTTCTCCGAGCGTCGCGTGCTGGAGGCATTGAATCGCCTCACCACCGGTCGCACCACCCTGGTCATCGCCCATCGCCTGGCGACCATCGCCGCCGCCGACCGGATACTGGTTCTCGAACACGGCCGCATCATTCAGGACGGCACCCATGAGCAACTTCTCGCGCAAGGAGGCCAATATGGCCGACTCTGGCAGCAGGGCTACTACAAATCATCCATGAGCATCACGCAGGAGGCAGTATGAAGCACATCGCAGTCATTGGTGTCGGGTATGTAGGATTGACGACCGCGGCCTGCCTGGCCGAGTTAGGGCACCACGTCACGGGAGTGGACATGGACGAAGGGAAGATCGTCCTGCTGCGTCAGGGCCAGATCCCCTTCATTGAACCAGAGCTTCCCGAAGTGGTGGAACGGAACGTCCGGGCCGGCCGCCTCAACTTCACTACCTCTTACCAGGAAGCCATGCGGCATGCAGATATGGCTTTCATCTGCGTCGGTACGCCGCCGACTCCCAGCGGACATGCCGACATGAGCCAAGTGGAAGAGGCCGCCCGGCAGGTCGCCCTCGCGGCGACGCAGCCCCTCATCGTCGTTCTCAAAAGCACCACCCCTCCCGGTGGAAATGCGGAACGCGTGGCCGACATCCTGGCCCAGCACCTATCACCGGGGATTAATGCCCCGCTGGTCGTCAACCCCGAATTTCTGCGCGAAGGGTCGGCGGTCTATGACACCTTCCACCCGGATCGCGCCGTGATCGGTGCCTGGGACAGTGCTGCGGCGGAAGAGGTGGCGGCGTTGTATACCCCCTTGCGCTGCCCGGTCCTGTTGACGGATCCAGCCAGCGCCCAACTCACCAAATATGCCTCCAACGCCTTCCTGGCCACCAAAATCTCTTTTATCAACGAGATATCCCGTATTGCCGAGCGGGTAGGGGCCAATATCCATGCCATTGCCCAAGGCATGGGATTCGACGAGCGCATTGGCGCCGAATTCCTGGAGTCCGGCCTTGGCTACGGAGGCTCCTGCTTCCCCAAGGACGTCCTGGCCCTCTCCGCCATTGCGGAACAGCAGGGGTATTATTCGCAATTCCTGCATGCGGTCACGGACATCAACGCCGGCCAGTGCAGCCTCGCCGTAGCGAAACTCGGCGACGCCCTGGGGGGCTTCCACGGCAAGGCGGTATGCGTCCTCGGCCTGGCTTTCAAACCACAGACCGATGACGTGCGCGAGTCACCTGCCTTGTCCGTGATTTCCATGCTTTGCCAGCAGGGCGCTGTTGTCCAGGCCTATGACCCGGCCGCCATATCTACCGCGCAAAAAGTGCTGCCGCCCCATGCTGCCCTGGGATATTGCGCCGATGCCTATGCTGCGGCACGGGGTTGTCATGCTGTCCTGATCGCCACTAGCTGGCCGGAATTTCGCAACCTCGACTGGCCGCGCGTCCACTCTTCGATGGCAGGTAAGGCGGTCATGGACGGTCGTGGATTGCTTTCACCGGATGAGATGCGCGGCATGGGGTTCGAATATCTGGCCTTCGCCAACTAGGCACACATCGCGTTATCATTTACACAGGAGAGGCTCAACCCATGCATATCCGTCGCAGGAAGCTCCCGGCCCTGGTCATGCTGGTCGTCTGTTACGTGGGATGGGGCCAGTCCGCCTATGCCCAGCCGTGGGTTCCCCCCGCGGGGTCCGGGAAAATCAAGGCCACGGTGAGGTTCTATCACTCCGACCGCCTCTTCCCGCAGACTTCATTCAGCAGCAGCAGCACCCCGACCCATTCGAAGCTTTCGGAGACGCAGTTCCGTATCGATGGCGAGCAAGGGATCGGGGAGGGCTGGGCGCTGGTTTACCAACTGCGCGCCGCCCTGCTCACCAAATCCAAACCAAAGGCGTCCTATTCCGCAGGGGGGTTGCAGGATCAACAGATCGGCCTCTCCTACGGATTGCGACAGCGTGCGCACTTCGCCGACGCCATTACCGTCAACGCGATCATTCCCACCGGGCGGACATCAACCACCCCCCAACTCGGGACCGGCGCCCTGGCCGTCGAACCGGATTACGAGGTGGGAGTAGAGCATAATTTCGGGTCCCGGGTGGCGTACGCCGGCCTTTCAGTCGGCCCGCGCATCTACGTCAGGGATGGTGTGACGCAGGTGCGGGCCTCGGCGGTGGCGGGCGTCGGTCTCATCCGGCGCCTCACCGTCATCGGTACTCTGTTTTTTTCAAAAACGCTGGCCAGTAACGCGCTCGCCGTCAGTACAACCCCCAACGCCTCAGAATTCTACAATATACTGCGAGGTGGTATCGGACTCGAATACGCCGTTACCAAAAACGTGCGACCGGTCATCGCCTACCAGCTGGATCTGGCGGGTCAGAGCATCCATGCCGGCAGCAGACTGGTAGCCGGTGTTTCCTGGCGTTATTAAAAGCCCCGGCCATGGAGACCATCCTGTTTTTGTTGCGGCACGGTGAGACCGAATGGAATCGCAGCGGGCGTTATCAGGGCCGCAGCGACCCGGAAGTCACGCCCAACGGTGAGGCGCAGGCGCGAAGGGTTGCGGAACACCTCGCGCGCCTGAATCTTGTCGCCATTGTGGCCAGCCCACTAAAGCGGGCCTATGCCACCGCAAGTATCGTCGCAGAACGCCTGGGTCTGCCCGTCACCACGGATGAGCGGCTGGTGGAGATGGGTTACGGCGACTGGGAGGGCTTGCAGCAAGTGGAGATCAAAACGCGGTGGCCCGAGTTGTTGCGCCGCTGGAAAAAGGCCCCCGACGAGGTGGTGCCTCCAGGTGGAGAGTCCCTTTCCGATCTTCAGCGTCGCGTACGCTCTTTCCTCCAGGACACTGCCGCAGGACCTGGACCGATCCTGGCCGTTACCCATGCAGGAGTGATCAGGACCGCCGTCCTTGAAATCCGGGGCGAACCGCTTGCCAGATTCCGCCAAGTGCAAATCGCGAACGGCTCCCTCACTACCATCCATTGGCAGAACGGTCGCCTCAGTCTCGCCGACGGTCCGTGGGCTGGCGAAGATAGTATTTATTCAAGAATCTGCACGGATCCAGGAACCAATTAAAAGACGACCTGAGCACCTAGGCCAACACCGTAATTCGCGCTGCCGTTAGACAATCCTTTGTCTGCATAGAGCTGAATGCCACTACCGGCGCGCGTGACATTGTAGTTCCAGGCAAAAACGATGTCCGCCGGACCCGCATAACCCGGCTGCTCGGATTCGGAACCAGAAAACATTGCTGTAAGGATGTTGCGTGATGTGGCAATAAAGCTGGAACCCATATCATAGGTCCAGATATTGTGCAGATTGCCGCCAACGGGATTGCCCACGAAACGGTAGCCCAGATGGGCGAATGGAAAGATGCGGGTGCCAATGGTCTCGTCCAGACCCACGCCGACCTCGTAATCGTTGCGCCCGGTGCCCAATCCTTTGGCGGCGGAGGCCGTACCAAGCTTGACCTTGGCATAGGGCACCACGGCGGGCAAAAGACCGGTTCTCTGGTAAACCGTGTAGTGTGCGGATAACCAGATATCACCCAGGCCGCTCACGTTACTACGGGTTTGTGTCGTGCCAGAGCGGTGGACAACACCCCCACTCGTGAGCCGCGTCCCCTGGGGCAACCCGGAAACGGAGAGGTAGGGAACCATCAACTTGAGGCGCAGGTCCCGATTGCGAAACTGTAAATAGGTGGCATCGTAAAAAATGTTGACATGGCTGCCCGTCCCGAAATTCCCCTGGTAGTACGATGGCACATTGCCCACCGTGAAACGGGGAGCCGCATGCGCAACTGCCACTATTGCCCACGAGGACAGAATGCCCATTCCCACCAATGATCGAAACCGCATGCAATCCTCCTAATTCCTTTGTAATTGGGTGCGAATGAATCATTTGGAAATCAATTTTTGAATATGCGGGAATTATGCCCACAAGTTTGGCAAGGAACAAGAATTGGCATTATGGGGCACCGACGAGGGCGCGTCGTGACAAAGCCAGCAAGCCAGAAATCGTTGCTTCCTATTCCGGCAGCAGGATGACCAGCTTGAGATCGGTGCTGGTCGCTGGCAATAACGTGCTCTGCTCATAGACCACCTGCCCGTGCTGTGGATGCTGAAAAACCCGCCTGCCACCCTCCCGTTCGACGACATCCTGCGCAGCCCAGAGCTGAGCAAAAATCGGACTGTTTTGCTGAAGATGCTCGATTTGGCGGGCCATTTGCGGATCGTCCAGATGCTTGCCCACATCCGCACGAAATTCCGCGATGATCCGCCGGGTACGGCCTTCCCAGTCGACGACAAAACTGCGCGCCGTGGGATTCAGCAGGAGGAATTCCAGCAGATTGGGGGGAGGGCTGCCCGGTGTCGGGGGTTGGTCCATCCAGCCGACAAAATGCGCCGCCGCGGCCGTGTTCCAGGCGATCGCATTCCAATAGCGATCCAGTACATAGGCAGGTGTGTCCAGGGCTTGCACAATTCGCAGTACGGCATGCGGGGGCTGGGTATGGGTTTTGTCGGCAGTGGGATCGGCACGGCCGGCCAGGTCGAACAGGTAGGCGCGTTCCGCTTCGGAGAGTTGCAGCGTTTGACTCAGGCGGTCCAGTACGGCAGTGGAGGGCTGTACGGGGCGGCCTTGCTCTATCCAGGTAACCCAGGTGCTGCTGATTCCACAGAGGAGGGCCAGTTCCTCACGGCGCAGACCCTGGGTGCGTCGTCGTCCCTGTATGCTGAGGCCCACCTGCTGCGGGGTGATTTTTCCGCGGTGACGGCGGATGAAGTCGCCGAGGAGCGGCGCGTTGCCGGTCATGGATAGATGCTCATCGGATCAAAGCGATCCAGGCGTTCGCTGAGCGTCAGGTGATCTGCCGGAACCGGCCCGACGCTGACCCGGCCTGCTTCCACCCGAAGCGTCGCTTCCTGATCCGCATGCAGCTTGGCTTCGAGGGTGATGGTGGAGAGTCGTCTGACCCCCAGACCATTCCTCCGCTTCTTGACCGGCACTCTGGTTTCCATACGTTTCTCCTGGATGCAATACAAGCTCTTATGGTAGAAAATATACCAGTATAAACTGTCACATTGTACCAGTTTAACAAGGCCTGTACGATGCATTCACGCCGTTAAAAACGACAGAGTAAGGATTGATCATGGACCAGCAAAAATTGGTAGATGCACAGTTTGGTGTCGCCGCAATGGATTACCTGTGGAGCTCTACCCATGCGCAGGGGGCCGATCTGGAGCGGTTACGGGCGTTGGCTGATGGTCAGCGGGATTGGCGGGTACTGGACCTCGGCTGTGGTGCCGGACACGCGGGCTTTGCGCTGGCGGGTGAGGTCATGGAGGTAACAGCTTATGATCTTTCGGCAGAGATGCTGGTGGTGGTGGCGGCCGAGGCGCAGCGGCGCAAGCTGGAGAATGTGCGGACGCAGCAAGGCGTGGTGGAAACTTTGCCTTTCGCCGATGCTTGCTTCGATCTGGTGGTGACCCGCTTCTCGGCGCACCACTGGGCGGATGTGCCGCGTGCCCTGAGGGAAGTGCGGCGGGTGCTCCAACCGGAGGGCAGGCTGGTGGTGATCGATGTAATCGCACCGGAAACACCGCTGCTGGATACCCTGCTGCAAAGTATCGAAGTCTTGCGGGATGCCTCCCATGTGCGCAATTATCGGTACTCGGAGTGGGAAGCCATGCTGGTCCTGGCGGGTTTCATGGTCAGTGACCAGCAGGCTTGGAAATTGCCTTTGTGCTTTGAGAGCTGGATAGGGCGTATGCGGACCCCGGAGTTGCGGGTCGCTGCGATCCGCAGCCTTTGCGCGGATGCCGCCACCGAGGTGCGGGACTATTTCGCCATTCAGCCGAACAACGATTGTGCCATAGATGCGGCCTGGATAGAGGCCGTACCCCAGCCCGCCTGACGCGGTCCGTCGGTGGACCGGAAACGACAACTTTCTGAGGAGACAAGTGGTGTCTGCAAAAACACTCTACGATAAATTATGGGAAAGCCATGTGGTCCATACGGAGCAGGACGGCGGGGTATTGCTCTATATCGACCGTCAGTTGTTGCACGAAGTGACCAGCCCGCAGGCCTTTTCCGGGTTGCGGGCGGCGGGCCGCAAGGCGTGGCGCATTGATGCCAATATCGCGACGGCCGACCACAACGTGCCGACCACTGATCGTGCCGCAGGGATTGTCGACGCCACCTCGCGCCTGCAGGTGGATACCCTCGACCAGAACTGTGCGGAGTTTGGCATCGAAGAATTTGGTATGCACGACAAGCGGCAGGGCATTGTGCACGTCATTGCACCGGAACAGGGCCTGACCCTGCCGGGCATGACGGTGGTTTGTGGGGACTCCCACACGGCGACCCATGGGGCGTTGGGGGCGCTGGCCTTTGGGATCGGCACCACCGAAGTGGAGCATGTGCTGGCGACCCAATGCCTGTGGGCGCGCAAATCCAAATCCATGCGCATCTGGGTGGAGGGTGAATTGGGCAATGGGGTGACCGCGAAAGATCTGGTGCTGGCCATCATCGGACGAATCGGTACGGCGGGTGGCACCGGCTACGCCATCGAGTTTGCCGGACCTGCGGTGCAGGCATTGTCGGTTGAAGGTCGCATGACCCTGTGCAATATGGCCATTGAGGCGGGTGCGCGCTCGGGCATGGTGGGCGTAGATGCCGTCACCATCGATTATCTGCGTGGCCGTCCCTATGCCCCGGTCGGCAAGGTCTGGGATCAGGCAGTTGCGGCCTGGGGCGAACTCCACAGCGACCCTGATGCGCAGTTCGACGCCGAGATTCGTCTGGAGGCTACGGATGTGGCACCCCAGGTCACCTGGGGCACCAGCCCGGAGATGGTGGTGGATATTTCCGCGCATGTCCCTGACCCTGCACTGGAAAAAGATCCGGTGCGGCGCAAGGGCTGGAGTGATGCGCTGGCTTACATGGATCTGGCGGTCGCAACACCCATCTCTTCGATAGCGCTGGACAAGGTATTCATCGGCTCCTGCACCAATGCCCGCATTGAAGACTTGCGGGCGGCGGCGGCGGTTGCCAGAGGCCATCACAAGGCCGCGTCGGTCAAGGTGGTGCTGGTAGTGCCGGGTTCCGGTCTGGTCAAGGCGCAGGCGGAGGCCGAAGGCCTGGATCGCATCTTTCGGGATGCCGGTTTTGAATGGCGGGAGCCGGGCTGCTCCATGTGTCTGGCCATGAATGCCGACCGCCTGGAACCGGGGGAGCGTTGCGCGAGCACCAGTAATCGCAATTTTGAAGGGCGTCAGGGTGCTGGCGGACGGACCCACCTGGTGAGCCCGGCAATGGCCGCAGCGGCTGCCATTGCCGGCCATTTTGTGGATGTACGTGACTGGGTCGTGCACTAAAAAACGCGCGCGGCACTGGTTACTGCGCCTCGCCTTGGGCTTGTGCAGTCTGGGCATGGTGGAGATCGGTATTTTTGCGGCAATCCGCGGCTGGTCAGCAGAATGTGCAGCCGTGGAGTATGTCGTACAGCGTCGGATGGAGAGATAATGGAAGCCTTTACCGTAGTGGAAGCGGTGGTTGCGCCGCTGGATCGTCCCAACGTGGACACTGATGCAATTATCCCCAAGCAATTCCTCAAGACCATCGAGCGCAAGGGGCTGGGTAAGCACCTCTTTGACGCCTGGCGTTATCTGGAGCGGGATGGAAAGCAGGTAAACAACCCGGATTTCGTGCTCAATCAGCCCGCTTATGCGGGCGCACAGATCCTGTTGACTCGGGAAAATTTCGGCTGTGGTTCCAGTCGTGAACATGCGCCCTGGGCCCTGGCGGATTATGGCTTTCGGGCAGTGATTGCTCCAAGTTTCGCCGATATTTTCGCCAATAATTGCGTGCAGAATGGCATCCTGCTGGTGCGCCTGCCCATGGATGTGGTGGATCATCTCTTCCATGAAGTGGCGGCGAACCCCGGCTACCATCTGCGCATCGACCTGCCGGCACAGGAAGTGCAGACCATGGGTGACAGCCGGTATCCCTTCCCCATGGATGCTGGCCACAAGCATAAACTGATGCATGGTCTGGATGACATCCAACTGACCTTGCAACAGGAGGATGCCATCCGTGCTTACGAAACACAGCGGCGGCAAAGTGCCCCGTGGCTGTTTCGCGATGAATCTCCCAGGAGCGGGCAGATATGATTCAGGAACAGCAGGAAGAGGAGGGCGGACTGCCGCCCCTGCGTTCAGATGCGGTCATCCTTGCGGCCAAAACTAAACGAGGCAAACTTTGTAGGGTGATTGACAACACCGTCTCGGCACCCCGTGAGGAGTTGGAAGCCCTGCTCAACGACCTTATTGAACAGGAGCACTTCGGACCTTCGGGATTGAGTGTGGCGGGAGGTAACACGATCAGTATCGGTGCCCCGCAGTCTGCCCACGTGCAACTGGGGGGAAATATCTATCGGATGATCGTGGTGGATTACGAGGCGCGACTGGAGGAGTTTTAGCGCTGCTTCTCAGGGCATCAGCCGCTGAATCACCCAGACTCCACCGGTATCTTCCGAGCGCTGGTAAAGAAAGCGGTCATGCAGTCGGCTGCGCCGCCCCTGCCAGAACTCAAAGCGTTCTGGTAACAGGCGATAGCCGCCCCAGGCGGGATTGCGAGGGACATCGCCAGTCGGGTAACGGGCCTGTAAATCGATTACCCGCTGTTCCAGTGCCGCGCGATTGGCGATGGGTTGGCTCTGCTCGGAGGCGGCGGCGGCAAAACGGCTGCTGCCGGGGCGCTGCTGAAAATAGGCCTCTGCCTCGGCATCGCTGAGCCTCTCGACCGGCCCGTTTACACGCACCTGTCGATCATTCTCCGGCCAGTAAAATACCGCGGCCGCCTGCGGATTCACCGCCAGCTCCTGCCCCTTCTGACTGCGTTGATCGGTGTACCAGCACAGACCACGTTCGTCAAAATGTTTGAGAAGGACGAAGCGGACGTCAGGGTGCCCCTCTGCGTCCGCTGTCGCTAACGCCATGGCCGTTGCATCAAAGTTGCCCGCTTCTGTTGCTGCCGCCAGCCAGTCAGCGAACTGGCGGAAGGGATCGATATTCAGATCCCGGCGATGCAACTCACCGTGAATGAAGTCACGGCGGGTGCCGCGGTGGTCTATTTCGCCTTCCATATTGCCCCCGGTCGCTTGTTACCACTTACGCCTTGCGTTCGATGACTCCGTCAGCACTGCCAAACAGCATCACA
>NZ_JAAZTY010000259.1 GCF_018854775.1 Acidithiobacillus ferriphilus | reverse complement strand
TCGCAGTAGTGGCGGATGCCCGCCAGTTCCCCGGCCTGATAACGGGTCCAGACCTCCGCGCCGCTCATCCCCAGCTTGCCGGGCAGCCCCAACAACAACGCCACGTCCTGAAGACGGGCGACATTGCGCATCTGATAAGCAGAGAGGATATCCATGAGGTCGAGATGGCGCTCGTGGTAACGGCTGGTGTAATTATTCCAGCGATAACCCTGATCGGTCTGTCCCTGCTCCCAGTAGCGGACCGCAGGGATGCCGTGGAGCAGGGCGCGGTAATGCAGTACCGGGAGGTCAAAGGCCGCGCCATTCCAGGAAACCAGTTGCGGGGCATGGCGCTGGATGAACTGAAAGAAGGCAGCGACGAGAGTGGCTTCGTCATCGTCCGCCTTGCCGAAGCTATTGAGCTTGACCTGCCCGCCCTGCCACCAGAGGGCAGAGATGGCAACGACCCGATGCAAATAAGGGCGCAGAAACTCCGTCGCGCCCTGGGTTTCGATGCGACGCTGGTGCTGCAGCAATTCCGCCACGCCCGCGTCATCCCCCAACTCAATGCCATGCACCCGCCGCCCACCGGCAACGTCGGGCACTGTCTCGATGTCAAAAACCAGAATATTCTGCAAAATGATGACTATTTCTTCTGCCACTGACCACTGGGCGACTGGTACCAGTATCCTGCGGGTGCCTTGCTGATCCAGGCTTGGGCAAAGGTCTGCTGAATTTGCCCCGCCCACTCGGGATGACCATTGGCATCAGCGATCTGCTGATAGAGATTACTGAGCGCCTGATTATAGCTGCTTACCAGCCCATTGAGCGGAGCCCGCTGCGGCAGCGACACGGCTGCCGCATCATGGATCGTCACCTGACCATTGGCCGTGTAACCCACCGCGCCGCTGACAAAGTAAGGATGCATTTGCGTCGCCAGTGCCTCCACCTGCGCCCGTGCCGATTGCACCCCGGGACTGGAGGCATTGAGGTTCGCGGCGGCCTCCGCCGTGCCGCTGATGGCCGAGAAGCCCATGGCCAGCAGGTAGCTGGCCGCATGGTAGGGAGATGCCATGCTCAGGGAATTCGTAGCCGGGGCAGCGGACCGGGCCGGCGCTGTCGGCGCCGGTGCCGATACTGCCGGAGCAACCGGGGCCTGCAAGGCACCCTTGGCAGCGGCCTTATACACCTCACCGACCACCTGATCCGCCAGTTTCTGGGCCGCCGCAGCCGGAAAGTAAATATTGACGGTCACGCAAGCGGACAGCGCCATAAGCAATCCCAGGGCCAGCACACTGCGCCAGCCCTGCGTTTTCAGCCAACCCTGCTTTGTCATTTGCTCACTCTCCTGTACCGACTTGGGCACCACTATGCATGGCGGTTTTCAGACGCGCCAGCAATTCGTCCCAGTCCACCCGGCGATTGTACCCCACTATATCCACCCTGGGCAGCCCTTGCCCCTGAAGGATCACAAAACCCGAATCCTCTGTCCCCACTCCGGACAATTCGGCGACACCGTCCTTGAGATGCACACCCATCCCCAGATGCGCGTATGCAAAGGTCTTGAACATCCGTAGAAACATGCCCTGAAAAAATCCGCTGATGCCGTTACCGCCGCCCAGCCTGGTAAGGCTCTGGACCGCCGCATAGCTGATTTTCTGAGACACGCCATGAACGGGAACCGTATGAAACTGCGCCTGAAAAGCCTTCGGCGACCAGTCCAGCAGGGTGAGATTTTTTACGTCACCGCTGAGCACCCCGCTGATGTAGCCAAAGTGGAAAGCGTCAGTCAAGGGCTTCAGTCGCAACCCGGAAATCCCGACGTTGGTCCGCAGCAGGGGCAAAACACCGAGGAAATTCTCAATACGCAGATCGCCCACCCGCACCTCGCCTCCGAACACCTGAGCGGAAAGCGCGCCGCTGGTGGTGATATCTCCCGCGTGATACCGCAGTTCCGGGATGGTGGCCGATACCGTCCCGGTAAACGGCGGCCAATGCATGATCTTGGTCAATTGGGCCATGCTGACCCCCCGCAAGTCGCCGCTCATGCTAAACCCCGACCGGGGCCCTGCCCAACGTGCCGCCAGATGCCGAAAATGCAGATCGCCCCCCAACAGGGCCAGGGTGAAGGGCTGTTGCAACTGAAAGCCCTGGGGATTGAGGACCAGCTCTACATGCAGCGGACCCGCAGGAATATGATAGAGTTCCGCGGACTGCCAGCGAAGCACCGCATCAGAGGTCTTGCCGGTACGACTCCAGGTACCCCGGCTATTCACGCCCGTCACCGCAAGATGTCCTCTGGAACTGGAAAGAGCCGCGTTGCGCAGATCCCATTTCAGCGCACTCAGACCACCCTCTCCCGCCACGGAAAAACGCACGTGCCCCGAGGCCTGCAACTGGGCCGCGAGACCGCCGGGAGGAGCCAGCGGTTTAATCCAATTCGCATACAGGGGCGCCATGGCTACATCCATATTCCGGATCTGCCAGCGCAGCACCCCGCCCCGAGTCGGCCGGTACAACGCAAAACCGCCCCGTCCGAGGCCGGGCCAGCGGATGCTTCCCTGGTCCAGTTGCCAGGCCTTGGCCGTCTGGCGCCAGCGGGTTTGTATCCGCAGTGCTGCGGCGGGGG
>NZ_JAAZTY010000258.1 GCF_018854775.1 Acidithiobacillus ferriphilus | reverse complement strand
TGGCCGCCGCCATTGCTGCGGTCGAGGCGGTAGACCGTAGTCTGGGTCGCATTGTCAGCGCTGCGCGCGCCATAGGCGGCGAAGTGCTGATCACCGCCGATCATGGCAATGTTGAACAAATGCTGGACGTAGAGAGCGGCCAAACGCACACCTCCCATACCTGCAACCCGGTGCCTCTGCTCTATATTGGGCGTTCCGCTGAGATTCTGACCGGAGGCGCACTGGAAGACATCGCCCCCACCCTGCTCCAGCTCATGGGCTTGCCGGTGCCTCCTGAAATGGGCGGGAAAAACCTGGTGCAGCCCCTCTAATCCATGTTGCTTCTGTCCCATCCCCGCGTCGGCGCACTGCTTGCTTTGACCATTCTCCTCCCGGTGGGAGCAGGGGCGGCAACATTGCAAGAGAAAATACAAGACAGTCGACAAAAGCTGGAGCATATCCACGAGAATCTGGGGCAAATGCAGGCGCACCTCGCGGCAGGGCAAAAAACCCAAGCGCAACTGCGCAGAGAAATCAACGCGATCAATCAACAGGTTGTTGTGGTGCAAGAAAAGCTGGCCGGTATTCAGCAGCAGCAGCGCCTGGCAAAATCGCAGATTGCTGACCTGCGGGCAAAAATCAGCGCGCTCCAGGCCGAACTGGCGCAGCAGAAAAGCATTCTCGCTCAACAGTTGCGTGCCGCCTACACGCTGGGGGGTGTCACGCCACTGGCCGTCTGGCTACAAACGGAACGTCCGGGAGAACTGGGGCGTATGAGCGTCTTTTATGAGTCCTTGGCTAAGGCGCGCAGTACACTTATTAGCAAGACGCAAGACACGGCGCAACAAATACTGAAGACCAAGCGCGAGGTACAAACCCACGAAACCCGTCTCGCCCAATTGGCACGGCAAGTCGGTGCTCAGGAACACACCCTCCAGCAACAGCGTCAGCATCACGCCGCACTGGAAAGTCAGTTGGCAGACCGCATTGCCGCCGATAAGGCGAAGATTTCCGAACTGCAGGCAAACGCCCATATTCTCGATGGATTGGTGAGCCGTCTGGTCGTACAATTCCACCATCAGGAAGAAATCGCCCGCGCGAAAGCGGCTGCCGCCGAGGCAAGACGCAAGGCCGAAGCCGCAGCAGCGGCCCGTCGCGCAGCGGCAATAGCCGCACGACGGCAGGCCATCGAGCAACGTCGTCTAGCCCAGGGGGCCCAAGCAGAACAGCGCGCACGGCAGGTTCAACGGGCGGTAACCGCGCAAATGCAACCGCCGACCACTGTAGTTCGCCCGCCAATGTTAGCGCCCGCATTGCCGGCAACACCCATCGTCGGCCACGGCCCCTACCCGGCACCGGTAAACGGGCCTATCAGCGCCCGTTTTGGTGCCCCGCGGGTGACTGGCGGACTCAACTGGCAAGGTATTGTCTTCCAGGCCGTGGCGGGG
>NZ_JAAZTY010000257.1 GCF_018854775.1 Acidithiobacillus ferriphilus | reverse complement strand
CATAACGTGCAGCCATTCACTGTAGTGCACCACTTCTTCGGGGATGACGATCTTGCCGTCGACCAGACGGCCAAGCTTGCCCAGGATCTTCTTGACCTTTTCGCGCAGTTCAGCGGATTCGATCAGATACTTGCGGATTTCCTTGTAATTGCCGAAGGAGGTGCCACAGTGGACCAGAGGGAAGAAGTGGCCATTCTCAAAGCCGTGCTGTTTGCCGGAGACATAGGCCTGATGGAAGTTGCGCAGGAAAACGGCGGCGAGGGATTCAACGTTGCCGATGCCGGAACCATGGTAGTTCCAGGCGGTGCAGGAGGTCTGGTCGGTTTCGTCCAGATAATCGACCCCAAGGTGATTCATGAACCACATGAGACTGGTGGGGTAGCCGGGGATATTGCCGCACTGACCACAGCTTTTGTGATGCCAGAGGTTGTTGGTGGGAACCCGTTTTTTCCAGCCAAACAACGTATCCACCTCAACCGCCTTATGATCGTCGGTGATGCGATGGACGATGATCTCGCCTTCCTTCTCCAGTTCCCACATGTGATCGCGAATGTCGTCCATCCGCTCACCCAGGTCCACCGTGCGCCGGTCA
>NZ_JAAZTY010000256.1 GCF_018854775.1 Acidithiobacillus ferriphilus | reverse complement strand
AAAATCCGCCGCGTCGTAGTGGTGGTTGACGCTGTTGACGTAGAGGTTGTTGAGATCAAGGAGCAGGCGGCAATCCGCCTCTTCCAGCACGGCCAGCAAAAACTCCAGCTCGGTGAGCGCGCTATGGCGGAATCCGCCGTAGTAGGCGGTGTTTTCGATGATCAGCGGCATTTTCAGGAAGTCCTGCGCCTGACGGATGCGCCCCGCCACATGTCGTACCATCTCTTCGGTGAGGGGCAGGGGCAGCAGATCGTAAAGTTGGCCGTGGTCCGCACAGTAGGCGAGATGTTCGCTGTAATGGTGGATGCCATGCTCCGTCATAAAGCCCTGAACGGCCTCCAGCAGCGCCATGTCCAGCGGCGCTGGTCCGCCAATGGAGAGAGACAGCCCGTGGCAGATGAAGGGATGCTTTTCGGTCAGGGTACGGAGTTGGGTTGCCGGGCGGCCACCGAAATTAATCCAGTTCTCCGGGGCCAGTTCAAAAAAATCCACGCCGTGCTCCGGGGTGGCAAGGAGTTGCGGCAGGAATTCGCGGCGCAGGCCCAAACCAACCGCCTTATTGGCGGGTGTGTGGGGATTGCTGCTCAAAGCAGATAGCCTGGATACAGGCTATTATTGCTGTTTCATGTGACTCTTGACGTGTTCGCCTTCTTTGGTTTTCATGCCGCCTTTGGAACAGTTTCCTTCCTGGGAGCCCTTGCCCATCTTCTGGGAGCAGTTGCCTTCGCTTTTGGTGGCGGTGCTCATGGCGACGGGCTGTGCAGTCGCCATGCGCATGGTCGCGGCGTCTGCCGAAGTGGCAAGCAAAGGGAGCGTGCCGAGGGTCACGGCAAAAGCAGAGCTAAGGGCGAACGAACGGGCAAAATTAGGTTGTTTCATGGCTATTTCCTTCTGTTACCTGAACGTAGTATGTAGAGGTCGTTCAGCTCTTGCAAGGATTCCCCTTCTGACGCTGGCTCAGTAAGGGCGTTCGCGCGCTGCGGGCTGATCTTTGAAGCGGCGATGCACCCACCAGTATTGTTCGGGGGCTTTGCGAATGGCGGTTTCCATGCAGTCGTTCATGACGGTGGCGTCGGCCACGGCGTCGCCGCTGGGAAAAGTGTCGGGCAGCGGCACAAATTCAATTCTGAACCCCGACCCTTGCGGCAAACGATAGGCAAACATGCCGAAGACGGGTACGCGGTCACGCGCCGCCAGCCGCCCCAGCACCGGGGTCGTGCACGCGGGATACCCAAAAAATGGCGCAAACACTCCCTCTCGCGGATCAACATTCTGGTCGGTGAGGATGCCGATAATTTCCTTTTTTTTGAGGACCCGGAATAAGGGGCGGATGCCACGTTCCTTGTTGAGCTGCCGTGCCCCGCTGCGTTCGCGACAGTGCCGCATCAGGGCATCCATGCAGGGATTCCGTAACGCCCGGTACATACCGGTAATCGGCCAGCGCTGTCCGGTATAGAGGACGGCCGCCTCCCAGGGGCCGAGGTGCGCGGTAAACAGAATGACCCCATGCCCCAGCGCGAGGGCGTGATCGACAGCCTCCGCGCCTTCCACCGCGCGCACCATGTTTAGTGCCCCAAGTAAGGGCCGCGCCCAGATCGGTCCCAATTCCAGGGTTGTGCGCCCGAGTTCACAAAAATTTTGTCGGCGTAATTGCTGACGTCTGGCGAGCGACCAGTCAGGAAAAGCAATCTTCAGATTGATGTCCACCACCCTGCGTATCTTGGGGAGCGCTGCCATGGCGATCAGCCCCAATCCGCCGCCGCAACGTGAACGCCATGTATCCGGCCACCGGGCGGTCCACTGCAATAACCACTTTACGATGAACGTGCCCAGTCGCTGCCCTCGCGTTCCTGCGTCCTTTATAAATCCCCCCAATCCGGAGCGGCCCGGCGGAAGCTGTCCTCCTGGTACTGATAGCGCCGTTCCCAGGGGCGCGGAGTTAATGCCTCCCTGGTCTGTTTGATCGCCAGTACCTGATGCAGAGCCGACCAGTTGCGCCAGAAGGCATAGGCGCAGCCCGCCATGTAGATGGCCCAGATGCGATAGCGCTTGTCCCCGATCATGGCGATGGCTTCTGCTTTGCGGGCTTCCAGGCGTTGCACCCAATGGATGAGGGTCTGGGCGTAGTGGGGGCGCAGGTTCTCTACATCCAGAATCTCCAGATCCTGCCCCGCCATTTCCCATACCAGGCGCCACAAATGAGGGATCTCGCCGTCGGGGAAGACGTATTTATCCATGAAATCGCTACCGGAATGATGTCCGTCTTCGTCATCCTGCTGACCGGCGGTGATGCCATGATTCATCACCC
>NZ_JAAZTY010000255.1 GCF_018854775.1 Acidithiobacillus ferriphilus | reverse complement strand
CGCCCCAGCCACCCCGCCAGTTTCTGGGCATTGGCGGTGGCGTAATGAGTGATGCTTTGGCTGTCGAGGGGGATGCCGATTCGCGCGGAGAGTTGCGGGATGATCTGAGTTTGCAGGAGCGTTACATATTTTTGCAGATATTCGATGAATAGCAAGGACTGGTGACGGATGACGGGGAGCAGGGCCATGATGATCCCGGCCAGGATCAGGATGACGAGGACGAAAACCAGTGTGGTGCCCCAGGTTCGACCGATTCGGTGGCGTTGCAGCCGGGTCACCAGCGGATTGCCGAGATAAGCGAGGATGCCCGCAATCAGAAATGGGCTGAGGATGGGGGAGAGGCGATACGTCAGCCAGCCCAGCAGAATAAGGATGGCCAGCACAAAAAATCGTTGCATCGTTCGCGAGGCCCCCTCATCCCGTATTTAATGATTACGGAGGTCAGGATAACCTAGTCCGGTACGGTTTCGCTATGGGGCTGCGGCGGAGTGCCGGTGACCCGGACAAATAAGGTATATCTATGGTTCCATACGTTAAAAGAGGTAAATGCAGCATCGCCGTCTGTGTGCCGCATTACGCGTGCGGGAGCTGGCAGACTCTGCCTGTCATCGCTTTATAGGTATTCTGTTTATTCTACATGGCACTACAGCCAATTATGTTCAATATGTTGTTTAATGAGTAACTTTTAATATTATATGCCGGTTCGGCCTCTTTGGGCGCGACCATCTGATGAAAAGTCTTGCCGTGCGTTTGTCAGAGGTCCGGCGAAGCAACGGCGGATAGATCGGAGATGATTAGATAGTGAACAAATTTGCTGTGATTTACCATGATGACTAGTTTATGGAGAAACTCTGTTGTACCATTATAGCGGGCAGAGGTGCCAGAATCTGGCAAATTTCTGATATGTTTTCAAAAGTAATTATATGGCGTGGCTAAATTCTCCAGCGATACGTATTCTAGATATGGAGCGTGTGAAAAATTATGGACAATCAATCGCGCATGCGGCGTATCCTATGGAGCGCATTCAGCGCCCGCTTTGACCGGGATAAGTCTCTGGCATTGTTGCTTCGGTGGGAAGCCGCGTACATGGGAGGTGCTCTGCGCACACCGACCACGACCAGCATTGAGTTTGTACGCAAAGAAATCGGGTCGAGCCTCTCAGAGAGCGCGCGCAAGGCCTTGATACAGGAAGTTTTCTCACTATTGATAGTCGATGAAACTTTTCTCGGCCAGGACCCTATTATTCATCTGCAGAGTCTCCGTGAGGCTCGCGCCAGCCAAGAGGCGGCGGCATTCGTATCTCAGCAACCTGATGTACC
>NZ_JAAZTY010000254.1 GCF_018854775.1 Acidithiobacillus ferriphilus | reverse complement strand
AAACGCCGCCCCGCCGGTCAGCGATAGGGACCGATCAACAGGACCAGCCAGACCGAGGCGACGAACACGAAGGCCGCCCCGTAACGGCGGGCCGCATCCAGCGTCCCGGCGGACCAGCGAACGCCCCAGGCCGGCAACCACGTCTCGATGATGGTCCAGCCGTCCAGAGGCGGAATGGGCAGGAGGTTGACCCACGCCAAGGCGATGTTGGCCTTTCCCATGGTGATGATCGCCCGCGTCCAGCCGGGATCGAACCAGCCGGAACGCCCCAGCGCCAAAAAGCCTAAAGCGGTGACGGCGGAGGCCACGGGCCCCGCCGCCGCCACCAGGCGCCTGTCGATGGGCCCCAGGCGCTCCGGGTCGAACTCCACATGCCCCCAGGTCGGCAAAAGGCCGATCTCGAAGACGCCCCGCCGGAAGACGACGACGGATCCGGCGGAGATTTTGCGGACCGCGCCCTTCCCCGCCAACCAGGCCACCGCCGCCGCGTGGCCCATCTCGTGGGCGAGGATGCTGCCCACGAACAGGGCGAGGGTGATCAGAATCGCGGCAATGAGCAATAACATTCCGTCTCCCTCAAGGGGCCTGGTTGAGCGTCGCGCTGCCGCTCGTCGAGGCCTCGCCGTTGCTGAACGTGGAGGAGGACCGGCTGTGGGACCGCTCGGCGCTGGATTCGCTCGTCAGAGCGACCTTGAGGGACCGCCCCCAGAACGCGCCGTCCCCCAGGATGGTCAAACCGCCCGCCTGGGCGCTGCGCTGGCCCGCGTTGACCTGCACGCCGGCGCAGCTCCAAGTGTTCTCCGAGGGATTATAGGCCGCGTCTCCCTTGACCGGCACCACGCACCCGCTACCCGGCGAAAAGGCCGGATCCAGCAGGCGCATCGAGGCCGCCAGGGCGCTTCTGGAACCCGCCGCCACCAAGGCCCGCTCCGCCTCCCCCTGGGTGATCTCGTAGACCTTGCGCCCGTCATGGACCACCGGGGGCGCGGAGTCCGCCAGAATCCGCTCCGCGTCGGCGACCACCTTGGCCTCCGTGGAGTAGCAGAGGGTGGCGAACAGGGGTGGCGCGATCCGCGCCCCGTACATGGGGATCGCTTCCCGAAACCAGCGGGTCTTCAGTTCCCCCGGCCATTGGGGAGCCAGCATGGAGTCGGGGATCATCCCCGCCTTCTCGATGCCCTGGGCCGTGCCGACCTGTCCGTAGAACATCCGATCCCCGCTGCACAGACCCGTTTGCCCTCCGGCGACGCCCGTCCCGAACAGAATTTGCTGGGCCATGCCGCTGTTCGGGAGGTAGGGAATGACATGCGCTCCCGTCCCATGGCAATACGCCCAGGCGCTGCCGACCAGCGGCGTCGCCGAGAACACCTTGCAGGACTGGACCAGTCGCGTCACGGCGGGGGAGGACAAGGCCATGCCGCCG
>NZ_JAAZTY010000253.1 GCF_018854775.1 Acidithiobacillus ferriphilus | reverse complement strand
ATACACTGGTAATTTACATGGGACTGGCACAGACAACGGAGATCCAGAGCGGCCTAATCGCCGGTGGACGGCATCCAGACACGCCGGTACTGGCGGTACATTGGGCGACCTTGCCACAGCAGCGCCATGTGCACACCCGGCTAAACCGGTTTTCCGATGTAATTCATGAAGCCGATCTTGGTAGTCCGACAATCATCATTGTGGGTGCGGCGGTACACCTGTCGCAACACCTATCATTGGAGGAAAACATCCCGGATGTTGTTAACGTATGATTGAGAATATTCGGAACGCATGATAATGAAAGAGACTACAGTTCATATTTTCAGGGATAAAGAGCGTCACATTGCAGCATGCCAGCTGGAGGACTCTAAAAATATAATTTTTGGGTTTTCCTTGGATGATGCACAACTCACCCCATTGCATATGCTAAACATAGCTCTTGGTCAATGCATAGCCGAACTCACCTTGCGGTTTCTGGAGCGCAGAAATCTAAAATCATGTTGCCTGACAAGCATCCGTATGACGGTAAAAAATACCGGTTCGGCCCGGATAGAATGTGCTGATGTCATATTGAAACTACCTTTACAATTGTCGGCAGAAGACGAAACAATTCTGATTAGGATACTGCATCAGTGTCCGATACATTCGGCCATTTCAGGGAGCGTTTCCACTAGGATTTTCATATGCGATGGCCGTGAACCAATTGCGCAGTATGAACAGGATCTATTAACCAACGTAAAGTAGCCCCCTCATTAAAAGGAATGCTTCATGAAAATTCTCGTCATCGGCGGCGGTATGGGTGGTACTATAGTCGCCGCCGAGAATGTCGCGGCCTTGATCAAGATCGGGTGCCCGATGCGGGAATATGACGGCAAGGTCTTCTGCTTCATTGAGGCGGGCAAGGATCGCGCCACCTATGCTTCGTTCAACTACAAGACGCCGCCCTCACCGTCGCGCCCATCATCCTGCCGAGCCATAGGATCTTTCTTACCTCATTTGGCGCCCCCGCACGCCTACCACCAGGAGGCCTTACCGGCACAGCGCCGCCAAACGACTCCCGCAAACGGCGTCCGCAGTT
>NZ_JAAZTY010000252.1 GCF_018854775.1 Acidithiobacillus ferriphilus | reverse complement strand
GCGCCGACACATTTGAATCCTTTTGCGCAACCCGGCCGGCGCTTACGCCGGCCAAGGTCGGCGTAAGCGCCACCGAGGCGGGTCAGCGCGTGAGTGGAACCGAAGTCGGACGCAGCGTCAGGGTGACCGGGGATGAACCCGGATCCTGCCGCAAGCTCACCGGCAGCCCATATTACCAGCCGGAGTCGTTCGGCGGCCTGTGTCGCGACGGCGGCAACGCTCCGCACAAGGTGAGCGTGATGAGTACGCTGCGCGAGCAGGTTTTGACCGGTACGGAAACGGCCCCCGGAGAGCGCGTGACGGGTACGGAACGTGGGGCCTGCGCCAGTGTGACGGGCACAGAATCTGCCGGACTGGCGCAATATCAGGCCTGCAACCGCAAGCCCGTTCCCGGAGC
>NZ_JAAZTY010000251.1 GCF_018854775.1 Acidithiobacillus ferriphilus | reverse complement strand
CGATTCACCACGTCCAATTTGTCCACGGTATCGAATTCAAACTTGATCTCTTTCCAGGTTTCCAGGGCAATCTTCAGCTCTGGACTGTCTTTCGCGGCGTTGGTGAGGATGTCCTTGCCCTCGCGCTCCAGATCGCGCCCTTCATTGCGCGCTTCCACACAGGCTTCCAGTGCCACGCGGTTGGCAGCGGCTCCGGCAGCGTTGCCCCACGGATGCCCCAGCGTACCGCCACCGAACTGGAATATTGCATCGTCGCCGAAGATGGCTAAGAGCGCCGGCATGTGCCAGACGTGGATGCCGCCGGAAGCCACGGCGAAGACCCCCGGCATGGAGCCCCAGTCCTGGTCGAAGAAGATGCCGCGACCGCGGTCCTCGGGGACGAATGACTCGCGCAGCAGGTCGACCCAGCCCTGAGTGGCGGC
>NZ_JAAZTY010000250.1 GCF_018854775.1 Acidithiobacillus ferriphilus | reverse complement strand
GAGGTGAAGACGTTGACCACGGACCCCTCTTCAAACAAATCTATGGGATAGGCAACGAACGCGTAAAAACAGGTGTCATCGCCCGGCACATCTTCAATGCGATAGGCGCGGCCTTTGTAGTAATCCATGTCGGTCAACAAATCGGTCCACACCGTGGTCCATGTGCCGGTAGAAGACTCGGCGGCTACCGCGGCGGCGGCTTCCTCACGATCCACCCCCGGTTGCGGCGTAATCTTGAAACAGGCTAGGATATCGGAATCCAAAGGCACGTACTCGGGGGCCCAATAGGTCTGCCGGTAGTCCTTTACACCGGCCTCATACGTTTTTACGGCCATGTTTGCTCTCCTTGTGTCATGGTAGACAACGACGATTGAAGCCACTGATTGGGTTCCAATGCTTGATTGGCATTGTGGATGATCTTCTAATTTATAAAAGTAAAATATATTTACTATTATGATTTACCATGATTTACTATTGACATGTCTATCCGCCACGCTACATTGCACCAACTCAAAATCTTCGCTGCCGTAGCTCGACACA
>NZ_JAAZTY010000025.1 GCF_018854775.1 Acidithiobacillus ferriphilus | reverse complement strand
CCCGCCGCGAAGCTCAGGCTCTCCGCCACCCGTAATTGCGCGACAATATCGGCACCGACGCGCAAACGCAGACGCAAAGCCGTTTGGCCAGGGTATTTACGGAGCACGGCAAGCAGGTCTTGGGGAGCCAATTCTGCAGCGATTTCCAGTTCCAGGGTCAGTTGCGTAGCCAATTCCTCACGCGCCCGCGCCGTATCCAGCACGCGCAGGGCACTGAGCCGCAAGCCACCAGAATAGCTGTCCTCGCCCACCTCCCCCAAAACCAGCACCGGCTCCTCACCCTCCCCGACTTTACCGGCCTGCGCCCAGACTTCGGCAAAAATGACCACCTCCAGCCGCCCCCGACCGTCGTCCAGGGTCAGGAAATATATACGATCACCACGCTTGGTCCGGGTGCTGCGCCGCGCCACCACCAACCCAGCCACCAGCACCGTGGTGCCACTGCAGATGTCGCCGAGAGGCACCGTTCCCAGTGCCGCCAGATCATCCCGCAGACTAGCCATAGGATGACCACTGAGATAAAAACCCAGGGTCTCCCGTTCCTGACGCAGGGTTTCGGTGAGGCTCCATGCTTCCGCCAGCACCGGCGGTGGCGCCACCGGCAATGCTTCCTGTCCGCTAAACAACGATTCCTGCTGACTTGCCCGATTGCTCTGAAACTGCGCCGCTGCTTCAATACAACTGTCCACGGAAGCAATCAGGCTGGCCCGCGACACACCCCAGTCATCCATAGCGCCGGCACGAATCAACGCTTCCAGGGCACGGCGATTGATTTTCTGGGTATCCACCCGGCAGAGCAGATCGAAAAGATTCAAGAAGGGCCCTTCTCTACGAGCGTCGAGAATCGCCTGAATGGCGGCCCGCCCCAAACCTTTAATGGCTCCCAGACCAAAGCGGATATCACCATCCCCCTCCGGTCGGAACTCCAATACCCCCTGCTGAACGCTCGGCGGAACAATCCGTAGCCCCATACGGGTACACTCGGCAAGCATCGCCACGACCTTGTCGGTATGGTCCATATCCGCGGTCAACACAGCCGCCATAAAAAATTGTGGATAGTGCGCCTTCAGGTAAGCCGTCTGATAGGACACCAGAGCATAGGCTGCCGAGTGCGACTTGTTGAAACCGTACTCGGCAAACTTTTCCATGAGGTCGAAGATCGCCCCGGCCTGGTCCGCTGCCAGACCATTTTTGTGAGCCCCCGCCAGGAAAATAGCGCGCTGCTTGGCCATTTCCTCCGGTTTTTTCTTGCCCATGGCCCGCCGCAGCAAATCGGCGCCGCCGAGGGAATAACCCGCCAGCGTCTGTGCGGATTGCATGACCTGTTCCTGATAAACAATCACCCCATAGGTTTCATCGAGAATCGGCGCCAGGTCGGGATGCAGAAAAGTTACCTGCGCCTTGCCATGTTTACGGGCGATGAAGTCATCGACCATGCCTGACTGCAGTGGTCCGGGCCGGAACAAGGCGACGAGGGCAACGATATCTTCAAAGGTATCAGGCTGCAGACGCCGCACCAGATCACGCATGCCAGACGACTCCAGTTGGAAGACCGCCGCCGTCTCGGTGGATTTGAGCAAGGCAAAAGTCGCCGCATCGTCTAAAGGTAATTGCTGAATATTCACTGGTGCGCGCCCCGTCGCCGGCGCATCGGCATTGATGAGCTTGATCGCCATATCAATGATGGTCAGGGTGCGCAACCCGAGAAAGTCGAACTTTACCAGTCCCATCTTCTCCACATCATCCTTATCGAGCTGGGTGACGTTACCCCCCCCTTCGGAACCGTCGTTAAAGAGCGGCAGGCGGTCGGCCAGCGGTTCCGGGGAAATCACCACGCCACCCGCATGGGTAGAGGCGTGGCGTGGCAAGCCCTCCAGGCGCAGAGCGATGTCCAACAAGTCACGGACATCGTCTTCCTCGGTCTGGCGGCGGCGCAGTTCCTCGGACTCCTCCAGGGCCTTCGCCAGGGTCATACCCAGATCGCCCGGCACCAACTTAGCCAATTGGTCGACAAAGCCGTAAGGCAAACCCAGCACCCGGCCGACATCACGTACCACCGCCCGCGCCTTCATCGTCCCGAAGGTAATGATCTGGCCGACCCGATCGCGACCGTATTTGTCGGCCACATACTGAATCACGCGGTCACGCTGATCCATGCAGAAATCCACGTCGAAATCAGGCATGGAAACACGCTCGGGGTTGAGAAAGCGTTCGAACAACAGGCCATTGCCAATGGGATCGAGATCGGTGATCCGCAGTGCATAGGCCACCAGCGATCCGGCACCGGAGCCACGCCCCGGCCCTACCGGGACGCCATTATTTTTTGCCCACTGTATGAAATCCGCGACGATGAGAAAATAACCGGGGAAGCCCATCTGCTGAATGACGCTGACCTCACGCAACAGGCGTTCATGATAAGGCAGCGTGGCGTCGCCGGTGATATGCAGTTCCTGCAAACGTTCCTGTAGACCTTTTTGCGCCGCATCATGCAAATATTCATCTACGGACTGACCGGCAGGAATGGGGTAGTCCGGGAGCGCATACTGGCCTAACACCAACTCCATATTACAGCGTCGCGCGATTTCGATGGTGTTGTCGCAAGCTTCCGGCAGGTCCGCAAAACGCTCTCGCATTTCTTCGGGGTCTGGCAGACGGTGCTCCGGCGTAAAACGGCGGGGACGGCGTGGGTCATCCAGGGTAAAGCCCGCAGAAATACACTGCCGCGCATCGAAGGCCGCAAAGTCCGCCGCATCCAGAAAGTGTGCATTGTTGGTGGCCACCAGTGGTAAATCCAATTTTCCTGCGAGCAGCACCGTGGCCTGTACCAGCGCCTCCTGCCCAATCTCGCCATTGCGCTGCACTTCCAGATAAAAACGTTCGGGGAAAAGCTTTGCGTAGTATCGTGCTCGGTCTTCCGCCTGCTGGGGATTGCGCTGCAGGGCACGCCCGATTTCCCCCTGGCCTGCCGCAGACAGCGCGATGAGACCGTCACTCGCACCTTCCAGCCATACCGCGTCGATCTGTGGACGTCCGTGGCGACTACCCTCCAGGTAAGCCCGACTGAGCAAGCGGCTGAGGTTGCCGTAGCCGGTTTTATTCATACACAGCAGGATCAGGCCGGCGGGCCGATCCAAATCTGCCGCATCATGCACCCAGATTTCACTGCCAATCAGGGGCTTGACACCCAGACTCCGGGCCGCGTTGTAGAATTTGACCAGGGCGAAGAGATTGCCATGATCGGTGATCGCTACGGCCGACATGCCCCGCTCCGCACAGCGCCTGACCAGCGCCTTCACCGGAATAATGCCATCCTCCAAGGAATATTCAGAGTGTACGTGCAAATGGACAAAGCGGGGGGTACTCATTGCACCGCTGCCCAAGCCCGATCCACAGGAGCGAAACCACGCCGGTGCAGGACCGAGGGTCCACAGCGCCGCAGGGCCGCCAAGTGCACCACAGTGCCATAACCCATATGTCGCGCCAATCCGTATTGGGGATAATACCTGTCGAGCAAGAGCATCTCCTCATCCCGCGCTACTTTGGCCAGAATACCCGCGGCAGCGATCGCATCCACCTGACCGTCGCCACCCACCCGCGTCTCTACCTGCCAACCGGGGGGTGACTGGTTGCCATCGACAATAATCCGCTGAGGTCGCCGGGGCAGGCCCGCAACCGCCCGGGCCATGGCCCGCAAAGACGCCTGTAAAATATTGTAGCGTTCAATCTCCCAAACCGCAGCCCGGCTCACCGACCAGGCCAGGGCCTCGCTGCGGATACGGGCAGCCCAATGCGCCCGTGCCACTGCCGTCATTTTCTTGGAATCATTCAGGCCATGGAGGGGGGCGCGCAGAATCACCGCTGCCGCCACCACCGGACCGGCAAGCGGTCCCCGCCCCGCTTCATCCACTCCGGCACACTGGGGTCCCCAGTGTTCCAGGTCCGGTGCGTTTTTCATAGGACGACCGGCTTCACGTCAACATCTCGCGTAGTACCTGCTGCAATTGCTCCGGGGAATCGCCTTCCAGCAAACCGCGCAGTTTTTGCAATTCTGCCACCTGCACGGGGCCTGCCGGGCCCAAAAGTGCGGCTAGGGCATCCGCCACTTGCGCGGGCTCAAATGCCTCCTGGAGAAATTCCGGGTACACGGATTTTTTCAGCAGAACATTGGGCATGGCCACGAAGGGTGTCTTCACCAGCCTGCGGACAACAGCAAAGGTGAGTGCGTTCAAAATATAGACGACCACCGCCGGGCGCTGCATGAGTGCGGTTTCCAGGGTGGCGGTACCGGAGGCGACCAGCACCACATCGGCGGCCGCCAGCACAGTTTGAGTCTGGGCGACCGCCAGCCGTGCATCTTCCGGCCCGGCACCTTGTTTCCAGAGCCGCTCCCAGAGGGGGCGTAACTCCTCCCTGGCCAAGGCCACCAGAATTCGCAAATCCGGCATCTGTTCGCGCAAGCGGCGAGCCGTTTCGGCATAACGCAACACCAGTCGTTCCAGTTCACCACGCCGACTCCCGGGTAAAAGCGCAAGCACCTGGCCATCTGCCGCCATGTTCAGCGCCGCCCGCGCGCTTTCCCGATTGGGCACTGCTGCAGTCTGCGCCAACAGTGGATGTGCCAGCACATGCACCGGCACCCCCACCTGTGCATAAATGGGCACTTCAAAGGGAAAAAGCACCAGCATGTGGTCCACCACGCGCTTGATCTGATGAATCCGCTGCGAGCGCCAGGCCCAGATCTGGGGACCGACCACGTAGAGCACCCGAATGCCCAGATTTTTAGCCAGCTTGGCAATGTGCAGATTGAACGCCGGATGGTCGATCAGCACCACGCAATCCGGCCGTTCCGCCTGCAGATGCTGCCGAATCTGCCCATAGAGCCTGCGCAGGCGGCGGTAGTGCCGCAAGACTTCGACCAACCCTATCATCGCCAAGACTTCACCATCGGCAATATTCTGCACTCCCGCAGCCTGTAGGCGGGATCCAACCACCCCCGACCACTGTAGAGCGAGTCCGGCCTGCGCTGCATTCGCCATGATTTCCAGCCCGAGATTTTCGCCGGAACGCTCTACCGCGAGCATAAAGGCCTTGCCCAAGGTCCTAGCCGTGCAGGGTGCGACGGATCACGGTAGCAATCCTGGCAATCTGCTCTTCACGCAGTTCCGGGAACATGGGCAGCGAGAGCACCCGCTCCGCCAGACGCTCCGCCACCGGACAATGGGCTTGGGGCTGATGCGCAAACATCTTCTGCCGATGCCCCGGAATGGGATAGTAGATGGCACTGGCGATGCCCTCCGCATGCAATGCCGCTTTGACCGCATCCCGTGCATCCGATTGGATGGTAAACTGGTGGAAGACGTGGTGATAGCCCACCGGCACCGCAGGCAACTGTAGATCGAGACCCGCCAGATGTTCGGCGTACCACCCCGCCGCCTGCCGCCGTCCGGCGTTATAAGTCGCCAGATACGGGAACTTCGCCCGCAGAATCAGCGCCTGCATTTCGTCGAGGCGGCTATTATAGCCCAATACGTCGTGGTGGTAGGTTTGCCAGGAACCATGGTTGCGCAGTCCGCGCAGTTTACGTTCCAGTTCCGCATCCGCCGTCACCACCATTCCACCATCCCCGGCAGCACCGAGATTTTTACTGGGGAAGAAAGAAAAACAGCCGAGGTCGCCAAAACTTCCTACCCGCTGTCCGTTTATTTCGGCGCCAATGGCTTGGGCACAATCCTCAATGACCTGTAAACCATGTTTCTGAGCGAGCGCCATGATGGCAGGCATATCCGCAGGCAAGCCGTAGAGATGTACGGGGATGATCGCTTTGGTCCGCGGCGTAATCGCGGCCTCGATACCGGCAACGGTCATGGCGTAAAAACGATCATCCACATCCACAAAGATCGGCGTAGCACCCACATAAAGCACGGCTTCCGCAGTCGCAATGAACGTAAAGGCAGGGACGATCACTTCGTCGCCGGGACCAATCCCCAGGGCACGCAGAGCCAGCATCAGGGCATCCGTACCGGAAGCGCAGCCTACACCGTAAGCAACACCGGAGAGTCCCGCCACCTCCGCCTCCAGCGCACGTCCATGATTTCCCAGAATAAAGCTGGCCTCTTCCAGAATTTTCCCTATCCCCGTCAGAATCTCATCCCGGAGTGGCGCAAAGTGCGCGCGCAAATCGACCATGGGAATTGCTGTATTTTGCGTCATGCATCACCGTCCAAAAAACGTCAAGACCAGCACCAGTATGCCTCTCAGTGCTGTAGAAAAGCCTCCACGGCCACCCGCACCTGCAGCGCCGCCGCCAGCACCCGCCGACCCGCGATGCCATCACAAAACACCGGCCGGTGCGTCACGATGGCATTCAGGAAATCCTCAATCTCCGCCGCCAGGGCATCCCGTTTGGGTAACTCCACGGCCTCATCACGCACACCGGGAATTCCCGGCACAGATCCCGCACCGCGATGGTAGATATGCAGGGTGTTGTTGAGAAAATCCACCGAGGCATAACGATCCTGCCAAAAAATACGCATGCGCCGTGCTGGTTCCCGCACTACCCGGGAGGCCGCCAGGTTGGCCACCGTGCCATTGTTCAGCGTCATCCAGGCGTTGGCCATATCCGCCTTGTCCGTCACTGCCGCGACACCCACAGCGCGCACGTCCACCGGCTCAGCACCGGTCAACAGCAATGTCAGATCCAGATCGTGAATCATCAGATCCATAATCACGTCGATATCCAGCGAGCGCGGCTTGAAGGGCGCCAGACGTTCCGCCTCGAGATAGCGAGGCGCTCCGTAACCCGCCTGGCGCAAATGCTGAATCGCCGGATGCACCCGTTTGATATGGCCGACGGCCAGCACCAAGTGACGTTCCTGCGCCATGCCGATCAGTGTATCCGCTTCTTCGGTATCCAGGGTAAAAGGTTTTTCGACCAGACAGTGCACACCTGCCTGCATGGCCGCTTCCGCCACAGCGAAGTGGGTGGAGGTGGGGGTGACAATGGACACCGCATCCACTTCGGCCAGTAACGCGCCGACACTGGAAAAAGCCTGGCAATCCAGCTCTGCCGCCACCTCTGCAGCGCGCTCGGCATTTTGATCAAAAATACCCACAAATTGCGAAAGCGCGGCATATTTCTGAGCGTGGAAAAGACCCAGATGACCCACGCCGATAACGCCGGTTCTCATGTTTTTCATGGCCGGGTAATTCCCCGCTTGCTGCTGCGGATAAAGTCCAGGAGATAAGCCACTTCAGGCGCGTTCAGACCACGTTGCAAGACTTCATCCATAGCACCTTCCAAACGTTGCCCAGAACGGAAGAGTAGGCGGTAAGCCCGCTTAATCTGTAGGATAGTCTCCCGGGAAATACCCCGCCGCGCGAGACCGCGAACGTTAATCCCATGCAATCTGGCATGGTTACCCGCCGCCATCATAAAGGGCGGAATATCTAGCGGAGCCATGGTACCGCCGCCGAGAATCGCATGTGCCCCTACCCGCGCATACTGATGTACTGCCGACAATCCGCCGAGGATGGCGTGATCTTCGACACTGACATGACCGGCGAGTGTTGCAGCATTGGCCATCACCACCTGATCGCCAATACAACAGTCATGCGCCACATGGCAGTAGGCCATGAGGAGATTGTGATTGCCAATCCGCGTGACCCCACCACCTTTCACGGTGCCGCGATTGATGGTGACAAACTCGCGTATCGTATTGTGCGAGCCGATTTCGAGCGCGGTAGGTTCACCCGTATAGCCAAGGTCCTGGGGAGCAGTGCCCACAGACGCAAATTGAAAGATATGGTTATGGGCCCCCAAGCGGCTAGGACCTTCAATGACTGTATGCGCACCGATCTGGCAGTGATTGCCGATCTCCACATCTGCACCAATGACCGCAAAAGGCCCGATTACGCAACCCTCGCCGATCCGTGCCAAGGGATCAACGATAGCTTGCGGATGAATCTGTGCAGTCATTGGGCATGCTCACGCAATGTGGCCAATAGCAACGCAGAGGCAACCTCCACCCCATTGACCAGTGCCATCGTTTCCATCTGCCACATACCGGAACGCCGGCGGCTTACATTGGCGATGAGTTCCAACTGATCACCCGGCGTCACCGGTTTGCGGAAACGTGCCTTATCGATCCCGGCAAAATAAACCGCCGCGTTATCGCCATACTTGTCTTCGGAGACAAAGGCGAGAAGCGCCGCAGCCTGGGCAAGCGCTTCAATGATGAGCACCCCCGGCATAACCGGAAATCCCGGGAAATGCCCTTGGAAATACGGTTCGTTCATGGTGACATTTTTCAAAGCGCGCAAACGCTTCCCTATCTCCATTTCAACCACCCGATCCACCAGCAAAAATGGATAGCGATGTGGCAAGCGTTTAAGAATATCCTGAATATTCAGCTCATTCACGATCAGATGGCTCCCCGTTTGTAGATAAATCCTGCCCGGCTTCACGCTCGATTCGCTGCACCCGACGGAACAGTGCGTCCAGCCCGTTGAGACGCGCGACGATCCGTCTCCAGCGGTTCACTTCCTGTGCGGGGATCACCCCCGAATAAACACCAGGACGATGCAAGGAATGCGTCACCGCGCTCTGTCCGGCAATCACACAGCCATCGGTAATTTCTATGTGACCGGTAATCCCCACCTGACCACCAATGCGGCAATGACGGCCAACCCGCGTACTTCCCGCGATACCAGTCTGTCCGGCGATAACCGTATGCGCACCGATCTGGACGTTGTGCCCGATCTGCACCAGATTATCTATCTTTACCCCGTCTTCAATCACCGTGTCGGCCAACGCGCCACGGTCAACGCAAGAGTTGGCACCAATCTCCACGTCATTTCCAATGAGCACACGACCCACCTGCGGTATCTTCAGAAATCGGCCATCCGCCTCGGCAAAACCAAAACCATCGGCACCGATCACCGCACCCGCATGGAGGATGCAATCGGCGCCCAACTTGCAGCCCGCATAAATTTTAACACCGGGGTAAAGATGTGACCCCCTCCCAACCGCCACGCCCGCACCAATAAAGGTGCCGGCCTCCAGCCAAACACCCGCGGCGATCACCGCTCCGGCCTCTATCTGCACGTAGGCATCTATGCGGGCACCGGGATCCACCTGCGCATCTCGCGCCAGTTGCGCCGTATGGTGCAGCCCAGGCTGAAGGGTGTCCTGCGGATAGATGTGCTGCATGATCCGCGCAAACGCCGCATAGGGATTGTCCGTCAACAGGCAGTTGCCGACAAAATCCTCCGCATCCTGCGGAGTAATTACCACTGCTCCCGCTCTACTCGCTTTTAACAGACTTCGCAAATGCGGGTCCTGATAAAAAGTAAGGTCCGCACTGCTGGCCGTATTGAGAGGCGCCACAGCACTAATCTGGTATCCAGCGTCGCCACGCAATTGAGCGCCAGCTACCCGTGCAAGATCACCGAGGAGATACAAGCCATGCGCCACGCTATTTACCACCCTTCACTTTATCAGAAGGAGGTTTGGCCGCCATCGCCGCCACCACCTGCGAGGTAATATCAATGGCGCCATTCACATAAAGCACAGACTTATCATTGAGGATAACCGTATAGTGCCCGGCACGCCCAATTCTGCTCACCACTTTGACCAGTTGATCCTGTATGTTTTTCAGAATCTGATTACGTTGATAGTTTAAACCATCCTGGGCCTGCCGCTGGAACTGCTGAAAATTGAGGATCATATTTTGCAATCGTGCCTCTCGTTCCTGCCTTTGCGCATTGGTCAGATGCGGAAAATCTCTTTCCAAGGTCTTTTGAAAGGTGTTGACCTGTTGGCGTTTCGCCTCGATTTCCTTCTGCTTAGCCGCTATCTGTTTGTTGAGGCTGGTCGCGCCTGCCTGCGCCTCGGGCAGTTCGCGCAATGCGCGATCGAGATCCACAAAGCCGATCTTCAGTGGGGCTGCCCACGCTACCGCCGAAGTCAGCATCAACAGGAGAACGACCCCAATGCGCAGTTGCCAATTCATATCCTAACGCCACACTATCAAAAATTATTACCCACGGTGAACTGCAAAGGCTGGGTCAAATCGTTCGGATGCCTATTGAGTGGTACGGCGAGAGACAGGCGCAGAGGTCCCATCGGGCTGATCCACAGGAAACCGACACCCACCGTCGTCCGCATTTGGCCCAAACTCGGGAAATACTGATTGTTGTATGAGTAGTTATTTCCACTGGCATCCGAGTTAACACCATAAACCCATCCGCTGGCCGCAAACAGAGACATCCGGAAATTATTATTATCTGCGAGACCCGGAAGCGGGAAATACAGGCTGGCATTAAACAGCAACTCGCGAGTGCCGCCTACGGGGTAGCCACCCACTTGTGGTCCCAACGAATAGGTCTGGTAACCCGGCAAGGTGGTCGGACCGCCCATATAGTAGTTATTAAAGAATGGCACACTTAACCCGCCATAGCCGTTGATAAAGCCATAGCGCCCACTCAATCCACCCGTCAGCCAGGAAGTAATGGGATGATAATAGTCCGCTTTAATCTCCGCCTTATACCAGCGCAGTTTCGCGGGGGGTACCGCAGCCTTCAGCGCCAGACTTCCGTAGAAACCTTTGGTGGGAAATATCGGTGAATTCCGGCTGTCAAAAGTCAGGGCATTTCCAACCGTCAGCGCTGTGGCTGTGTTACCAAATGTCTGGACATATTGGGAGTAAATTGCTGGCGGATTAGCAAAGAGATTAATTGTCGTATTACTGAAACCCAACGACATATAATCATAGATATACTGCATCACTGGAATACCCAGCGTGGCAGTTCCGCCGTAATCAATTTCCTGATAAGGGGCTACGGACAGAATGGAAAGATTGGTGTTGTTCCGATATAGGCTGAAGCCGAGACTGATGCCGTCCGGCGTAACATACGGGTCTGTAAAGGAGAGATTGTACGCCGTCCCCAAACCACCCACATTCGCCGAGAAAGACAGCGCGTTACCCGTACCCATAAAATTGTTTTGACTGATCGAACCATTGAACAGGATACCCTGGGCATTGGAGTAACCAACACCAATACTAAAACTACCCGTCGGCCTTTCACTCACATCGACATCCAGATCCAATTGATCAGGATGCCCCGGAACGGGTACGGTTTTGGTGTTGATCTTGTCGTAAAAACCGGTCTGCTGCAGACGCAGCTTGGAGCGCCGGATCAGCGCGCCGTCATAAAGCGCGCCTTCCATCTGCCGGAATTGACGCCGAACCACATAGTCCCGGCTTTTGTCATTACCAGTGATTTCAATGCGGCGTATATAGACCTTACGACCTGGGTTCACCTCAAAATTCAGAGCCACTTCGTGGGTTTTTGCGTCCACTTTGGGCACTGGCGTGGTATTGGCGAAAGCGTAGCCCAGGTTTCCCAGCTTTTCCGCAATGGCACTATTGGTGTCATTGATCTTGGCTCGGGAAAACACGTCGCCCGCCCGGATCTCCATCAGTTTTTCGAGTTCCGGCTTTGGCACGACCAAATCACCACTCAGATGCACCGACTGGATATGATAGAGACTCCCTTCATGCACATTGACCGTGATATACACAAAGCGCCGATCCGGCGTTACCTGCACCTGACTCGATTCGACATCAAAATTCAGATAACCCCGATCCAGATAATAATTGTGGAGTTTCTCCAGGCCTTTCATAAGTTTTTCACGGGAATAACGATTGTTTTTGCTAAAGAAGGAAAACGCATCCGGCGCGCCGATGCTGAAAAGGCCGCGCAGACGGCTTTCACTGAAGGCATGATTACCGACAATGGTCACCTGCTTGATGGTCGCCTGCTCGCCTTCCTTTGCGTCAATATGGATGGCCACCCGATTGCGCGGCAGCTTTATTACTCGCGCATGAATCTTGGCATTGTAATAGCCCATGCCTTCATACTGTTCCTGCAGACCATGCACCACCTGATCAAGAATCGAGCGATTGAAGATATGCCTTTCCACCAGACCGACACCTTTGAGCGTGCCATTCACCTCGCTCTTGGAAAAGGCCTTGATACCCTCCATCTTGATGCTGGAAATGATGGGCCGCTCCTGCACGATGACCAGAAGATTGTCGTCAGAACGGGCAATGGTCACATCCTTGAAGAATCCCGTGGAATAGAGATCCTTGATGGCCTGCTGCGCCTTCTGGTCATCCACCTGCTCGCCGATATGGATAGGCAGGTAGTTGTAGACCGTACCTGGCGCGATATGCTCCAGACCACGAATTTCTATATTCTTGACCGTGAAGGGCGTAAATGCCCAGGCTGGTGCCGCCCAAACGACGCTAACACAAGCCACACTCGCGGCGAGAAAAACGGGGGATGCCGAACTGAGGCTGAATTTTTTCACGGTGTCAACAATCTCATAATATCATTGTAGAAGGCGAAGGACATAAGCATCAGAAGCAGCACTATACCGATCTGCTGCGCTTTTTGCACCACCACCGCAGGAAGTGCTTTGCCACGCACCATCTCCACGGCGTAAAACACCAGATGGCCCCCATCCAGAATCGGAATGGGTAGAAGATTAAGTACCCCCAGGCTGATACTAATCAGCCCGAGAAAAGACAAAAATGGCGCCAGACCAGCTTGCGCCGACTGCCCGGCAAACTCCGCGATGGCAAGCGGACCACTGATATTATCCGGGGATACAAAACCCTGCACCATACGCATGATCATCTCCACGGTCATACGCGACATTTGCCACGTGGTTCGCACCCCATAGATCAAGCCCTCCAGGGGACCTCGCTCGCGCAGGACGATCAGATTTTTGGGGAGAGGTGCCATGATGATGCCGATACGGCCTATCGGCTTTCCGGCCTTGTCGAGAAACATCTGTGGGGTGAGACTTACGGCTTTTGCGAGTCCTTGCGCCGTCACATAACGCAGCTGAATCACTTTATCGGGGTGCGATTCGACATACCGGGCCAAGCCCTCCCAGCCGGAGACCCTGTGACCATCGATGGCAACTATGCGGTCTCCTGCCCGCAAGCCGGCCAGCTGGGCCGGGCCATGCGGCTCTACAGCACCGATGACAGCGGGCAGGTAAGGTTCCATCCCGATGACTTTACTGATAAAGCCTGGCCCTACAGCATCAGCGGTAAGCGTCTGCAGAGGCAGCATGTGGATCATCACTCGAGCACCGTCACCGCGCGTCGTCTGCAAGGTCACCGGAGTGCGTGCAATCGCCGCGGAGAGGAGCCTCATGCGCACATCCTCCCAGGTATAGACACGCCGCCCATCGATCATCGCTATACGTTCCCCCGGCTGCAATTGCGCCTGAGCCGCAAGAGAATGGTCCTGAACCAGACCAACGATGGGTGCCAATCCCGGGATACCGAGCCACGCCACCCCCGCATAAGCCACGACCGCAAACAAGAGGTTAGCCAGCGGTCCCGCCAGGGCAATCAAAAAGCGTTTACCGGGCGGGAGCTTATCAAAGGCTCGTTTACGGTCTTCAACCGAGACCGGCTCACCCTCCTGTTCGCCGAGCATTTTGACGTAGCCACCCAGAGGAAGTGCGGCAATCACATACTCCGTCTGATCCCGTCCCCAACGGCGGCTGATCAGTGTCGGCCCAAAGCCGATGCTGAACTTGAGTATTTTGACACCCATGGATTTGGCGACCGCGAAATGACCCGATTCGTGGATCAGCACGAGGATACCGATAGCCAGAATAAAGGCTCCTATGGTCTCAAAAATCTGCATTTGTGCTCAGGAAAATCACTGCATACCCGACCTGTGCCGACGAAGATGGCGGACTGCGGCTTCCCGTGCGAGTTGATCAACGGTCAGCACAGCATCCAGATGATCGGGAGCGGCAGGCTGTAATTCGCTGAGCGTGTCTTCAACGACGGCTGCGATACGGGAAAACGGCAGGGTACCCTCCAGGAAGGCCTGTACCGCCATCTCATTAGCCGCATTGAGCACGGTCGCTGCGGCACCGCCAACCTTCAACGCATTGAACGCCAAAGCCAAACAGGGAAAACGCTGCAAGTCCGGCGCTTCGAACTGCAGGTCCGGCCCACGCGCCAGATCCAGCGATGAAACCCCGCTTTCCATGCGCTCCGGATAAGCCAGAGCATGGGCAATAGGGGTGCGCATATCGGGGTTACCCAGTTGCGCCAGCACGGAGCCATCCACGTACTCCACCATGGAATGGATGATGCTCTGCGGGTGGATCAATACATCAATCTGGGATGCCGGGAGATTAAAGAGCCAATGCGCTTCAATGACCTCCAACCCCTTGTTCATCATGGTCGCGGAGTCTACGGAAATTTTCCGGCCCATAACCCAGTTGGGATGGGCGCAGGCCTGATCCGGCGTTACCGCCGCCAGACGCTCGACAGGCCAGGCCCGAAAGGGTCCCCCGGAGGCGGTCAGCAGAATGCGGCGCACGCCTTTGCCTTCGGCAAAGCACTGGAATACAGCATTGTGCTCACTGTCGATGGGGAGCAGCGTCACCTGATGATGCCGCACCCGCTCCATGAACAGGCTACCCGCCATTACCAGGCATTCTTTGTTGGCCAGATAGACTTTTTTGCCAGACTCCACCGCCGCCAGGGTCGGTAACAAGCCGGCGGCGCCCACGATAGCCGCCATCACTTCATCGACACCTGGCATACGCGCTGCCTCTGCCAATGCCTCCCGACCGCTTTCCACACGGATATGCTTCAAACCCGCATCACGGAGGGCAACGCGCAACTGCTGCGCGGCCTCCGGAGCGGCCATCACCACCAGTTCAGGGTGATGCTGCTCACAGAGTGCCTGCATTGCAGCGACACGATGATTACCGGTAAGCGCAACGATCCGGAATTGATCGGGGTGGCGCGATACCACATCCAGGGTGCTCTTGCCGATGGAGCCTGTAGCCCCGAGTATGCAGATGCCGCGTGTCATTTCCACCAACCCAGATAATAAAGCCCGGCTACAAACACCGGAATACCCGCACTCATGCTGTCCAAGCGATCCAGCAAGCCACCGTGTCCTGGCAACAACTGGCCACTATCTTTGCAATTGGCGCGGCGTTTCAGAAAACTCTCGGCAAGATCGCCCAAGACCGCGAAGATGCCCGTAATCAAGCCCAAAACGGCGCCGGAACGAAGGCTCGAGACTGCCGCGCCTACCAACATCCAAGCGCCCAGTGTGCCCATAATGGCGCTGGCAAGCAAGCCGCCCAGCAAGCCCTCCCAAGTCTTGCCAGGGCTGATACGTGGCACTAATGGATGACGCCCCCAGATTTTACCAAAAATCATCGCACTCACGTCATCCACACTGATGATCAGAATCACCCATAACAAAAACCGTGGGGCACGTTGCTGGAGGGACAAACTGAACAGCAAGGCAGGCAAAAGCACAGGAAAGATCGCCATGGCGCTCACCGTGCGCTGCCAGGCCGCGGCCTCGGGTAACCGAGAAGGCCGCATCAGCATCAGCAACGCCGCAAGCAGTGCCCACCAGATCACGCTGCCCTGTGCCAACGCGGACCAGGGAAGATGCTGCGAGAAGATGAGCATCGGAAGCAGTGTCGCCAATATCAAGGCCAGTCCGTTTGGCCAGGCTATCAAACTGAGATGCCCCCACTCCTGTCCTGCCAGGAACGCCAGCAACATGAGAAAAACAAGAAAAACCCAATAAGGTGCCCAAAAAATCAGCACAAGAATCAGCAGGAATAATAGGGAGGCCGTAATCAGTCTCTGGCGAAGCAATCGCCCTCCAGCACCTGATCACCCGTACGTCCAAAGCGCCGTTGCCGATGTGCGAAAGAATGCAGGGCGTGCTCCAAAGCCGTACGGTCAAAATCCGGCCAAAGCGTATCACAAAAATAAAACTCGGTATAAGCCAACTGCCAAACCAGGAAATTGCTGATGCGCTCTTCGCCACCGGTACGAATCAGCAGATCGGGCTCGGCGATATCCGCCAGGCTGAGATATCGGGCAATATGTGCCTCAGAGAGGTCTTCGAGGGCGAATTCTCCCGCCTGTATTGCCGCCATGGCCGCGCATGCTGCCTGCGTAATATCCCAGCGTCCGCCATAATTCACCGCAAGATTGAGCTGGAGTCGCTTGTTGTTGCAGGTGAGCACCTCAGCCTCTTCGATGAGCTGCCGTATGTCACGCTCCAATGCACTGCGATCACCGATGATACACAGGCGAACGCCATTCTCATGGAGTTTACGGACTTCTCGCCGTAATAAAAGACGGAAGAGATTCATCAGCAAACGTACTTCGAGGGCTGGACGCCGCCAGTTTTCGGTGCTGAAGGCAAAAAGCGTCAGGTAAGGAATACCGATATCCACGCAGGACTGCACCATTTCCCGCACCACTTCCGCACCGCGCCGATGGCCGGCCACCCGCGGCAAACACTGGCGGTGAGCCCAGCGACCGTTGCCATCCATAATGACGGCAACATGACGTGGCAAAGCGAGCACGGTTTCATCAGCGCAAGGCATGAGTCAGACCTCCATGAGGTCAGCTTCCTTGGCCTCCACTACCGCGTCCACCTCATCGATAAAACGGTCCGTCAGTTTCTGAAATTCTTCCTCGGCGCGCCGTGCTTCGTCTTCCGAAATAGTTTTCTGCTTGTGCAGTTCTTTGACCTGAGAAATGCCGTCGCGACGAATATTGCGAATGGCTACACGCGCCCCCTCACCCTCCTGCCGAACCACTTTGACCATTTCCTTGCGGCGTTCTTCGGAGAGTGCGGGCAGTGGAACCCGCACATTATCCGAACCCGCCACCGGATTCAGCCCTAGGCCAGCGTCACGGATCGCCTTATCAATCTTGGGAATCAGATTTTTTTCCCACGGCGTGACCAGCAGCGACCGAGCATCGGCGACCGAAACCGAAGCAACCTGCGCCAAGGGTGTCGGTGACCCATAATAGTCCAATTGCACATGGTCAAGCAGGCCGGCACTGGCCCGGCCCGTCCGCAGTCGGGTGAGTTCCCCCTTCAGGGACTCGATGCTCTTCTTCATCCGGGTTTCGGAATCTTTTTTAATCTCTTGAATACTCATGCAATCTCTCTGCGCACGGAAGTGCCTTCCTCTTCACCCAGCATCACCCGCATCAAAGCGCCGGATTTATTGATGGAAAAAACGATGATCGGCATGTCGTTATCACGGCAAAGGGTGATGGCCGTTGCATCCATAACCTGCAGATTCTGCTCTAACACCTGGCCATAGGACAGTTCCCGGTAGCGCATGGCCTCAGGGTGAGTAACCGGATCATCGGTATACACGCCATCGACCTTCGTTCCCTTGAGCACCACCTCGGCATTGATCTCCACGGCACGCAGACTGGCCGCCGTATCGGTAGTGAAAAAGGGATTACCGGTACCGGCACCAAAAATCACGACTCGCCCCTTCTCCAGATGACGAATGGCCCGCCGCCGGATATAAGGCTCCGCCACTTGCTCAATATGCAACGCCGACAACACCCGGGTTGGCAAACCCAGATGTTCCAGGGCATCCTGCACGGCAAGCGCGTTCATGACCGTCGCCAGCATGCCCATATAGTCGGCGGTGGCGCGGTCCATGCCTTCAGCCGCCTTGGCCATGCCCCGGAAAATATTGCCACCACCAATCACGATGGCAATCTGTACTCCGGTATCAGAGACGTCCTTGATTTCCCGTGCCATACGCTGCACAACCTCACGGTCCACACCATACTGACCGTCGCCCATGAGTGCCTCCCCGCTCAGCTTGAGGAGAATGCGGGAGTACAAGGGCGCTGTCATTCAGGACCCCCGGACTTGCGCCATAACCTCGGTGGCAAAATCCGTGGCGGGGGCCTTCTCGATCCCTTCACCCACCTCGAAACGCACAAACTCCAGCACTTCGACACCTGGGAAACCCTGCACCAGTTGACCGACGCTGCGGTCGGGATCTTTGACGAAAGGCTGTCCGGTGAGCGCGATTTCATTGAGCAGTTTATTCAGACGTCCAGAGATCATCTTCTCAATAATGTCAGCAGGCTTACCACTGTCTGCCGCCTGGGCAATGAGAATGTCCTTCTCACGGGCCAGACGCTCGGGAGAAACCTGACTGGGGTGGATCACCTCGGGACGAGCTGCCGCCACATGCATGGCCACATCACGACCGAGTTCGCTGGTAGCTGCCTGACCTTCCAAGGCTACAAGCACACCGATGCGGCTGCCATGAACATAGGCACCGATCACACCCTCCTCGACCTGCAGATGTTGCAGACGGCGCAAACTGATGTTCTCGCCAAGCTTGCTGACCAATCCCTTGCGACGCTCTTCCACACCCGCATCGGTCAGTAAGGCATCCGCCTCCTTGAATCCATGCGCCAAAGCCTGGTCGGCGCAATCCTTCGCCAGGGCCAGGAAATCTTCATTTTTGGCCACAAAATCGGTTTCACAGTTCACTTCGAGCACGATGCCCCGTTTTTGGTCGCTACTAAGGGCCACGACGATGACCCCCTCCGCAGCGACCCGACCCGCCTTTTTATCGGCCTTGGCCAGACCGCGCGCGCGCAGGAGGTCGATAGCGGCCTCCAAATCACCATCGGCTTCGGTCAGCACCGTTTTACATTCCATCATGCCAGCGCCGGTGCGCTCGCGTAGTTCTTTGACCTGTTGTGCACTGATAGCCATGAAAGCTCCTTAGATTCTGGTGAATGCTCTAGTCGGCGCCGATTTCGATCGTTTCTTCGTCCACCTCAACAAATTCGTCGAGCAGCGCAGATTCACCACCCTGACGACCATCGAGAACGGCATCGGCCACCAGCGAGGCATACAGACGAATGGCGCGGGTGGCGTCGTCATTACCGGGGATGGGATAGTCGATAAGCAGTGGATCACAGTTGCTGTCCACCACGCCGATCACCGGGATACCCAACTTTCGAGCTTCCAACACGGCAATATTTTCATGACCGACATCAATCACAAAAATAGCGTCCGGCAGACCGTTCATGTCTTTGATACCGCCGAGGCTACGCTCCAGCTTGTCGCGCTCGCGGGTCAGGGTGAGCGCTTCCTTCTTGGTCAGCTTTTCCATGGTGCCGTCGGCGGCCATCTGATCCAGTTCGTCAAGGCGGCGAATCGATTGACGGATGGTCTTAAAATTCGTCAGGGTACCACCTAACCAGCGCTGATTGACAAAGAAGGCGTTGCTGCGGCGGGCCTCCTGCTCGACCGCCTCGCGTGCCTGGCGCTTGGTGCCGACGAAAAGGATACGGCCATGCTTGCGGGAAATCTGCTCAACAAAGCTCAGCGCGGTGCGCAGCATCGGCAGGGTATGCTCAAGGTTGATAATGTGAATGCGGTTACGCTCACCAAAGAGATACGGCGCCATCTTCGGATGCCAGTAACGGGATTGATGACCAAAGTGGACGCCAGCTTCCAATAGGGCGCGCATGGTTACATTGCTGCTCATAAGGGTTTCTCCAGTTTTCAAGGGTTATGATCCGCCACACACCTCAAGCAGCCATCCTCGCGGACACCCAGCTGACCTGGATCGGTGTGTGTGAGTATTTAGGCCGAAGCCCAGCGCTTTTTAGCATAAAACCGGGCTCTCTAGCAAATCGCCATGCAGTTCAGCGCATGCGGTGCCCGTCTTACCCGCCATGATGTGGCCACAGCACGTTATTCACCATGCCGATGCCACCACCAATACCCCCCCACCCCC